>JAYTPK010000055.1:0-34118 GCA_043747295.1 Polaromonas sp. | reverse complement strand
AAAGCTCAAATAGTGCCCCAAACTGCTTGACTTGCAACATAGAACCTCGACGTGGGGGAAATTTAGGAACTCGCTGCGCTCAGACAGCCTAAATTTCTTATCCCCACGTCTGCGCGCTTCGAGCCCGAAGTTCGAATCGGTGGCGACAGTGCAACGCCACATCAGCGCGCTTGTAGTTGGCTGAGGGTGTTGGGGAAGTTAGACCCAACATAGAGAGCTATTTGCTACAAATATAATAGCTTCCTAAGCAGCGGGTACAGGAATTTAAAGCGCTTTTTTGTGCTTAAAGTGCTGTTTCGTTTCGTATCTGAGGGCAATTATATTCAGTCACCTTGTCCACCGTTTCGAGACGAATCCCTACTTGACTTACCCCAGTACCGCTAAGTGATCGCTGCGTTACCTAGTGCATTTCAACAAGGCAGATGGGTACTTTGATTTAGATGATTCAGGACTTCCGCTGATTGCAAATCCCGTTGGCGACTAGTTAAGCTTTATGGCAAATGGAAATGCCCAACGCTCGACATGAGCGGACTTCAAAATAGCGAAGCCTTTTTGGCGTCCGCTCGATGAAGGGGTGAGGCCGCACTCGTCCAGCGAGTCTACCGTGCTCTCACGCCAATACGCTCAGCTTCTCTGTCCATCGAGTACGCTGTTGTGTAGTTTGCATCGAACGTCAGGCCGCGTTCTCGCCAAAACTTCGCCCGCTCGATGTCTTTGACTTTTTGATCCATAGAGTAAGCCGTTAAGTAGTTCGGATTAAACGAGTAACCCAGTGTTTGCCAGTACTGCGCTCGCTCAATGTCAACAACCTTTTGATCCATTGAGTAGGCGGTCATGTAGTCAGGGTTGAAGCCATGACCCTTCGCCTTCCAGAAGCGAGCCCGCTCGATATCTTTGACTTTCTGATCCATTGAATACGCCGTCATGTACTGGGAATCAAACGAGTGTCCACGCGCACGCCAGAACTGCGCGCGCTCTACATCGCGCACCTTCTGCTGCGCGAGATAGCTGAGTTGGCGCGCTGGCAGTGAACTTGCGGTTGGCGCGGAAATGCCATCCACCTTTGTTGGAGGGCGCGCTGTAAGAGCCGAGCCCGTTGTGGCGAACGGCGTCAAGGTGTCAGGCGCCAGCGTTGACGGGACCGATGGAAGCGACGGAATCGAGGCGTTGCCAGCGCGGCTGGTGGACGGCGTTATGGGCGCGGCGATGGATGCCGGTTCGTACTTGGGCGGCACGTATCCCGAACTACTGCCCAACATCTTGTTGTACGGCGAGACGACTGTTCCATCTTCGCCGGTGTACGGGTTGTTGTTACCTACGGTACTCCAATTGTTCTGGAAGTTGCCGTCCGGCGCAGATCGGAAGTGTGGAGGAACATATGTGCCGTCTTTTCGTACGTGACCACGAACCGAGACTGAGCCTTCGCTTCCTCCTTTGCCGCCTGCAGGCGCTTCCGGGGCGACCACTATGAGGGCGAGAACAAGTAAAGGCAGACGAACGTCCATAGTCACTCCACATTGATTAATCGATATCGAATCACGCCTCGGAACATGTGCGACTTAACGTGATAAAAACCGCAAAGTCTGCGGTATACGTTGGTAGTTTTTGTTGGAAAAAACCAGACTTTGAACAATTCGAGTCTAAGTTGTTTGCGCTATTAAAAATAGCGCAAAACCACGCAGAGTGCAAAGCATTTAAAGTACTTTTCATGTGAAAGATTGTGATCGTTTTATGGTGGCTTAAACAACCCGAAGTTAAAATTATTTTCAATGTCAAGTGCTTGGTTAGGATGCTGGTTGCATGAAATCTAGAAACTCCGCCCCGCGTGTCTTTAAAAGCATTGACCAGGGTGCAGCGGTGGGATCTTATCGATGGGAAAACTGTAGCGAGGTGCGGCCCACCAACTGTTGATGACTGCTATCTGCTGCGCGTGTTCGCGGAAGTTTTGCCAGCGATATGTCCCGCCGCCCGCCACAGCTAAACAGCGAAGAAATGCATTGCCAAGAGGGAGTTCACACGGAACGCAGAAAAAATCAAAACGCTACAAAAATAATAGCTGCTTGAGCAGTAAATACTTGGACTACAAGCCGATTTGGCTACCAATACGGTGTTCAAAGCCCCTAATCTACCTTGATACTCGATATCTTAATCACACTGCCCCATTTGGCAAATTCAGCTTGCGCATAGGCCATCATTTTGGGTGGTGAATGTAGTTAGCCTCTGCACCTAACGACGCAGCATGGCCTTTTTTGCGGCTCTCAAAATGGAGGGTCCAGCTTCTTAACGTCGTTGCCGTTGCCGTTGCCGTTGCCGTTGCCGTTGCCGTTGCCGTTGCCGTTGCCGTTGCGGTTGCCGTTGCCGTTGCCGTCGTCGCCACTGGTGTGTTTGCATGACTGTAGTAACATATAATTTGTTGTCTAGACAAGCGTCGCTCTAAAAACTCACCCCACTGCAGATGAAGATTGGTGATAGCTTGCAGCGGCGGTACAAGCTAGGCCTGCATGGTCAAATTCATCCTGAATCTTGTGGAGAGCTATATTCCACAATCTAGAAATGGCGCATCCAATGACGAGATTTAAGGTTTTTGCTTGTTTAGTAGCGATGTTGGGTTTTAGCCTGGCATCCAACGCGCAGGTTTGCGCCTCGCCTGGCTTAGACGGCCCCGCCACCCTCACGGGTGTGCTCAACACCTATCATGCTGGCAGTGGCACGGCCAGCGCGGGCACTAATCTGGTGACTGTCGCATCTATTACGGGCCAACGAAGCAGCGCACGTAGCCTCATCGCGGGCGATTTGGTGCTCATTATGCAAATGCAAGACTCTGCGACTCCGGCCAACGCAGGTCAATATGAGTACGCCCAAATCAGCAGCATTGCGGGCAGCGTACTGACGCTGAACCGCAATTTGACCAACAACTACGTGCAAAGCGTGACCGCTGCAGCCAACGTGACCACCGCTTGGCGCACCTTTCAAGTCGTGCGGGTTCCGCAATACGCGTCGGCCAATGTGGCTGCTGGCACGACCGTCAGCTCAGACCGTTGGACCGTTAGCAACACCAACGGGCAAGGCACCGGCGGTATTGTGGCCATCGACGTGGCGGGCAGCATGGCCTTGAACGGCACCATCACGGTGGATGGTGCCGGGTTTCGCGGCGGCGCGGGCTTTAATGGCTCAGTCGCCCGCGCTGGCGGTTTATTCAGTGATCTGAACTACATTTTTAACACCGGCAGCATCAACGGTGCGATCAAGGGTGAGGGCACTGTAGGTACGCCTTACCAAGTGTTCACCGGGGTGGCTGCGCCGCTAGCCTACCCCGTGGCTACCTTCGGACAAGGTTATGCACTAGGCGCCGCCGGGCAAGGTGCGCAAGGCAATGCGGCCGGTGCCGCCAATGACGGCCTGCCCACCAACGGCAACCAATACAACGGCGGCGGGGGTGGAGGCGGTAACGCTGGCGCAGGCGGGCGCGGGGGCAATTCGTGGACGCAGAACAATTTGGCGGGTGGCTTGGGCGGCGGTGTTGTGGCCAACTCTGTTTCTAGTCTCGTACTGGGCGGCGGGGGCGGCGCCGGTTCATCCAATAACAATGCGTTGGTCAGCGCCATAGGCAATTGGCCACCCACGGTCAACGCCACCACGCGCCCCGCGCCCCCCACCACCGGAACGGTGAACGGAGCCACTGGCACAGTGTCGGTCAGCGGGGCCTCTGGCGGGGGGGTAGTTTTGTTGCGCACCGGCGCCCTGTCTGCCAGCGCTGGCGCGATCACTGCCAGAGGTTACACGGCCTACAACGTGAACGGAGGTACCGATGGCGCAGGTGGCGGTGGCGCTGGTGGCTCGGTAGCAGTGTTGGCTACGTCCGGCACAGGCGCAGGTTTGACGATCGATGCCAGCGGCGGCGGGGGCGGGTATTCAAGTTACTACGACCACGGCCCCGGGGGCGGGGGCGGGGGTGGGTACATTTTGAGTTCAACCAACCTCACGGGTATCACCAATGTATTTACGGGCGGCAGCGGCGGCAATGACGGTTGCTGCGGTGGTGTGCAAGGTAACGGCAGCCCCAAACTTTATAGCGCACTGGGCGGCACAGGGGGTGTAGCCTCTGCCCCTGGCGGCGGTCCTACCGGTGTCACCGCTGGTGCAGCTTGTTTGCCTGTGCTGAGCGTCACTAAAAGCACGACAACCCCAGTGGTGGTACTACCCAGCAGCACCACCGCCCAATACAGCATCAACGTGAGCAACACGTCCACATCTGGCGCGGCTTACGGGGTAAGTATCCTGGACATTCTGCCTGTGCCATTTGGCTTGCAGACCATTGCAGCCACTGCCACAACGGCGTTTGCCGGAACAGGCACTACTGGCCCCAGCCCCACCACGACCAATTCCTCGGGCAGCACGCCGACGGCAATTTTCGGCGTGGCGGGCAGTGCCAACAACCCCACCGTCAACTCTTTCACCATCTTCCCAGGTGGCTCGGTCACCCTCAGTTTTGTGGTCAATGTGAACACCACCACCTTGGCCACTTACCAAAACAACGTCAGCACCACCTTTAGCGACCCTACCCGCACCACCGGTGGGCCTGCAGCAGGCTCGGCCACCATTAACCCAGCAGTATCCCCCGGCGGTACCTATGCCAATGGCGTGCTGGTGGGTGGTACTAATTACCTCAGTGGCTCCTCTACCGTGGAAGATGTCAAACTTGTGGGCACGACCTTGCTGACGGTCACCAAAACCAACGCAGTGACCACTCTAGCCGGTGGCAGCACTACCTCCTATACCGTCACCTTCAGCAACTCTGGCGTTTTCCAGGCAGACGGCACCATCATCAAAGACAACCCCAGTGCGGGCCTGAGCTGCACCAGCGTCACTTGCGTGTCCACCACCGGCTCTGCGTCTTGCCCGGTAGGCTTACCGCTGGGTGTGGCCACGCCCGTTGGCACAGTGCCTAATTTGCTCAACGGCACGGGTATCGCCATCACCACCTTCCCGGGGCTCAGCTCGGTTAATTTACGGGTCGATTGCGGCGTGACAGCGACCGGACAGTAAATTTGCACCCTCTGCTCAGTAGCTACAGACTGAAATGCCGCAACGGTTTATGCTATAAATACAATAGCTGTTTGAGCAGTAAATACATGGACTACAGCCCTATTTACTTCTCAAAAATGCATCCAAAGACCTCACCAGATCAATCCGCCTTGATACCCGATGTCTTGATCACATTGCCCCACTTGGTGTACTCAGCTTGCGCGTAGGCCGTCATTTTGGGTGGGTCAATATAGTTAGCCTCTGCACCCAATGACGCTGCGCGCTCTTTAAACGCTGGCACGGCCATGATTTTTTGCACTTCGGCGGCTACACGGTCTACTGGGCCTTTGGGGGCCTGCGCGTGGGTGTATAGCGCAAACCAGGCGTCCACCTCGTAGCCTTTTAAGCCCAGCTCGATACCGGTAGGCACATTGGGCAGCGAGCTTAAGCGGCGTGGCCCAGCTACCAGCAGTGGGCGAAATTTACCGCTTTGAATATGCGGCATCAGCGATGGCGCAGTGGTCACCGTCATGTCAATTTGCCCAGCCAGCAGGTCCACAATCGTTGGGCCGCTGCCGCGATACGGAATGTGGGTCATAAACGTGCCTGTGATTTGCTTGAACAGTTCAGCGGCAATGTGCTGCACACTGCCATTGCCCGAGCTGCCGTAGTTCAGCTTGCCGGGGTTGGCTTTGGCATACGCGATGAAATCCTGCGCTGTTTTAATATTCTCCAGCGAGCTGCGCACCACCATCACCTGCGGGGCTGAATACACATTGCAAATGGCTTGCAGGTCTTTGATAGGGTCATACGGCAGCTTGACCAAATGCGGGCTCATGCAATGAAAACCGCTGTAGGCCATCAACAGCGTATGGCCATCGGGTTTGGCGTTCAGCACAGCCTGCGCGCCCACTGCGCCGTTGCCACCACCTTTGTTGTCGATCACGATACTCACGCCCAGCGCTTTGCCCAAAGGCTCTACCAGCGCGCGGGCTGAAATATCGGCCGTGCCGCCGGGGGGCGCAGGCACCACGATGGTGATTTGCCGGTCTGGAAAGCTTTGTGCACGCACCCAAGGGGCAGCCACCAGCGCGCCAGCCGCGCCCAGTGCACTGCGGCGGTTCAGCGTGAAACGGGATAAATTCATACCAAAGTCCTATAAAACTCCGATTACAACGGATTTCGTGCCCTTTGGCTCTCCGCAAAAACGCTAGTGAGCTGCCAAACCCTATGCAAGACTTTGGTTATGGCTGCCCGTGCCTGCACAGCGGCTAGTGGAGCATTGATGCAAACCTGTTGAGGCCCCTAGTTACTATCAATTTTATAGCTGGTTGAGCAGTAAATACTTGGACTATCGGCATATTTCACCATTAAAAACACTCTTTAAACCTACAAAATAAGCTGAGCACACCCTGCATTACCGGCTGTCCGATTTAAAATCAGTTTTTTAGAAGTTGCACGCCATGTCTACCACCACCCTCGCCCGCACCCTGTACGACAAAATTTGGGACGACCATGTTGTCCACACCGAAGACGACGGCACCAGCGTGCTGTATATCGACCGCCATTTGGTGCACGAAGTCACCAGCCCGCAGGCCTTTGAGGGGCTGCGCGAGGCGGGCCGCAAAGTGTGGCGCACCAGCTCTATCGTGGCCACCGCCGACCACAACACGCCCACCACCGGCTGGGAGCTGGGCTACGACGGTATTACCGACCCCGTGAGCAAAGAGCAAATTGTCACGCTGGACAAAAACATTGCCGAATTTGGCGCTGCAGCGTTCTTCCCGTTTATGTCCAAGCGCCAAGGCATCGTGCATGTCATTGGCCCTGAAAACGGCGCTACGCTGCCGGGCATGACTGTCGTTTGCGGCGACAGCCACACGTCTACCCACGGTGCGTTCGGCGCGCTGGCGCACGGCATTGGCACCAGCGAGGTAGAGCACGTGATGGCCACGCAAACCCTGCTGGCCAAAAAAGCGAAGAATTTGCTCATCAAAGTGGACGGCGCGCTGGCCAAAGGCGTGACCGCCAAAGACGTGGTGCTGGCCATCATCGGCAAAATCGGCACGGCAGGTGGCACGGGCTACACCATCGAGTTTGCAGGCTCCACCATCCGCAGCCTGAGCATGGAAGGCCGCATGACGGTGTGCAATATGGCCATTGAGGCGGGTGCACGCGCAGGCCTGATTGCGGTGGACGAAAAGACCATTGACTATGTGCAGGGCCGCCCTATGGCGCCGGGCACTGACCCGAAAACTGGCCAGTTTTCGGGGGGCGTGGCTTGGGATCAAGCCACCACTTACTGGAAAACGCTGCAAAGCGACCCGGGTGCCAAGTTTGATGCCACCGTAGAGCTGGACGGCAGCCAGATCATCCCGCAAGTCACCTGGGGCACCAGCCCCGAGATGGTGCTGTCCATAGAAGACCGCGTTCCAGACCCGGATAAAGAAAAAGATGCGAATAAGCGTATCGCGATTGAGCGTGCCTTGGTCTACATGGGCCTGGAGCCCAACAAAGCGCTGAACGATTTGTTCGTCGACAAAGTGTTCATCGGCAGCTGCACCAACAGCCGCATTGAAGACATGCGCGAGGCTGCAGCGATTGTTAAAAAAATCGGCATGAAGGTGGCCAAAAACATCAAAGTCGCCCTGGTCGTGCCAGGATCTGGTTTGGTGAAAGCGCAAGCCGAAGCCGAGGGCCTGCACGAGATTTTTAAAGCCGCAGGTTTTGAGTGGCGCGAGCCTGGTTGCAGCATGTGCCTGGCGATGAACGCCGATCGCCTGGAGCCGGGCGAGCGCTGTGCGTCTACCTCCAACCGCAACTTCGAAGGCCGCCAAGGCGCTGGTGGCCGCACCCACCTTGTGTCGCCTGCTATGGCAGCTGCGGCGGCGGTGCACGGGCATTTTGTCGATGTGCGCAGGTTTGTTTAAAGGATACGAAATACCGAAGAATTTTTGAACGCAGAGGACGCGAAGGTTTCGCAGAGAGCGCAAAAAAGATAATACAAAAATAAAACCAAAAATTCATTAATGAGAATTTCATTTAAATTTATATTTGTTTTTTTATCTTCTTTTTTCTCTTTGTATTCTTTTTCTCCCCCTTCTGCGTCCTCTGCGAAACCTTTGCGCCCTCTGCGTTCAAAAAATCCCCTCCCCCTCTCAGCCCAACAATCACAATGCAAAAATTCACCATACACCAAGGCCTAGTCGCCCCCATGGATCGCGAGAATGTCGACACTGATGCGATCATCCCTAAGCAGTTCCTCAAGTCCATCCACAAAACCGGCTTCGGCGTCAACCTGTTTGACGCATGGCGCTACCTGGACGCAGGCTACCCCGGTCAAGACCCAACCAGCCGCAAACCCAATCCTGATTTTGTACTCAACCAGCCACGCTACCTGGGCGCGTCCGTCTTGCTGGCGCGCAAAAACTTTGGCTGCGGCTCAAGCCGTGAGCACGCGCCGTGGGCGCTAGACCAGTACGGCTTTAGGTGCGTCATTGCCCCCAGCTTTGCCGACATCTTCTTTAACAACTGTTTCAAAAACGGCCTGCTGCCCATCGTGCTGAGCGAGGCGCAAGTGGCTAAGCTGTTTGACGAGGCACTGGCTTTTCCCGGCTACCAGCTCACCATCGACCTGGACAAACAACTAGTCGTCATGCCCCAAGGCGAGTCCATCCCGTTTGAAGTGCAACCGTTTCGCAAGTACTGTCTGATGAATGGCTTTGACGATATCGGGTTAACCCTGCGGCATTCCGATAAGATTAAAGCGTTTGAGTCTCAGCGCCTGCTACAACATCCTTGGCTGGCGCTTTCTGCCGGTGGATGATATTTACCTTCGCTCAGGAGTTTTTATGTCGACTATTTTTACCCGCATTCGCATCCGTTTTAGCCATGTCAGCGCAGCTTTTGTTTTAACCTTAGCTTTACCATCGGTGCATGCAGCCGGCGTACTTGAGCAAATTTTGGCCAACCCGCAGATACAAGCCTTGATCGGCGTACCTGCCAACGTCACTAGCGCACTTAACCTGTGCAGCAACACCACCTATAAAGCCACCAACGCGCAAGCGTGCGCAAACGCCACCAACGCCGACATGGTGTTGAAACTGCCATTCGAGATGCGCACCGTGATGGGCAACGCAAACTCAGCGCAGTCATTGCGCGACTTGTGTATTGCCGCCCAAAATACTGCGCAACGCGATTCTTATCTGTGCTCGCAACTGGCCAAAGCTGACACTTCATTTGCAGCCAGCTTGGCAGCTGAGCGTAACAGGACTACCACCACCAACAATGGTCTGCCTTTTGAACTTAAAAACTAGTTTTACGGAACCTCATCTTGAAAATCGCAATCCTCCCCGGTGACGGCATCGGCACTGAAATCGTTGCTGAAGCCGTTAAGGTTTTAAATGCCCTTGACCTGAAATTTGAAACCGAGACCGCCCTCGTGGGAGGTGCTGCGTTTGAAGCCCACGGCCACCCGCTCCCCGAAAGCACGCTCAAGCTCGCCATGCAAGCCGACGCAGTGTTGTTTGGCGCGGTGGGCGACTGGAAATACGACAAACTGGACCGCCCGCTGCGGCCCGAGCAAGCCATCCTGGGCCTGCGTAAAAACATGGGCCTGTTCGCCAACTTTCGCCCGGCTATTTGTTATGAGCAATTGGTCGATGCGTCGAGCTTAAAACCTGAGTTGATTGCAGGCCTGGACATTCTCATCATCCGCGAGTTGACGGGCGACATCTACTTTGGCCAGCCACGCGGCCGCCGTGTTGCCACTGATGGGCACTTCCCCGGAGCCGAAGAAGCCTTCGACACCATGCGCTACAGCCGCCCCGAAATTGAGCGCATCGCCCACGTCGCGTTTCAAGCCGCCATGAAACGCAGCAAGCGCGTGACCAGCGTAGACAAAGCCAACGTACTGGAAACCTTCCAGCTATGGAAAGACGTAGTCACTGCGGTAGGCAAGCAATATCCCGAGGTGGCGTTAGATCACATGTACGTCGACAACGCCGCCATGCAACTGGTGAAAGAACCCAAGAAGTTTGACGTGATGGTGACTGGCAATATGTTTGGCGACATTTTGTCTGATGCCGCTGCTATGCTGACCGGCTCGATTGGCATGCTGCCTTCGGCCTCTCTGAACGCAAAAAACCAAGGCCTGTACGAGCCTAGCCATGGCAGCGCTCCGGATATCGCAGGCAAAGGCATTGCCAACCCGTTAGCCACGATTTTGAGCGCCGCGATGATGCTGCGCTTCTCGCTTGGACAAACCGAAGCCGCAGATCGTATTGAAGCGGCGGTGAAGAAGGTGCTATCGCTTGGGCTTCGTACCAGCGACATTTACAGCAGCGGAACGACTAAAGTCAGCACAGTACAAATGGGCGACGCGGTTGTAAAAGCATTGCGGTAGATTCCCCAAGATGCTATTGATTAAATAGCTGTCTGATCAATGAATACTTGGACTGTGAGCATATTTTGTTGGTAAATATGCTATTTTTCTTACTTTGAATGATTTGGCTTGTTGCTCTACTGGTTCTTTGTACTGGGACGCGAAGAGCGCAAGTTCAATCAATCAACCCATGCCCTACCAAAGGCAAGTTTAAAGCAGCTGCCCTCGGATATAATTTAACTACTATGAACGCTAATGTGTACACCACCCAAACCACCCCAGCCGCTTGCGTGCTAGGCGTGTGCGCGTTCATTGCTTCCACTAAAACGACAACCATTAAAGGCTAATCCAGCCAGGTTCGTCCCGCCCCTCACCCCGGAGCTAGACGAGCCGGGGGATTAGTCAAACCTGATTAATTTTGAAAGGCGCTAAGAAAATGAAAATTGGTAACCTAGTAGGCCTAGTGGGCTGGCGCGGAATGGTCGGCTCTGTGCTGATAGACCGCATGATCGCAGAGTGTGATTTTGGCTTGATCGAGCCAGTGTTCTTTTCTACCTCCAATGCGGGCGGCAAAGCCCCCGCGCAGGCCAAAAACGAGACTACGCTCAAGGACGCTTTTGACATCAATGCACTCAAGAAGTGCGACATCATCATCACCGCCCAGGGCGGCGACTACACCAGCGACGTCTACCCCAAGCTGCGCGCTGCAGGCTGGACGGGCCACTGGATTGACGCAGCATCGACCCTGCGCATGAACGACGACGCGGTGATCATTTTGGACCCGGTCAACATGCCGGTGATTAAAAACGCACTTGCCAAGGGCGGCAAAAACTGGATTGGTGGTAACTGCACTGTCAGCTGCATGCTGATGGGCGTGGGTGCACTGTACAAGGCCGGCTTAGTCGAATGGATGAGCACCATGACTTACCAGGCAGCCTCGGGTGGCGGCGCGCAGCACATGCGCGAGCTGCTAACGCAATACGGCTCGCTCAATGCCGAGGTGAAAAGCCTGCTAGACGACCCAAAGTCAGCGATTTTAGAGATTGACCGCTTGGTGACTGCCAAACAGCGTGCACTTAGCGGCGACGAAGTAGCTAACTTTGGCGTGCCGCTGGGCGGCAGCATCATCCCTTGGATCGACAAAGATCTTGGCAATGGAATGACGAAAGAAGAGTGGAAAGGCGGCGCCGAAACCAACAAGATATTGGGGCAAGGCGCTGGTTTTGGCACAGCGGCTACACCTGTGGATGGCTTTTGCATACGCGTAGGCGCCATGCGCTGCCACAGCCAAGCGCTAACTTTCAAGCTGAAAAAAGACGTGCCATTGGCAGATATTGAAGCCATGATCGCCTCTGACAACCAGTGGGTCAAAGTGGTACCTAATACTAAAGAGGCCACTTTGAAGGACCTGACACCCGTGGCAGTCACCGGGACGATGACCATTCCCGTGGGCCGTATTCGCAAAATGGCTATGGGGCCTGAGTATTTGGGGGCCTTCACGATTGGCGACCAACTGCTATGGGGCGCTGCCGAGCCGCTGCGCCGCATGCTGCGGATTTTGCTCAACACATGAAATTTTCCAATCAATTCATGCAAATGAAATTAAGTTAGTAATCACCCACAATTAGCTTTTTTAATACCAACGCCTCGTAACTACGGGTTACGAGGCGTTGTCGTTTGGCAACAAAAAGCATATGTAACGGGGGGCAAACCCCGGGTATCTAAACTTAAATTCTGTCTTAGCTTGTCAAGCTAACGTGTTGATGTTAACGTCAATTTTCGAAAATTCATGTTGAGGCTTTTGTGCTAACAACCATAAAAATTTTATCCGCTCAGCTTAAGCTTGGTCGCGAATCAGGGTCTCTGGTAACTGCCAGCCGTTCTACACTTTGGCGCACACCGGTAGCTGCAGCTGCGCTTGCCTTGTCCCTGGGACTGGGTGCTTTTGACGCGCATGCATTGGCACTGGGCCGCGTTAATGTGCTTTCTGCGCTGGGTGAACCCTTGCGCGCCGAAATTGAGGTGCCTGATATCAATGCCGAAGAGGCTGCCAGCTTAAGCGCAAAAATTGCCAGTGGCGATGCGTTTCGCGCAGCCGGCCTAGAATACAACGCTGCCCTTAGCAGCGTGCAGATCAGCTTACAGCGCCGGGCCAACGGCAGCGCTTATTTACGGCTGTCTAGCGACCGTCCGATCAATGAGCCGTTTGTAGACATTATTCTAGAAACCACTTGGGCTACAGGGCGGGTGGTGCGCGACTACACCATGCTGTTTGACCCGTCTAACATGCGTGCCCAGCCAGCGCCTGCAGTAACTGCACCACCTAGCCTGCCTGCGCCGTCTGCCAACCCGTTACCTTTTAGAGCAGCAGCTCCATCCACTTCGCCCGCTACAGCTGCAGTGCGCAGCACTGAACGCCGCACCCCTCGCGCTGCACCACCCGTTGCTGCAGCCCCTGCACCCGCTGCCAAGCCCGGTAGCGTGACTGTAAAAGCAGGCAACACCGCCACGCAATTGGCCGTACGCTATAAGCCTGAAGGCATATCGCTGGACCAAATGCTGGTCGCCATGCTCAGCGCCAACCCCGAAGCATTTGTCGAAGGCAATGTCAACCGCCTGCGCAAAGGCGCGGTGTTAGACATGCCGACTGCGGCCACCGCTGGTGCTACCCCCACAGACCAAGCACGCCAGACTATCACAGCGCAAAGCAAAGACTTTAACGAGTTCCGCCGCCGCCTGGCCCAAGGCTTACCGACCACCAGTACGCCTAGTGCCAGCCGCAAGGCTGCAGGCACTGTGCAAGCCGAGGTGCAAGAGCGCAAACCTGCTGCCGCAGCGCCTGACAAACTCACCTTGTCCAAAGGTGCAATTGCCGGTGCCAGTGCGCCAAAATCCTCGACTAGCGCAAGCAAAGAAGACTCAATTGCCAAAGATAAACAAGCCAAAGATGCCGCTTCGCGCACTGCTGAGCTGTCTAAGAACATTCAAGACCTCAATAAGTTAGTGACCAGCACGGTGGCAACGCCTGCTGCCAAGCCTTTAGCGGCTGCGTCTGCTGCAACGTCCGTATCTGCAGCCCCAGCGGTGGCCGCGGCGAGCAGCGCCAAGCCAGGTGTCACTATCGCTGCGGGTGCAACAGCCCCAAGCGTTACACCCACAGCCGCAGTTACTGCGGCACCCACGGCTGGCGCACCCACTGCCTCTACAGCCACTGTAGTGATGACTACGCCCACTAGCGTGACTCCCACTGCCAGCATAGCCTCTACCGTCACACCTACCAGTGTGATTAAGGCTGACGCTACCACTACGGCAGCCAGCGCTCCGATAGCCCAAGTTACGCCTGCAAAGCCCAAAGTAGTCGCTCCACCGCCTCCACCTGAGCCTAGCTTGGTGGACAGCCTGCTCGATAACCCATTGACCATGCCGGCTGCGGGTGGCCTACTGGCTTTGCTGGCAGGTTTTGGGTTTTATCGTTTCCGCCAGCGCAAAAATTCCAGCCAAGTTGACAGTTCATTCCTAGAAAGCCGCTTGCAGCCTGATTCATTCTTTGGTGCATCTGGTGGCCAACGTATTGATACCAATGATGCAGCAGGTGCAGTTACGGGTTCGTCCATGGTGTACTCACCCAGCCAGCTTGATGCTGCAGGTGATGTAGACCCCGTGGCCGAGGCCGATGTGTACTTAGCTTACGGGCGCGACCTGCAAGCAGAGGAAATTCTTAAAGAGGCGATGCGCACCAACCCGGGCAGAGTAGCCATCCACGCCAAGCTGATGGAGATCTACGCCAAGCGCCGTGATATCAAAGCCTTTGAAACCGTTGCCAACGAAGCCTTCTCAGTCACCAAGGGCCAAGGCAGTGAATGGGAGGCTGCCTCTGCTATGGGCCGCGATTTAGACCCAGAGAATCCACTCTACCACGGCATTTCTTTGGGCTCTACTGGCTTTGGCGGTGCAGGTAGCGCCGGCATGGTTGCAGCTGGGGCCCTAGCAGCCACTGCGGCTTCGGCAGCATTTGCTGAGCAATCTTCGCCCCAAAATGCGCAGTTCGCTGCTGATGACAATGTTGACTTTGATTTGGATCTTGACTTTTCAGCTAACGATAATGGCAGTAAAGCAGCAGCCATGAATCAAGCGTCCCATGGCACTACGTCGCCTATCCATGTGCAGACCACAGTCGCTATGAAGGCGCAAACGCCCGATAGCATTGACTCTACAGCTATGGATTTGATTTTCGATTCACCCAACGTGCCTGATTTTGACGGTACCAATAGTGGATTGATTGACTTATCGCCCCCTGATTTGGCGATGTTTGATCAAAAGCTTAGCTTCCCTGACCCAAAACCAGCTATGGGTGCAATCGCACCGACAGCGCCCATGTCCATTACCACTGCGCCAGCTCCGGCGATGGAAGCTCTAGAGTTTGATTTAGGTGACTTGTCGCTAGATTTGCCAAGCTCTACTGCGGCATCGGCATCGGCAGCTACAGGCGCTGACCTGTCTGGCGACCCGCTGGAAACCAAGCTTGCATTAGCCCAGGAGTTTCGCGAAATTGGTGACAACGACGGTGCCCGCTCGCTGGCGCAAGAAGTAGCTGCTGAGGCATCTGGTGCACTTAAAGCCCGCGCCCAACGCATGGTAGCGGACCTCAGCTAGTGCCCCGCATTGCATTAGGTTTGAGCTATGCCGGCCAAGGCTACCTTGGTTGGCAAAGCCAAACTGGCGGCAACACCATCCAAGACAAACTAGAAGCCGCATTAGCGGCTTTTTCTGGTCTGCCAAAAAGTGATCGTGTTGTTACGCTATGTGCTGGCCGTACTGACGCTGGCGTACATGGCCTGGCCCAAGTAGTGCACTTTGATACGCCGCTGGAGCGCGATATCTCCTCTTGGGTGCGTGGCACCAACAGCTATTTACCCACAGATATTGCCGTGCAATGGGCGCGCGTTATGCCCGTTGATTTTCATAGCCGAGGCAGCGCGATTGCTCGACGCTATGCCTATGTGCTGCTCGAATCTATGGTGCGGCCCAGCATAGAGACAGGCAGAGTCGGTTGGGTACACCGTCCTATGGCGTTAGCACCCATGCAGCAAGCCGCAAAATATCTGCTGGGCGAACAAGATTTTTCATCGTTTCGCGCAGCGCAGTGCCAAGCTCTCAGCCCGGTCAAAACCATGCGCCACATTACCATTAGCCAGCGCGGTGCCTACTGGCGGTTTGAATTTGAAGCCAGCGCGTTTTTGCACCACATGATTCGCAACATCATGGGGTGCCTAGTCACCGTAGGGCAAAGCAACCAATCGCCCGAATGGATGGCACAGGTGCTGGCCGCGCGCAGCCGCAAGGTAGCCGCCCCCACCTTCTCGCCCGACGGTTTGTACTTTTTAGGCCCAGTGTATGACCCCAAATGGGGCTTACCTAACCATGTGGCAGCGTATGATTGGCTTCCATGATCCATACCGAGCAAAGATTGAGCGCCGCCGGGCCGCCCCAAGAAGCGAAAGCCCCCACGGGGGGCAGCGCAGCACACGAAGTGGCAAGCGTGGGGGTACGTAGAACCCGCATCAAGATCTGCGGCCTCACCCGCGAAGAAGACGTTGACGCTGCCGTAGCTGCAGGCGCTGATGCTGTGGGCTTTGTGCTGTACCCGCCCAGCGCCCGCTACGTGTCGCCCGAGCGTGCTGCGCAGTTGTCACGTCGTCTGCCGTCATTTGTAACACCTGTATTGTTATTTGTGAACGAAACTGCTACAAATATCATAGCTGCACGAGCAATAAATACTTGGACTATCTGCCAATTTCATGGTGAAGAAACGCCTACCGAGTGCCAAAGCTTGGGTTTCCCGTACATTCGCGCGGCTCGCATACCCCTAGATGGCACCGAGGCTTTTGACTTGGTAAAATTCAGTCAAGATTTTGCTGACGCACAGGCCATACTCGTAGATGCCCACGTAGACGGCTACGGCGGAGGCGGAAAAACATTTAACTGGAACGCAATCAATTGGTCACATCCGCTACTAAACGCACGCTCTCGCCTCGTTTTGTCTGGTGGATTGACACCTGCAAACGTGACCGATGGTATTTTGCAAGTGCGGCCTTGGGCCGTTGACGTGAGCTCGGGGGTGGAGATATCCAAAGGTATCAAAGACCCCGAAAAGATCATTCAGTTCGTCAATGCGGTGCGCCGTGCTGATGAACTCATTGCAAAGACACTTTCATGACATATGCACAACCCGACGCCAGCGGACACTTTGGCAAATATGGCGGCAGTTTTGTCTCCGAAACCTTAACGCACGCCATCAATGAGCTGCGTGAGGCGTATGCCCATTACCAAAAAGACCCAGAGTTTGTCCGCGAATTCAACTACGAACTAGCGCACTTTGTAGGCCGCCCTTCACCCATCTACCACGCAGCCCGTACCAGCCGTGAGATGGGCGGCGCACAGATTTACTTCAAACGTGAAGACCTCAACCACACTGGCGCGCACAAAATCAATAACACCATTGGCCAGGCCTTACTTGCCAAGCGTATGGGCAAGCCCCGTGTGATTGCCGAGACGGGCGCAGGTCAGCACGGAGTAGCCACGGCCACCATCTGCGCACGCTACGGCCTAGAGTGTGTGGTGTACATGGGTAGCGTGGACGTAGCACGCCAAAGCCCCAATGTTTACCGCATGAAACTCTTGGGTGCCACAGTGGTACCTGTTGAGTCTGGCAGCAAAACCCTCAAAGACGCTTTGAACGAAGCTATGCGCGACTGGGTGGCCAATGTGGACAACACCTTCTACATCATTGGCACCGTGGCAGGCCCACACCCCTACCCCATGATGGTGCGTGATTTTCAAAGCGTGATCGGGCAAGAATGCTTAACCCAAATGCCCTCGTATCTGGGTGGCGATAAGCAACCCGACGCAGTGGTCGCCTGTGTAGGCGGTGGCAGCAATGCCATGGGTATCTTCTACCCATACATTGCGCACGAAAAAACCCGGTTAATCGGGGTAGAAGCTGCTGGCGAAGGGCTAGATAGCGGCAAACACAGTGCGTCCATTATTCGCGGTACCCCAGGTGTGCTGCACGGTAACCGCACTTACTTGTTGCAAGACGAAAACGGTCAAATCACTGAAACGCACTCCATCAGCGCAGGCTTAGACTATCCAGGGGTAGGCCCTGAGCATGCATGGCTCAACGACATCGGCCGCGCTGAATATGTAGGCATCACTGACAAAGAGGCCTTGGATGCCTTCCATTACGTTTGCCGCACTGAGGGCATCATCCCCGCGCTAGAGTCAAGTCACGCCGTAGCCCACGCTATGAAGATGGCCAAAACCATGCGCACTGACCAGAGCATTTTGGTGAACTTGTCAGGTCGCGGCGACAAAGACATAGGCACCGTAGCAGACCTGAGCAATGCCGACTTTTACTGCCGCCCTTCTTGTCGAGGTCAGTCAGTCAAGGGTTCTGAACAAGTGATGAAGGTGGTGAAATGAGCCGCATTCAATCTACATTTAACGCGCTAAAGGCGCAAGGCCGCACCGCGTTAATTCCCTATGTCACCGCTGGCTTCCCTTACGCCAACATCACGCCTGATTTGATGCATGCCATGGTAGGGGCAGGTGCTGACGTGATAGAGTTGGGCGTGCCATTTAGCGACCCGATGGCTGATGGCCCTGTGATTCAAAAAGCAGGAGAAAAAGCTCTGGCATTGGGGATTGGCACAGCGCAAGTGCTGGAGATGGTTAAAGCCTTCCGCACTAAAGACAGCTCTACCCCTGTAGTCCTGATGGGTTACGCCAACCCGATTGAACGCTATGACAGCAAACGTGGTGAAGATGCCTTTGTGCGCGATGCCTCAGCCGCTGGTGTAGACGGCGTGTTGGTGGTGGACTATCCACCTGAAGAATGCGAAGACTTTGCTGCAAAGCTGCGTGCTAACAAGATGGATTTGATCTTCTTGCTGGCACCTACCTCCACCGACACACGCATGGCTCTCGTTGGCCGTTTAGCCAGCGGTTACGTTTACTATGTCTCACTCAAAGGCGTCACAGGCTCCGGTGCGTTAGATACCGACGCGGTGGCCCAAGCTATCCCTCGTATCAAGCAACATGTCAAAATACCCGTAGGCGTAGGCTTTGGTATACGCGATGCCACTACGGCCAAAGCGGTTGGCTCTGTTAGTGATGCTGTGGTGATTGGCAGCAAAATTATTCAACTGATCGAAGACCAACCCCATGAGCGCGTTTGCGCTGTGGCCGCAGATTTTTTGCGCGGTATTCGCGCCGCGCTAGACTCTTGACATTAAAGGAAACGCTATGTCTTGGTTAGAAAAACTACTCCCCTCCAAAATGGAGGCTAACAGCTCCACCGAACGCCACCAGGTGCCCGAGGGCCTGTGGATTAAGTGCCCCAGCTGCGACAGCGTGTTGTACAAGACTGACCTTGAGCAGAACCACAACGTTTGCCCCAAGTGCAGCCACCACCACCGCATTGGCGCACGTGCTAGATTGAATGGGTTGCTTGACGCAGAAGGTCGTTACGAAATCGGCCAAGAGGTCATCCCTGTGGATGCGCTGAAGTTCAAGGACAGCCGCAAGTACACCGAGCGTTTAAAAGAAGCGCTAGAAACCACCGGGGAAACTGATGCTCTCATCGTCATGGGCGGAGCCATTCAAAGCATTGAAGTGGTCGTAGCCTGCTTCGAATTTGAATTTATGGGTGGCTCGATGGGGTCAGTCGTTGGTGAGCGCTTTGTACGCGGCGTTGAAACTGCCATTGCACAAAAAGTACCCTTCATTTGCTTCACCGCTACAGGTGGTGCGCGTATGCAAGAAGGCTTGCTGTCACTTATGCAAATGGCCAAAACCAATGCATCGCTCACACGCTTAGCCAAAAAGGGGCTGCCTTACATCAGCGTGCTAACCGACCCTACCATGGGCGGCGTCAGCGCAGGCTTTGCTTTTGTGGGGGATATTGTGATAGCAGAACCCAAAGCTTTGATTGGCTTTGCAGGCCCGCGCGTGATCGAAAATACCGTGCGTGAAAAGCTTCCTGAAGGTTTTCAACGTGCAGAGTTTTTGCTGCAAAAGGGCGCTGTAGATTTCATTTGTGATCGCCGTGAGTTACGCCAAAAGCTCTCCTCTAGTTTAGCTATGCTGCAGCGGCTACCAGCTGATGCTGTGTCGTAATCAGCCGTGTTAACAGATAGCGCTGTGGTGTTGCATTCGTTACCTCTTTTCCCCCTGGGTACTGTGTTGTACCCAGGTGGTTATTTACCTTTGCAAATTTTTGAAGTCCGGTATCTGGACATGATGAAGAAATGCATACAAGCTGGTGCACCATTCGGGGTTGTTGCGCTAACACAAGGCAGCGAAGTGCGTGGCCCAACAAATCATGAATCTTTCGCCGACGTAGGAACACTAGCCACCATTGATAACCATCAAAGCCCACAACCGGGGCTTCTATTGGTCCATTGCATTGGGGCGCAACGCTATCGCATCACACACCGTGAACAGCTTAAACACGGCTTATGGATTGCCGATGTTGAGCACATTGCAGCGGACCAAGCCGTCAAAATACCCCAAGAACTATTGCACTGCGCCACACTGTTGCGCAAAATCATCCAATCGCTGCCAGAATCAGCGCAACAGCACTATCTTGACGCTCCACAAGACAGTTATGACGACTGCGCATGGATTGCCCATCGTTGGTGTGAACTTCTACCGATGCCTGCGCAGCTCAAGCAGAGAATGCTGGAACTAGACAATCCGATTGTTCGGTTAGAGCTTATTAGCGATATGCTGGATAAGTTTCAGCTAATCTAAATTACCTATTTGACCATTTTGCTATATATTCAATAGCTAAATAAGCAATAAATACATGGACTATAAGCATATTTAACGTGAAAAGATTGTTTGATCTTAGCTTAGCGATCGTAGTTTTGTTACTGATGGCATTGCCAATGTGCATCGTGGCGCTGGCCATTAAACTAACCTCCAAGGGTCCCGTGCTGTATTGGTCACAACGAGTAGGTAAATACAATAAGCTATTTGATATGCCCAAACTACGCAGCATGCGCCAAGGCACACCATCAGTGGCCACTCATCTGCTAGAAGACCCTGCTCAGTTTTTGACTCCAATTGGGTCTTTTTTACGTAAATCCAGTCTCGATGAAGTACCACAGCTTTGGAGCATTCTTACAGGCGATATGAGCTTTGTAGGTCCACGCCCTGCACTCTTCAACCAATATGATTTGATAGGCCTGCGAAAACAACATGGTGTAGATAATCTACTGCCAGGACTGACGGGCTGGGCGCAAATCCACGGCCGAGATGAATTATCTATCACAGACAAGGTAGACTTCGATGCAGCATATTTACGCAACCGGTCTTTCGTTTTAGATTTGACTATTCTCTGGAAAACTATCATTAAAGTTTGGAAACGCTCTGGTGTTTCCCATTAGCCATTGCTGCCAAACTTCTCGCTTAAACTGTCACTTGACTTAAGCTTACTACCCATTCATGACCACTGCACACATCACCGACACCATGCTCGCACTGCCCCGCCCGGCCAAGCGATTGCTGGCAATGTGCGTAGATATCTGCCTATGCGTATTAACCGTCTGGATCGTCCTGTGCCTGAGGCACGAAACCTGGGTCACCATCCAAGGTTATCAGTGGCTACCGGTCATCCTGGCGCCTCTATTTGCCATTCCGTTATTTATCGTTTTTGGCCTTTACCGCGCCATTTTTCGATTTGCTGGACGCGAGGCATTGGTTGCCGTGGCACGTGCTATGGGTGTCTACACCTTGATGTATAGCGCTGTTTTTGTAACCACCAGCTACCAAGATGTTCCCCGCACTATAGGTTTACTGCAACCTGCCCTTTTATTGCTTAGCGTTGGCGCAGTGCGACTCGCAGCGCGCCTGCTACTCGGTGAGCCGTACGTAGTAAAACTACGCTCTCTCAGCGCTGCCAATGTATTGATCTACGGGGCGGGTGATTCGGGATTGGCCTTAGCGTCAGCATTATCCAAAAACAACGAAATGCGGGTTGTAGGATTTTTAGACGACAACCCTAGCCTGCATCGCGGCTTATTGATGGGTATGGATGTCTACAACCCTCATGACTTGATAAAAATAGTGGAGCGCCTGCAGGTGCGAGATATCCTGTTAGCCATGCCTGCCATTACGCGTCATAGGCGCAATGAGATTCTCAAAATCATTAGCCAAGCTCGCGTTGCAGTAAGAACCTTGCCTACACTCTCTGACCTAGCGACTGGTCATATACAAGCCAGTGACTTGCGCGAGTTAGACATTGAGGACTTGCTGGGCAGAGATGCCGTTGCTCCTGATCCTGCGCTGTTATCTAAAAATATCAAGGACAAGGTAGTTCTTATTACTGGAGCGGGAGGATCCATCGGCAGTGAATTGTGCAGGCAAATTCTGCACATCCAGCCTTCCAAGTTGATTTTGTTGGAGCTTAACGAGTTCGCCCTCTATTCGATCAACGAGGAACTCATGGCATTAAAGAGTAACACTCATACTAGAGAAACCGAACTTGTCCCATTGTTAGCATCAGTCCAGGACAAGCAACGATTGTTAGAAATCATCAGAATTTGGCAACCGCACACGATCTACCATGCCGCAGCCTATAAGCATGTCCCTTTAGTAGAATCCAATCCAGTAGCTGGCGTCAACAATAACGTTTTTGGCACTCTTAACGTCGCGCAGGCAGCCGTGGAATGTGGTGTGGAGACTATGGTGCTCATCAGTACAGACAAGGCTGTACGACCCACCAACGTTATGGGAGCCACGAAACGACTTGCAGAGATGGTTTTACAAGCGCTTGCCAAGGAAGCCTCGAATCATGAAAAAATTACACGATTTTGTATGGTTCGCTTTGGCAATGTACTCGGCTCTTCAGGATCAGTAGTGCCCAAATTTCGCGCTCAAATCCAACAGGGAGGGCCTGTATCAGTCACTCACCCTGAAGTGACTCGTTACTTCATGACCACCTCAGAAGCTGCTCAATTAGTCATCCAAGCTGCCGCTATGCCCAGTGTACAAAAAGGAACAGCAGAAGTTTTTGTTCTCGATATGGGGCAACCCGTAAAAATACTAGATTTAGCCAGATCAATGATTCAGTTATCCGGCTTTACAGTGCGCGATGAAAATAACCCGGGCGGTGATATGCAAATCAGCATCACAGGATTGCGTCCAGGCGAGAAACTATACGAGGAACTATTGATTGGCGGCACCCCTAAAGCGACCACACATCCTAAGATCATGCGCGCCGAGGAAATTTTTACTCCTTGGAACCAGCTTGCGGAGCAATTGAATGGTTTGTCTACGCTGAATTCTGAAAGCACCTTTGATTCAGTTGCAATACTGTTGCGAAGCTTAGTAACTCAATACACCCCGGAAGCTCGTCTATCTACTAATACAGCATGCGTCTAATTATTTTTGATCAATTGTTTTTAAAGCTTTACTCATGAAATTCCTTGACCGCAATTTAGCTGTTTACTTCCGGCGAATACCGGATATTCCCATTTATGTAAGTTATTTTTTGAAGTGCCTTTGGCTTTTCAAAAATCCATTTCAATTTCTTCGTGCCTACATTACAAGACAGTCAATGCCAGGGGGCGTTATACATCTTCGAAGCGGTACGAGAATCCACTTAACGGATCACCCCCACGATCCCATTACAGTTTTCGTCATTTTTATCAGACAAGACTATGGGAGCATCCCCAAAGGTGCGACCGTTGTAGATATTGGAGCGAACAACGGGGTTTTTGCTCTGTACGCTATTGAGCAAGGTGCTAAGAAAATCTATGCTTTTGAGCCCAATTCTGCAGCTTTTAGTTGTTTGCAAAAAAATATATCAGCAAATCAATTACAGAAAGTGGTGTTTGCGTCCCAATTGGCAGTCACTTCCAACGCTGGGCAGCAAGTTAAATTCCCCAAAGCGGCCAGCGTATACAACGCCATCTTGGCCGAAGACTCTAAAGATGCCTTTGAGATTGTGAACACGACGAGCTTGCCAGTAATTTGTCAACCCATCGATGAAATCAACCTCATTAAAATTGATTGCGAAGGTGCTGAATACGATATTTTATTTAACTCTACCGAAAATGAATTTCAAAAAATACATGAGATCAAGCTTGAATACCACAAAGGGCAATTGGACGAGCTGCAATCACATCTCAAGCGATTTGGATTTTCTGTGAGTCTTCTTAAACCAGACTCGCCGACATACGGAAATATGTGGTTGACTCGCGCAGTGAGTTAATCAATAGCAACTCGTGACCCTCACAAAAAGACTATGACTGAATCGTCCAATCAGGAAATATTGGAGCAATTACGTCTGCGCTCCAACCTAGTGGCCTCCAAAGATGGTAGCCAAGGATTGGATGTTCTGGCAAGCCTGCACCAGTACATTAAAGCGTATGACCTCACCCAAGCTCGAATACCCACCGGAGCACAAGTACTTGATTGGGGCGGGGGAAGTGGTCACTTCTCATTTTTTCTGAACAAAGCTGGCTATAAAACCCATATCTATGCCTTTGCAGAACCTCAATTTATCCAGCTAGAAATTGCTGATGGAGAAATAACCTATCGCCAAGCCAATGCAGCTGAGCCGATACATATTGACTATCCCGATGAGAGCTTTGATGCTGTTTGCTCTATCGGAGTTTTAGAGCATGTCAGGGAAATCGGCGGCAACGAACGCGCATCACTGCAGGAGATCCGTCGTTTGCTCAAACCCGGCGGAGTATTTTTATGCTACCACTTCCCCAACAATGGAAGTTGGATCGAATTTCTGGCAAAACGTTTCGGGTCCTATCATCATCAATATACCTACGACCAAGCGATGATTGATACGATTTTTAAAAACGTTCTGCACATCGAAATCTGCAAACGATATGCACTATTGCCGCGAAACAGCTTAAGACGGTTGCCAAAATTTATTGCTGACAATACGTATTTCTCGCGCGGTATTGATATTCTCGATTCTGTACTTTGTAGCCTATTGCCCTGGATCAATCAAAATTGGGTGATCGTTGCCACAAAACAGCATTCATCTGATAAACAACCTTGAACCAGCAGTTTGCATGATGACCAATACAGACCAATCAGCATATCCCCAAGCTAGAATTAGTATATGCATTCCGGCTTATGGTCGCCCTGATGAATTTTCTCTTTTACTGAAAAGCTTGCTTCTCCTAACAACGCCGGCGTATGAAATCCTAATTTGTGAAGACGGCTCACCTCAGCGCCAGCAGGTTTTTGAATTAGCTCAACAATTTATCAACGACATGCGCGATGTACCCACTATTGTGCGCTACGTCAATAATGAAAAGAACCTTGGTTACGATGGCAATTTAAGGCAACTTATCAGCCTTGCTACTGGAGATTATGTTTTTTTCATTGGCAACGACGACTACGTTTTGTCCCAAGCGATGAAAACTGCGGGCCAATTTTTGCAACAGCATAAAGTCTTAGCAGCTTCCCGCAGTTTTGCCCGCTTCTCCACTAACCCATTACACCCAGTAGGCTATTCACGGGTATACCTAACGGATCAAGTGATCACCAAAGACAACACAAACGCTGGAATGGTGCAGCGCATTGGCGGATTCTTTGGCGGTTTGATTTTTGATAGGCGATGGGCCGAATCTATAGCTACCCATGAATACGATGGAACGCTGTATTATCAAATGTATTTGCTATTAAATGCCTATGCCACCGGCACTATCGGCTATATGTGCGAGCCCACCGTGGCTGCGCGTGCAGATAACGCGCCGTTATTTGGCAACGCTCAATCCGAGCAGGGTCACTTTACTCCCGGTCGATACAGCGCACAAGCTCGCGGCAAAATGTGGGAATCGATTCTTCGCATTGCCCAAGATACCGAACGCAAAACTGGAGTTCCTATCTCTGAAGCAATCCGGCATGAGCTCAGCGGGCGTATGTCATTTCATGTTTTTGAGATGTTCGCAGGCCGCGATAAAGATGAGCTATTGAGATTGAGATCAGAACTAATTCGCTTGCAGCTTTATGGACATTGGCTACCCAAGTGTCTATATTTAGTTAATTATGTTTTAGGAAATTATTCAATTTATTTTTACTTGTCAACACGCAAGGTGATGCAGCGTTAGTTTTTAGTCAACCAGTTATATCCTCTTTCCAAGATGGTTTTTTTATAGAAACGACTCAATTTCAACTCCGCTATAAAAAATGGCCGCGCATTTTTTACAAATAAGATAGCTACGAATGCCATCCCCATGGCTAGACCGCCAGGAATCCAACTGATTGCTTTTAACTTTAATTTTTGGAAAAAATTCACCTCAAAACTGTTCAGAAGTAATTTGTATTCATCCGCTGAATAAATTCCTTTTGCCCGTTGCCAAAAAATTATCTTAGTGTCTAGCCAAGGCTTTTGAAGCGTGACATTAAGCTTTGCGCCTTCAGACACTCCTCTTAACTTCCAAATCAATACTGGCCAATTAATCATCCAAATTCTGAACGAGTTAGATGACCAAGTTGCATTTCCATATCGAATTGCAATCAATGGATTAGCTAATAAAAGTGAACTGGTTGGCATCTTCTTATCAAACAAGGGGCCAATATGCGGGAACATATATCCTGAACAATGTGCAAAATCACAACGTAACCATAGCTCGCGTTTTAAAACACAAGAGCCTATAAACGAAAGCGCCTTCGCAGTAAGCTCGAATACCAAATCCTGCTGCTCAGGTTGGATCACATGATCCTGACTCAGGTTGGCACGCCGACTTAATATCAGTGACTTCATCTCAACATCTCTGACCTCAGCGTCAATAAAGATAAATGAATGTTGACCTCTGCAAGCCTTCAATACCTTCTCGACAGAAGATGGTAGTGGCCAGTCATCATCTGAAAATAACCAGCAATATTTACCTGTTGCATATCGAACGCAAAGATCATAGTCAGCATCAATACCACCATTTTTCTCTTGTCGAACAGATACCAACCAAGGGTATTTTTTTGCAAGATCCTGCATAAGACGTGGGGTATCATCTGCAGAGGCACCATCTAGAACAACCACTTCCACCTCAGCCGTTATTTGTTCAGCGAATATTTCCAATGTTTCTTGCAGATATTGCGCACGATTTCTTGTTGCAATGCAAATTGAAAGTAACGGCTGAGCACCCGCCAAATCATCATTCACAAAATTAGCTCTTCTCAAAAATTGGGAGTGGAAACACCAGTTTATCCTTGCAATACGAATATTTTTCAAGGAAAAATTCTTTAAAGTGCCATGGTAGTACAATTAAATAATCGGCCTCCAGTATCACCGCGGAATCAGGTCGAATGGGAATCAGACTCCCTGGTGTATAGGATCCAAACTTGTCCGGATTTACTTCTGCGATAGCAAATATATCGTCTTCGGAAAAGCCGCAATACTGAAGCAGGACGTTACCTTTCGTGGAAGCGCCTAAGCCGGCAACTTTTTTCCCCTCCCTCTTTGCTGTTTGCACAAAGTGTTTAAGTTGCTCGCACACAGCATTCACTCGAATGGCGAAGTTTTCATAAGTTTCAAGCTGATCGAGATACGCCTCTTGTGCCAATAACCTCTCTGCGCCTTCAAAAGTGTTGTAGGTCGAGGTTTTCAAAGCTGCTGTGACTGAAAAACTACCGCCATTGACGTTGTTAAATTCAACATCAACGGTCTTCAGACCACAACGCTCCAACAACCAATGAATTTGCGTATAAGCGTAATACTCGAGATGCTCATGGCATGCAGTATCAAATGAGTTTCTCTCAAGCATCAAAGGCATGTAGCTTTGCTCGAATACCCACACACCCTTGCCGTCCAAAATTTGAGCAACTTCTCGTGCAAAATTCATTGGCCGTTCCAAATCGTAGAACATCGAAAACGATGTCACAACGCGTGCTTTTTTTCCTGGAAACATTGCAGAAAATTTATCCGCAGAAAAGAAATCGCTGATTACATGCGCATCCTTAGGGTAGTACTGTTTGAACTTTAAAGCCGTAGGATCCATCCCCATGCGCTCGCAAAGCCCATCGGGATACGCTGCCAAACTAGTACCATCATTGCTACCAATATCCAAAACGATAGGATGGTCGGTCATGTCGATCAAGCTGGTGATACGCGAAATTTTGGCTTTCAGATGTTTAACCATGCTCGCGTTCAACCCAGAACGGTAGCCATAGTTATCACCATACATTTCATCCAAATCGTAGCTGTGGGCCATCTGCAAGAGCCCACACACATCCTGGCCGCCAACGCACTTTACGAGTTGAATGGGGCCTTTCGTAATTACCGAATCTTTGTGTTTTGGGAAAATTCCCGTCAACACTTGCTCACCTAAATCAAGGACTTTATGTAGTTGGCTGTTACCACAAATTCTGCAACTAGCAGTTTTTTTATATGAAGACATTATTCACCTATAAGTTATCTATTGCTTACTGTATTGCTGTACGTCAAAATCCACCATTTCTTGAATCATCTGAGTAAAGCCAATTTCAGGTTGCCAATGCAGCATTGCTTGAGCTTTTCGGGTATCCGCTTTTAGCTGAACCCCTTCCTCGCGGCGCAGTGCATCAGGTTGACTTACAACGTAGTCACGATAGTCAAGTCCCAGATGCGAAAAAGCAATATCGCAAACATCTCTGACTGAATGCAAGACGCCGGAGCCGAATAAATAATCATCTGCCACTTTGGCTTGCAGCATTGCCCACAAACCACGAACCGCATCCTTTGCATGCATCCAGTCCCTCTGGCTGTCAATATCTCCCAAGGTTACAGACCTCATTTGTCCCAAATATATCTGCGCAGCAGCATTGGTGATTTTACGAGTCACATAATGTGTACCTCGGTAAATGCTCTCATGGTTATACAAAATTGCACTGCATGCAAAGAGTTGATGTGCACCACGGTAGTGGCTCACCCATTGCATTCCAAAATTTTTAGCAATTCCATATGGATTGATGGCTGACACCGGCGTATCCTCAGACTGAGGAGTTGCATGACCACCCGCAAATATTTCACTACTGCTAGCAAAGCTGAGTTTGCAAGGTTGATTGAATTTTTTGATAGCCTCCAGAAAATATAAAACCGACAGTCCATTGATATGCGCTGATGCAGCGGGATCGTCAGCCAATTGTGCGCTAGATGAGCGTGCAGCCAAGTGGTAGATCTCATCGGCTTGAAGATTTTTTACCAGCGCATTAATGGCCGTAGGTTGATCAAGCCCCAGTTCGTGCATCGTAATTTCCTTGTGATTCGCAAAGCTTTCACCCCTCGACGTAATACTTCGGGTAGTTCCATGCACCTGGTAGCCCTTGGCCAATAGCAAATCCGCAAGCCACCGACCATCTTGCCCCATCACACCAGTAATTAAAGCGATTGGCATCACAGACGCTGTCGAAAAGCGTGGTAAAAACCACGCAATCTAGCATAAGAACGCACCGGCAAAATACGCTTGAGTACGGCTTTAATGCCTTGTCCATTTTGCTTAACCATGGCATGCTGAGTGGCAAAGTAGAACCCATCGAATACATTGGGGGCGACTTGCAATAGCTCGAGCCATTGGCTATGTGCCTTATCTACATAAAACCTGTTCAAGCCATCAAACACGGCAAACACGTACCCTGCATCTAGCAACAGGTATTCCCAAAGATGCCATTGTGGTGCCTGCGTATCCGGATGAACTGCCTCTACAAGAATCAGCTTGGGGCGGTGACGCTGAAAATCCAAACCCAAGAGGACATCACGTTCATGCCCCTCGACATCGATTTTCAAAAAATCTATCGTTTTATTCGCTGCGTATTGATCCAAAATGTGACTCAAAGTATCCACGGGTACTTGGGATTTATTCACAGTCGCCCCTGTACGCTCTGCGCGTTCTACTGCATCACTGCTTAAAGCTGAATAGCCAGTACCCGTTACCTCATAGAAGTCCAATTCACCTTTGCTAGAGCTTGCTGCCAATTTCAAATTCGTGTCCCGTGGCCTGTGTTTAGCGAGCAATTTTTGGTAGTACTCAGACGGATCTAAATTCAAACCCGTCCAACCACGCTCATAAAACATACGTGTCACAGAGTCAAAGTTTGGGTGACAGGCGCCGACATCGACATAAAACCCATTGAGGGTACTTTTGAATACCCGGTTAAGCAGCACATCTTCAAAATTCTGGGCAAAACTCTCGTACATCACATCATCTTCCTGTTATACGTTACAAAATTTCGACTTCATAGTCGAATTATCAAAACCTAAGTTGCGATTAAAGTAGAAAAAAATGAAATTTTCAAATTTTCACCATTACACAGTAAGTAATTTTGTTCTGAAACCCCTTAGCATGATGAAGAAAATATTTCGTGTACTAGGTGACACAAGTACACATGCAAAAAACACAACCATCCAAGCAACTATCGACAGAAGTCCGCCGATCCAATCAAAATTTAAGCTGGTATGCAACCCATTGGTGTACACAATAAATCCAAATACCATTACTACACCCAGAGGTCGACCAACGTCTTTAAAGAGCCAACTGATTGCATACCCCTTGAAACAAATACGGTGAGTTATCCAGGCACCATAAAAAACATGTATTACGAATAGTGCAACCTGCGCCAACGCTCCGCCAACAGCACCGAAATGAATGGACAACAGCACAGTGACTGGCACTGACAGCCCAATTAGTAGTCCGTACATAGTCAGATACGATCTGCTGATACCCATAGCCATGACCAAGGCATGAGGCAAAAACATCAGCGCATGCAAGGAAGTGGCTATGACCAATATTGTGGCGATAGGACTGATTTGATCTACTGCGGCTTGATCACTGATCCACAAGTTGAGCAACTTTGGGAAAAGTAACATGAGATACAGTGCAAATGGAAACACACAGGCTGCCAGCGATGCAGAAAAAAACTGGTATTTGGGCAAGAGAACTTCTGATTGACCGCTCTCAATCAACTTGCTCGCTAATGGGAAAAAGACGTTATAAAAAGGTCCGGATAGCATGTGCACAGAGGCTGCCAAGGTACTAGCTAACATGTAATAACCATAATGCTCTAAATCCAGAGTTTTACTTAACACTACTTTGTCTACTTGCGACAATACCAAGCCAGCAACAGATACCAATCCCGCACCCACCGCGTAGCGCCATAAACCGCTCAATGACCTCCAATCCATATTGCGTGCTGTCCGCTTAGGTGCATTGCGCCATACTAGTGCCCGAACAGAAACCAGATGGAGCAGTGCAATCACGACTTGCCACACAAAAAATGTCACTACATCTGCGCTATAAAACCGCAGCAACATATAACCACCCAGGGCGCCAGCAATGATTTGAATTATCCCTATGGCGCTAGCGAGATGCATTTTCTGTGCCCCGAACAATGCGCTCTGGTAAACATTGATTGGCAATCGCAAGGCGACGCAGGTGGCGATTCCATACAGTGCATAAGTGATATCAGTACCTGAAATGTGCTTAGCGGTAAACCATGACTTGGCGAACCATGCGCCCAGTATCCACATAGCCAAAACCAGTGCAATAGAAATAGTGGCATAAATCAACTCCACACAACGCAATAGCTGTGCATTGTCATCACTTAATCGCCCGACACCATGCCGTGCAATCTCTCTGTTCAGCGTCGTAGCCATTCCCATATCAAACACTTGCATGCACATCAACAGCGTCGTATAAAACCCTATAAGGCCGAATGCTTCAGCGCCTAAATACTTTAGATACACCGGTGCCATGATCAGCATAGCCAATGCAGTTGCTATGCTGTTTAAAACACCCAGAAGAAGCTGAGCTCTAGGCTTCATTTGCTAGCGCACTCTGGGTCACTGGATCTATGCGAACTACGGTTATGCATCTACGGCTGCCAGCCGCATATCATGCTGCATCATCTCTCGCACTAGCTCGTTAAAACTGGTTTTAGGTTCCCAACCCAATTTTTCTTTGGCTTTGGTTGGATCGCCCAACAAAGTTTCCACCTCGGCAGGTCGGAAATAGCGTGGATCAATTTTGACAACGCATTTACCCGTGCTGTCTAAACCCACCTCACCCAGTCCATCACCTTGCCATTGAATTGGCAAAGTGATGGCTGCTGCAGCGGCATTGATAAAATCACGAACAGAGTATTGAACGCCAGTTGCCACAACAAAGTCTTCTGGTTTGTCTTGTTGCAACATCAACCACATCACCTCCACATAGTCTCGCGCATGGCCCCAATCGCGTTTGGCATCCAGGTTGCCCAGATACAGGCAGTCTTGCTTGCCTAACTTGATGCGTGCTAATGCACGGGTAATTTTGCGGGTTACAAAATTCTCTCCTCGCACGGGTGATTCGTGATTAAATAAAATACCGTTGCATGCATACATGCCATAAGCTTCACGGTAGTTCACAGTAATCCAATAGCCATACAGCTTGGCAACAGCGTAGGGACTGCGGGGGTAGAAGGGTGTGGTTTCTTTTTGAGGTGTTTCCTGCACCAAACCGTATAACTCGGAGGTGCTGGCTTGGTAAAAACGCGTTTTCTTTTCCATCCCCAAAATACGAATGGCTTCCAATAATCGCAAAGCACCAAGAGCGTCTGAATTGGCAGTGTATTCCGGCTCTTCAAAACTCACAGCAACATGTGATTGCGCTGCCAAGTTATAAATTTCATCGGGTTGTGTTTGCTGGATGATGCGCATCAAGCTGGATGAATCAGTCATGTCGCCGTGGTGTAAAAAGAATCTGACTCCGTCCTCGTGAGGATCACGATATAAATGGTCGATTCGCTGGGTATTAAAGGACGATGCCCGCCGCTTGATACCATGCACTATGTATCCTTTGTCCAGCAACAGTTGAACAAGATAAGAACCATCCTGGCCCGTAACCCCAGTGATAAGAGCGACTTTAGCTTGCGTCATGTTTTATTTTCTTCCGTAAGTGTCTTGCAATCGTTCGATGTCGTCTTCGCCTAAATAACTGCCTGACTGAACCTCAATAATTTCCAAATCTGAAATACTGGGGTTGTGCAGTCTATGAATCTCGCCCAAAGGAATATAAGTTGATTGATTCTCAGACAATACCGTCACCTTGTCGCCGCAAGTCACCTCTGCAGTCCCTTTCACCACAATCCAATGCTCGGCGCGGTGTTGGTGTTTTTGAAGGCTCAGGCTAGCGCCTGGTTTTACCAAAATACGCTTTACCTTGAATCGCTCGCCTTCGTCCAAGCTGTCGTACCAACCCCAGGGGCGATGTACTTTGCGATGCAGATTTTGCTCTGGGCGTTTGGTGGCTTCCAGCCGGTTGACGATTTTTTTAACTTGTTGGCTGTGGGCTTTGTCTGTCACCAGCACCGCGTCTGCCGTCTCGACGATAACTAAGTCTTTCACACCTACTGCGCTGACCAAGCGGCTGGTGGCATGCACATACGTGTTGCTAGCGCCTTCTATCATTACGTCACCATGGAAGACATTGCCTTGCGCGTCGGCTTGGCCCGCTTGCCACACGGCATCCCAAGCACCTAAATCACTCCAACCTGCCAGCAGAGGCACCATGTGGATATCAAAAGCTGAACCGGGGCATTTTTCTAATACCGCGTAGTCAACCGACTCCGAAGGCACTTTTGCAAATGCCTGCGCATCTGGTCGTACAAAGCTGAAGACAGAACCACTCATTTGTAAATCATCTCGGGTCTTGCCGCGCCATGCCACCTGGCAGGCCTGCAAAATATCGGGGCGAAATTGACTCAGTGCTTTGAGCCAAGTGCTGGCCTTAAGAACAAACATGCCACTGTTCCACGCAAAGTCACCAGATGCCAGGTAAGTTTGCGCTATAGCCAACGTGGGCTTTTCTACAAACTTGACGGCGCGATGCCCCTCGGCCTGCCCTGATTTTTCAATATTCTTGTCAAATTGAATATACCCATAGCCTGTCTCTGGCCGATCGGGTGGAATTCCTAATATCACCACCCCGCCTGCGTTGGCTAATGTTATTGATTGCCGAACGCTATGTGCATAGGCAGCCTCATCGCCAATGTTTTGGTCTGCCGGACTAGCCACCAAAATAGGGTCGGTGCCTCCTTCTAGTGCCTCCAGTGCAGCCAGCGTCAAGGCTGCAGCGGTATTGCGTGCTGCGGGCTCTAATAAGAAGCTGGCTTGCAAGGTGGCAAGTTCTCGCAATTGTTCTTGCGCTAAAAAGCGATGTTCTTCGTTGGTAACAATCAGGCTGCGTGTGATGGAGATGCTTTGATTTGCCAACGCATGCAAGCGCAATGCGGCCAGCTGAAACAAGCTCTCTTTGCCCGTCAAAGCCAAAAATTGCTTAGGAAAGCCCGCGCGTGACAGTGGCCATAATCGTGAACCCGAGCCTCCGCACAAAATGACGGGTAGCACCTGCATCATGGCAAATGCCCCACGGCTGGTTGGTCAACAAAGGTCTGCTGCTCCAGTTGCGCCGCTTTAAGCTGTGCTATTTCTATGGATAAGCGCTCATATTCCATCACCTTCACACGCAAAAACTCTGCTGTCAGCTCTGCCCTAGCTGCCACACCTGCAGGTGTCAAAGTATAGGCGTAGGCTAATTTGTTTTTGCTGTTTTTAAAATTTTGCGCCTTGAGCAAACCTTTGGCTAGTAAAGCCTTCAAGCAATAGTTAGCTTTACCCAAGCTCACCCCGAGCACTAAAGCTAGCTCTCGCTGGCTTAGCGTGGGG
>JAYTPK010000054.1:0-1887 GCA_043747295.1 Polaromonas sp. | reverse complement strand
ACCAGACAGCAGATCTGCCATGGCCTTGCCCGAGCCTGCGCCGTGGGTCCAGCCTAGGGTGCCGTGGCCTGTGTTGACCCACAGTTTGTCGAGTTTGGTGCGGCCAATCAGTGGAATATTGGTGGGCGTGGCGGGCCGCAAACCGCACCAAAAATTAGGTTGCCCACCTTGCGCGACAGTGCGCGTGTCGGCCACACCGGGCAGCACGGTTTCGATACGTTCAATTAGCATCTGGCAGCGCTTTTGCGCCAAGCTAGATGTGAGTGACAAGTCGTAGCCACCTACTTCAATGGTGCCTGCTACACGCAGGGTGTTGCCCAAGCGCGAGATGGCAGTTTTCTTGTCATCGTCAATGCATGACACTTGTGGCGCGGCCTCGGGTTTGAGCAAACGCAGCGTGGCGCTGTAGCCTTTGCCTGGGTAGACTGGAATGTGCACGCCGACTTTGCGCAGCAGCGGCGCTGAGTAGCTGCCGCAAGCCACCACCACAGCGTCGCCGCGCAGCACGCTGGCAGCACCTGTGGCTGCCGAGCGCACCGTCACCGAGTCGACTGTATGGCCTAATGTGTTAAGCCGTTCAATGTCATGGTTGTACAGCAGCTGTGCGCCGCGCTGCGCACACAGCTGGGCCAGCTTTTGGGTGAACACACGCGCATCGCCCGACTCATCGCTGGGGGTGTAGGTGCCGCCTGCAATGCGGTGGGCAAAGTTTTTGTACGCAGGCTCAATTTTCAGCAATGCTTCGCGGCTGACGACATGGCGGTCTACGCCATACTTTTGCATCAGCGCGGCCTCGCCTGCAGCTTCGTCAAACGATTTTTGATCTGAGAAAAAATGCGCAATGCCTTTTTCAAGGCGCGCATAGTCAATGCCGGTGGCACTCACCACGTCTTTCAGCGCAGCTTGGCTGTAGCGCCCCAGTGCTACCAGCTGCTGCATGTTGCGCTCAAACGCTGCGTCGTTGCACTGCGCCAAAAACTGCAAGCCCCAGGTGTACTGGGCAAAGCCTTTGCCCAGCGGCCACTGCGGGCGAAACAGCAGCGGTGCTTCGGCAGACAGCATCCACTTTAAGGCTTTGAACGGCGTATCTTTAGTGGCCCAAGGTTCGCAGTAGCTTACCGAGATTTGCGCGCCGTTGGCAAAGCTGGCTTCTTGGGCTGCGTCGGCTTGGCGCTCGACCACCACCACTTCGTGCCCACGTTCCAGCAAATGCCAAGCCGTGCTGATGCCGATAATGCCTGCGCCTAAAACAATAACTTTCATAAGTTGCAAGTGTGGGCCAAGTCGCGTTACATTAGAAGTTGTATTAACTTATCAGTAAAAACATCAGCTAGGCTAATACAGCAAAACGCTGGGCACGGGGTCGAAATCAACATAGCCTCTTGCCAATACTTATTTTTGTAATGGACAGCATGTATGAGCACATTTGACCCTGACGCACTGGAATGTTTGGCCGCCATTGTTGAAGAAGGCGGCTTTGAACGCGCAGCGCAGCGCCTGTCGATCACGCAGTCGGCGGTGTCGCAGCGGCTGCGCGCGCTGGAGGCCCAAGTAGGCACGGTACTGATCGTACGCAGCCGGCCCCTGAAGGCCACCGCGGCTGGGCAACTGCTGCTCAAACACACCAAGCAAATGCGCCTGCTGCGCGCCGACCTGGAGCGCGACATCCGCGAACTGGCCCCCAGCTCGGTAGGCGGTGCACGCGACGAAGAGCGCGTGTCGATAGCGATTAACGCCGACAGCATCGCCACCTGGGCACTGAAGGCTGTGGGCGATTTGGTGCGCGATGGCTTGCCGCTGGAAATTATTGCTGACGACCAGGACTTTACCCAAGAATGGCTGCGCCAAGGCCAGGTGCTGGGCTGCATTACTACGCTAAAACAAGCC
>JAYTPK010000053.1:0-2301 GCA_043747295.1 Polaromonas sp. | reverse complement strand
GTGTCCAGGTCTAGCGCCACGCCTTGCATGATGGCACGCAGGCCTTCGCCGTCCATCCATGCGCTTAGGCGCGCGATGACTGAATTGGCCACCAAATATTTGCGTGCAATCTCAGCCAGCGCGTCGCCTTGTAGCGGGGCTTTGCCTGCGCCGGGCACTACCTTGGCACCGTCTAGCGCCACCTGCAGCAGGTACACGTCTAGCGCGGGGCCGTCTTTCAGGTATTGCTCTTGTTTGCCGTGTTTAACTTTGTACAGCGGCGGCTGCGCAATGTAGATGTGGCCGCGCTCTACCAGCTCGGGCATTTGGCGGTAGAAGAAGGTAAGCAACAGCGTACGAATGTGCGCGCCGTCCACGTCAGCATCGGTCATGATGATGATGCGGTGGTAGCGCAACTTGTCGACGTTAAATTCTTCCTTGCCTATGCTGGTGCCCAGCGCGGTGATCAGCACCACAATCTCGTTGCTGGTCAGCAGTTTTTCATAGCGGGCTTTCTCGACGTTTAAAATTTTGCCACGCAATGGCAGGATGGCTTGAAATTTACGGTCGCGGCCTTGCTTGGCTGATCCGCCTGCAGAGTCACCCTCAACGATGTAGATTTCGCACAGTGCTGGGTCTTTTTCTTGGCAGTCGGCCAGCTTGCCGGGCAAACCCATACCGTCCAGCACGCCTTTACGGCGTGTCATCTCGCGGGCTTTGCGAGCGGCCTCGCGGGCACGAGCTGCGTCCACAATCTTGCCGCAAATGATCTTGGCATCGTTGGGGCGCTCTTGCAAAAAATCGCTTAGCAGTTTGCTGACGATCTCTTCAACCGGGGCGCGCACTTCGCTGCTTACCAGTTTGTCTTTGGTCTGGCTGCTAAATTTGGGCTCAGGCACCTTCACGCTCAGCACGCAGCACAGGCCTTCGCGCATGTCGTCGCCGGTCACTTCTACCTTGGCTTTTTTGGCCACCTCGGTGTCGTCAATGTATTTGTTGATCACGCGCGTCATGGCGGCGCGCAGGCCGGTCAGGTGGGTGCCACCGTCGCGCTGGGGAATGTTGTTGGTAAAGCACAGTACGTTTTCGTTATAGCCGTCGTTCCACTGCATGGCCACCTCTACGCCAATGTGGGTGCCGGGAATGCCGCCGTAAGTTTCTGACGGGCGCTCAGCCGCTGCGTGAAACACGTTGGGGTGCAACACCTTTTTGCCAGTGTTAATAAACTCTACGAAGCCCTTCACGCCGCCTGCGCCCGAAAAGTCGTCTTCTTTACCGCTGCGCTCATCTTTCAAGCGAATACGCACGCCGTTGTTTAAAAAGCTGAGCTCACGTAGGCGCTTGGCCAAGATCTCGTAATGGAAATCCATATTGGCAGTAAAGATGTCTGCATCAGGAAAGAAGTGCACCTCGGTGCCGCGCTTTTCGGTGTCGCCTGCAGTGCGCATGGGCGATACCTCGATACCGTCCACCGTCTCAAGTATGCGGTTTTGCACAAAACCTTTGGCGAACTCCATGGTGTGCACTTTTCCTTCGCGGCGCACCGTCAGGCGCAGCCATTTGCTTAGCGCGTTCACGCAGCTTACGCCCACACCGTGCAGGCCGCCCGATACTTTGTAGCTGTTTTGGTTGAACTTACCGCCAGCGTGTAGCTCAGTCAAAGCAATCTCTGCTGCGCTACGCTTAGGCTCGTGCTTGTCGTCCATCTTCACGCGGGTGGGGATGCCACGGCCGTTGTCAGTCACGCTCACCGAATTGTCTGAGTGGATAGTGACCACAATATCGTCACAGTGGCCAGCCAAAGCTTCGTCAATCGAGTTGTCTACTACCTCAAACACCAAGTGGTGCAAACCGGTGCCGTCCGATGTATCGCCAATGTACATGCCAGGGCGCTTGCGTACGGCCTCTAAGCCTTCCAAAATCTGAATAGATGCATCACCATAGTCGGCGTTTTGCGCGTCGTTAGACGTGGCAGGCTGCTTGTTGTCTGCACCGCTTTTATCGTTGTTTTGCTCTTGGCTCATCACTATCCCAGTCAAAAAATCTAATCTCAAAAAACACCTAAGGGGCTTCGCGCCCCTATGTCCTAATTATTCCACCCCGTTCACCCTGATCTTGTCGAAGGGTTCTTGATGGCTTCGACAGGCTCAGCCCGAACGGCTTTTACTAAATGCGCATCGGCATCACCACATATTTAAACGTGGCGTTATCAGGAATGGTAAACAGCGCTGAGCTGTTTGAATCCGACAGCTCCAGGCGCACCATCTCTTGCGGCATATTGCCCAACGCATCGATAAGATAGGTTACGTTAAAGCCAATCTC
>JAYTPK010000052.1:0-66132 GCA_043747295.1 Polaromonas sp. | reverse complement strand
ACCTACTTTGACGCCAAACGTACCCGCGTGACCCGAGCAGCGCTCGTGCGTGTGCACGCTGGTACCGGGTACCATTTTGAGCATTTCTTCGGTCTTTTTACCAATTTGTTGAACTCGGCCATGGCAGGGGATTTGGTAGCTAATTTTGCCCAATTCAACTGAGAAGTCAGCTTTCAACAAACCATCCCGCTTGCGCGCCATCAGGTACTCAAATGGATCCCACATGGCTTCTTTGACCAACGCAACATCAGCATCGCCCGGATACATCAACGGGATTTCTTGCTTGAACATCAACGTACAGCTAGGCACAGCGCTCAAAATCGCAAAACCGTCTTTAGCGTATTTAGCTAGCACTGGAATGTTGGAATCTTTGCTTTTCCCAACGGAATCCAAATCACCTAACTCAAGTTTGGGCATACCGCAGCAAGACTCTTTTTCAACGATCACGTAGGGGACTTCGTTGTGGTCCAAAATCTTCAACAAATCGTGACCAATGCCAGGTTCGTTGTAATTGATGTAGCAGGTAGCGTAAATCGCTACTTTGCCAGGCGTTTTCTCGCCATTGACGATTGAGTGTTCTTTTGAAGTTGCTGCGCCTGAGCGGAATTTCTTAGCCGCGAATTCAGGCAGCCACGCATCTTTGTCAACGCCCAATACTTTTTCCATGACCGCACGTGCTGGCTTGGTTTTATTGACAGCATTGACGACCTGCGAAACGATTGGAATACCGGCAAATGAGCCAGTCATATCGGTGGAAGATAGCAGCTTTTCGCCCATACCCACTTCACCTTTTTTGAACTTGATTGCCTTGGCACGCAGCATGGTGTGCGGAAAGTCCAGGTTAAACTCATGCGGTGGCACATAAGGGCACTTAGTCAGGTAACAGAGGTCGCACATATAGCACTGGTCAACCACTTTCCAGTAATTTTTTTTGTCCACACCATCGACTTCCATGGTCTTGGACTCATCGACCAGATCAAACAGCGTTGGAAACGAACCGCATAAGCTCACGCAACGGCGGCAGCCGTGGCAAATATCAAAGATGCGCTCCATCTCATGGAAAGTAGCTTCTTCGTTGTAATAGTCGGGGTTTTTCCAGTCAATCGCGTGACGGGTTGGGGCGGCTAAGTTGCCTTCGGTTGCCATAAAGTGCCTCTGAGTTTTATTGCTTTAAATGTTCTGCATTGGACATTCCAAAAAACGTCCAACACACAAAATTCAATGACTAATCAAAGATCAGTCAACGAGCTCTGCGAGCGCCTTGGCATAGCGGTTAGCGTGTGAACGCTCAGCTTTGGCCAAAGTTTCGAACCAGTCAGCTACTTCGTCGTGGCCTTCGTCACGTGCGGTCTTGGCCATGCCGGGGTACATGTCGGTGTACTCATGGGTTTCGCCTGCCACTGCAGATGCCAGGTTTTGACGGGTTGCGCCAAAAGGCATGCCAGTGGCTGGGTCGCCGCACTGCTCTAGCCACTCTAGGTGACCGTGCGCGTGTCCGGTTTCGCCTTCGGCGGTGGAGCGAAACAACGCTGCCACGTCTGGCTGGCCTTCTACGTCGGCTTTGTTTGCGAAATATAAATAGCGGCGGTTAGCCTGTGACTCGCCTGCAAAAGCGGCCTTCAAGTTGTCTTCCGTCTTAGAGCCTTTTAGTGCTGCCATGATGGTTTCTCCTAGGGGTTAATGAAAAAAGGTTGTCACCTTGAGATCTCAAGGAACTTATACTTTAGCCGCAATAGACGTTGAATCTGATTGTTAGCTTCAATACCCATCATTGGGCCCGGCTATTAACCCGATTTAATTGATAGTTATTCTCATTTGCACTTTTTAGTGCCGTATAGACCACATGGTTTTATTGATACTAATCAGTTTTAATGTCATCCAGTGATCTAAAATACAAATTGATTTATTACCAATTTCGGTCAACCAATCACTATTTAGCCAACCAGGACAACATTCCATGACCAGCCGCCGCCAATTTATTATTCAAATTTCAACTGTCAGTGCAGCTGCAGGCACCGCCCAACTAGCCAGCGCAGCAGGTGAGCCCATGGTGGCGGCAGACGATGCCACCGCCAAGGCGCTGGGCTACTTTGCTGATGCCACCAAAACTGACAAGGTAAAGTACCCCAAATACGCCGCAGGTCAGGCGTGCACCAACTGCTCTTTGTACCAAGGTAAAGCCACCGACGCAGCGGGCGGTTGCCCACTGTTTGCGGGTAAGCAAGTAGCGGGCAAGGGCTGGTGCAGTGCGTGGGTTAAAAAGGCTTAATTCAGCGACCTATTTCAACGCATATTGCAGGCGGCGCTGCCTACAGCGCCCACTTAAGTCATGCCAAAATCGCTAGTTAAATCTACACCCTCAGCCACTCAATCCTGCCGCAACTTAATCCTGATCTTGGGCGACCAACTTGACGCTGATTCATCAGCGTTAGAGTCGGTTGACCCAGTGCAAGATGTGGTGCTGATGGTGGAGTCGTTTGACGAGTCGCGCCACGTGTGGTCGCACAAAATTCGCACCACCTTGTTTTTGTCGGCCATGCGCCACTACGCGGCTAGCCTGCGTGCACGAGGCCTGCGGGTGGACTACCACGCGTTAGACACGCATGGCGACGCTACGCTAGCCGATGGCCTATCAGCAGCGCTGAAAACCCACACCCCGCAGGCGGTGATTGGCGTGGAACCGGGTGACCTGCGGGTGCGCGCTCAGCTTGATAATGCTATTATTTCAATAGCTACTAAAGCAGTAAATACTGGGACTACTGGCACAAAAGGCACCCAAAACACGTCTTTACCTGCCCCAAAGCACATAACGTGGTGTGAAGACCGCCACTTTTTGTGCACCCTGCCCCAATTTCGCAAATGGGCGGGCACGTCCAAAAGCCTGCGCATGGAGTTTTTCTATCGCCAAATGCGCCAGCAATACAAAGTGCTGATGGACGGCAAAGAACCCGCTGGTGGACAGTGGAACTTTGATGCCGACAACCGCAAAAGCTTTGGCAAAGCCGGGCCGCAAGATGTGCCCAAGCCGCTGTTGTTTAAGCCTGACCAAATTACCCAAGACGTGATTAAGTTAGTCAACACCCACTTTGCAGACCATCTAGGCCATTTAGACAAATTTAACTGGCCCACTACCCGACCTGAGGCCCTGCGCGCTTTAAAAGACTTTATCGACCACCGCCTGCCTCAGTTTGGCCCACATGAGGACGCGATGTGGACAAATTTAGAGTTTGGCTGGCACTCGCTGCTGAGCAGTTCGCTTAACCTCAAGCTCATCAGCCCGCTAGAGGTGGTGCAAGCCGCTGAGCAAGCCTACCGCGACAAAGACTTGGATTTAGCCAGCGTAGAAGGCTTTATCCGCCAAGTGCTAGGCTGGCGCGAATTTATGCGCGGCGTTTATTACCTAGACATGCCAGGGCTGAAAACTGCCAACCATTACGACCACCAAAACGCTTTGCCCAAGTGGTATTGGACTGCAGATACCAAAATGAACTGCATGAAAAACTGCATCCAGCAGACGCTGGACAACGGCTATTCACACCACATACAGCGCCTGATGGTGACTGGCATGTTTGGTGTCACTGCGCAGATCAAGCCGCAGGCGCTGTGCGATTGGTACCTGGCTGTGTACGTGGACGCAGTGGAATGGGTGGAGCTGCCCAACGTCGCTGGCATGGCACTGTTTGCCAACGGCGGCAGATTTACCAGCAAGCCCTACATTGCCAGCGGCGCGTATGTCAAGCGCATGAGCAACTATTGCAAAGGCTGCGCCTACGAGCCTGAGACGCGCGTAGGCAATACGGCCTGCCCCATGACCACGCTGTATTGGAATTTTCTAGACACCCACGAAGCCAGCTTTGCCAGCAACCCGCGCACGGCGCTGATGGTGAAGAACTTGCAGCGTATGACAGATGATGAACGGCTGCAACTGCGCGAAACTGCGGTGCGGATGTTGGGGGATTTGGATGCTTTGTGATTATTAAGGTGCTACTAATTTTGTAGCTGCTTGAATAGTAAATACTTGGACTACGGGCTTATTTCGTTGGTAAATCGTGATTTTTGGAGCATTTACTGGGACGCGATCTGCTGTGGCAGGCTGAGGATACGGCGTGAAGATCACAGCGATATGTTCCGCCGCCCGACCAAGCTAAACAACGACACCAAGCATTGCCAAAGGGAAGCTAAGCGGTACATAAACCGTTTCAAAACCAAAAGAATGCCCCAATCGCCGCCCGAAAGACACTTTTACGATAAAAACTTGCGGTCATAAGCCCCCAAGTTACAGATTGATGCTGCATTGCAATAGAATTTGAAGGTTTAGCGAAATAGGTGAGTTACCAGCTGATTACCAACAGATCAGCGCTCCAAAAATCACAGAAAGCCAAAGTATGTCATCTGAAGCGACTACCGTAGTCAAAAAGCGGCCTGAGTTCCGCAATATCAATGCCTTTACAGACCTCACCACCTACCGCCTTCCGCTGGCAGGCTTTGTGTCCATCTTGCACCGCATCAGCGGCGCGATAATGTTTTTGCTGATGCCTTTTATTATTTGGATGTTTGACACCTCGTTGTCATCTGAAATTTCGTTTAGCAAATTTAAAGCTGCTTTTAACGGCGGCATGCTGGGCCTGCCCGGTTTTATGTGGAAGCTGGTGGCCCTAGCGTTGATCTGGGCTTTTTTGCACCACATCATTGCAGGCCTGCGCCATTTGTACATGGACATTAACCATGCCGTGACCAAAGAGTTTGGCAAAACATCTGCGATTGTGACTTTAGCCGTCAGCGTGAGCTTGACATTGGTCCTCGGCGCTAAGCTGTTTGGCCTGTACTAAAAATCTTTTAAGCGAGTAAACAAAATGGCAGTGAATTACGGCTCCAAGCGCTCAGTGGTAGGCGCACACTATGGTTTAAAAGACTGGCTGGCACAGCGCGTGACAGCAGCACTCATGGCAATTTTCACCTTGCTGGTGATTACCCAAGTTGGCTTAGTTAAAGGCCCGATTGGGTACGAATCTTGGGCGCGCATTTTCGCGTCACAGTGGATGAAGGTTTTAACCTTTGTCATCATCGTTGCATTGCTCTACCACGTGTGGGTGGGTATGCGCGATATTTGGATGGATTACATCAAGCCTGTTGCCCTGCGTTTATCGCTGCAAGTCGTCACCATTGTTTATCTCGTGGGGTGCGCGGGATGGGCCATTCAAGTCTTGTGGAGAATTTAAAAATGGCAGCTATTTCTAAACGCAAATTTGACGTTGTTATCGTTGGCGCAGGCGGCTCGGGCATGCGTGCCTCGTTGCAATTGGCGCGCGCGGGCCTGAACGTGGCGGTGCTGACCAAAGTGTTTCCTACCCGGTCGCATACCGTCGCGGCGCAGGGCGGCATTGGTGCCAGCCTGGGCAACATGAACGAGGACAACTGGCACTACCACTTTTATGACACCGTCAAAGGCAGTGACTGGTTAGGCGACCAAGACGCGATTGAGTTTATGTGCCGCGAAGCCCCCAAGGTGGTGTATGACCTAGAGCACATGGGCATGCCGTTTGACCGCAACCCTGATGGCACCATTTATCAGCGCCCGTTTGGCGGCCACACCGCTAACTACGGCGAAAAAGCTGTCGAGCGCGCCTGCGCCGCTGCCGACCGCACCGGCCACGCCATGCTGCACACGCTGTACCAGCAGAACGTCAAGGCTAAAACCACTTTCTTCGTTGAGTGGATGGCGCAAGACCTGATCATGGACGCTGATGGTGAATGCGTCGGCGTGAGCGCGATTGAAATGGAAACTGGTGAGCTGCATATTTTTGAAGCCAAAACCACGTTGATGGCTACGGGTGGCGCAGGCCGTATTTTTGCCGCATCGACCAATGCGTTTATCAATACGGGCGACGGCTTGGGCATGGCCGCACGCGCTGGCATTGCGCTGGAAGACATGGAGTTTTGGCAGTTTCACCCTACCGGCGTGGCCGGTGCAGGTGTGCTACTGACCGAAGGCTGCCGCGGCGAAGGTGCAATCTTGCTTAACAGCAATGGCGAGCGTTTTATGGAGCGTTACGCACCCACATTGAAAGACTTGGCACCACGTGACTTCGTATCGCGCTGCATGGACCAAGAGATCAAAGAAGGCCGAGGTTGCGGCCCCAAGAAGGACTACATTCACTTAAAGCTTGATCACCTAGGTGCCGACACCATTCACAAGCGCCTGCCCTCGGTGTACGAGATTGGCCACAACTTTGCCAACGTCGACATCACCAAAGAGCCTATACCGGTGGTGCCTACTATCCACTACCAAATGGGCGGTATTCCTACCAACATCAACGGCCAGGTGGTGACGCAAAAGAACGGCGTGGACAACGCTGTAGTGGGCGGCCTGTATGCCGTGGGTGAATGCTCTTGCGTCAGCGTGCACGGTGCCAACCGTTTGGGCACTAACTCATTGCTTGACTTGTTAGTGTTTGGCCGTGCTGCTGGCAACCACATTGTGGACAACCACAGCAAAACTAAAACGCACAAGCCATTGCCCGCAGACGCTACGGCCAAGACCGAAGCCCGCCTAGCGCGCCTAGACACCAACCAAACGGGTGAATACGCCCAGGCCGTGGCTGACGACATACGTGATGCTATGCAGCTGTATGCTGGCGTGTTCCGCACACAAGCCACTTTAGACGAAGGCGTAAAGAAGATTGCACAGCTGCGCAAGCGAGTTGAGAACATTGGCCTCAAAGACAATTCCAAAATCTTCAACACCGCACGCATTGAAGCGCTTGAGGTGGAAAACTTGATCGAGTCTGCAGAGGCCACCATCGTGTCTGCCGCTGCCCGTAAAGAAAGCCGTGGCGCGCACTCAGTCGCTGACTATGAAGATACGCCAGAATTTCCCAATGGCCGCAACGACAAAGAATGGCACAAGCACAGCCTTTGGTACAAAGAAGGCAACCGCATGAGCTACAAGGGCGTGCAGATGAAGCCTTTGTCTGTGGAATCCGTGCCATTAAAGACACGTACTTTTTAAGGAAAAATCATGGAAACACGCACCTTCAAAATCTACCGCTACGACCCTGATGCCGATGCCAAGCCGTACATGCAAACCGTCAAGATAGAGCTGGACGGCACTGAGCGGATGTTGCTAGACGTGCTGATGAAGTTGAAAGAACAAGTGCCCAGCATCAGTTTTCGCCGCAGCTGCCGCGAAGGCGTGTGCGGCTCGGACGCGATGAACATCAACGGTAAAAACGGTTTGGCCTGCTTGACCAATATGCGCACCCTCAAAGGCGACATTACCTTAAAGCCACTGCCAGGCCTGCCAGTCATTCGCGATTTGATCGTCGACATGACGCAGTTTTTCAAGCAGTACAACTCGATCAAGCCGTACTTGATCAACGACACCATCCCACCCGAGAAAGAGCGTTTGCAATCGCCCGAAGAGCGCGACGAGTTAAACGGTTTGTACGAGTGCATTTTGTGCGCTAGCTGCTCCACTAGCTGCCCCAGCTTTTGGTGGAACCCGGACAAGTTTGTCGGTCCTGCGGGTCTGTTGCAAGCCTACCGATTTATCGCCGACAGCCGCGACCAAGGCACCGCCGAGCGCCTGGACAACCTGGAAGACCCGTACCGCCTGTTTCGCTGCCACACCATCATGAACTGTGTGGACGTGTGCCCTAAAGGTTTGAACCCTACCAAGGCAATTGGCAAGATCAAAGAGATGATGGTGCTCAGAGCAGTGTAATGACTGACCTCGTAGCCAGCATCGACGCGCCCGACGGCTTAGATGCCCTGCTGGGCATGCGTGAGCTGTCTAAGCTGCGCTGGCGCATGCGCCGGGGCTTGCTTGAAAATGACCTGTTCATTGCGCGATTCTTTGACAAATTTGAAAATCAGCTTACCGTCAGGCAAGCGAATAGTTTGAATGCTCTAATGGATCTGTCAGACAATGACCTTCTTGATTTGCATCTAAACCGTAAAACGTTAGCGCAAGTCAAACCTGAGTTCGACACTCCCGATATTCAAGCTGTCTTGAGCCTTTTAACGCAAAAGCGCTGAGCACAAAGATCCGCTGAAACATGCCCCAAGTTAAATATTGCAAAGCTAAAAATAGTAAAGGTGCTTCATGAAACTGTCCGATAACAAAGCCACTCTGTCGTTCTCCAATGGCAGCCCCAGCGTAGAGCTGCCCGTGTACCAAGGCAGTATCGGCCCTGATGTGGTGGATATTCGCAAGCTGTACGCCCAAACTGGCATGTTCACCTACGACCCAGGCTTTATGAGCACGGCGGCTACCCAGTCGGCCATCACCTATATTGATGGTGACAAAGGCGAACTGCTGTACCGCGGCTACCCTATCGAACAACTGGCCACCAACTGCGACTTTTTAGAAACCTGCCACTTGCTGTTGTACGCAAACCTGCCTAACGCACAGCAAAAAACTGACTTCACCAAGCGCGTCACCATGCACACCATGGTCAACGAGCAGATGCAGTTCTTCTTGCGTGGTTTCCGCCGTGATGCACACCCGATGGCGATTTTGACTGGCTTGGTTGGCGCGCTGTCCGCCTTCTACCACGACAGTACCGACATCACCAACGCTGAGCACCGCGACATAGCCGCCATCCGCTTGATTGCCAAAATGCCAACTTTGGTGTCGATGGCCTACAAATACAGCGTGGGCCAGCCTTACATCTACCCAAAGAATGATTTGTCCTACGCCGGCAACTTCTTGCACATGATGTTTGCCACACCCTGCGAAGAGTATGTGGTGAATCCCGTGATTGAGCGCGCCATGGACCGCATTTTTACCCTGCATGCAGACCACGAGCAAAACGCCTCTACGTCTACCGTGCGCCTGTGCGGCAGCTCAGGCACCAACCCGTTTGCCGCTATTGCCGCTGGTGTAGCCTGCCTGTGGGGCCCGTCCCACGGTGGCGCTAACGAGGCGTGCCTGAACATGCTGGAAGACATCCAGAAGATGGGTGGTGTGGCCAAGGTTGGCGAGTTCATGGAAAAGGTCAAAGACAAAAACTCAGGCGTCAAGCTGATGGGATTTGGTCACCGTGTGTACAAAAACTACGACCCGCGCGCCAAGCTCATGCAAGAGACCTGTCACGAAGTGCTCAAAGAGCTGGGCCTAGAAAACGACCCATTGTTCAAGTTGGCCAAAGAGCTAGAGCGTATCGCCCTGGAAGACGACTATTTTGTACAACGCAAGCTCTACCCCAACGTCGACTTCTACAGCGGTATCGTGCAGCGCGCCATTGGTATCCCCGTCAGCATGTTCACCGCCATCTTCGCGCTGGCACGCACCGTCGGTTGGATTGCCCAGCTCAACGAAATGATTGGCGACCCAGAATACAAAATTGGCCGTCCGCGCCAGTTGTTTAACGGCTCGGTGAAGCGTGATGTGCAGCCGATTGCCAAGCGGTAACCTCATACCGCAGCAAGCATAGCTGCTGGTTCTAAGCTCCAACCCGCTTGCCTTAGGTAAGCGGGTTTTTTAATGCGCCTTATGGCTTAACCCATTTAGACTATTGACGCAAATAGATACAAAAGAAACAATTACAAGGTAACTTTAATAGGCCAACCTTATGATTTTTTATACTCTAAAGCGCTCCCTCAGCACAGCATTTTTAACTGTAGCCTTAGTGGCTTGCGGTGGCGGTGGCGGTGGCGACGCTGGGGCAGGTAATGGCGGCACAGGTAATGGCGGCACAGGTACTGGTAGCGTGTCAAACACAGGCACAGGTACGGGTACAGGTACAGGCAGCGTTACTGGCACCGGAACTGGCACTGTGACCAGCACAGGCACTGGTACGGTGACCGGCACCGGCACTATGCCCTCGACTACTACAGGCACCGGATTGGACATCAGCATCATCGCTGGCGCACTGGGTGGCCGTGGGTATGCCCCTTTGACAGGCAGCGCTGCGCGATTTGACTCCATCGAGAGCCTAGCTTTCGAGGCCAACGGCAACTTGCTGGCCAGCGACACCGCTAACCGAAAAATCCTTCGCATCACGCCTGCAGGCGTGGTCAGCGTAGTACCCGGTGGAGACAATATCCGTGCCCAGAGCATTGCAGCCAAGGCTAACGGGGACATTATTTTTTCAGATTCCTCTAGAATCTACAGCCTGAACGCGGCAGGCACTAAGACCGCTATCGCGGGTACCTCTAGCTATACCGCTTATGCAAATTTAGATGGCACAGGCACGGCGGCAAAATTGGGTGGCCCCTTAGCGCTTACTTTGGCCAGTGATGGTACGATTTATTTTATCAATCAATATACCTCTAGCATACGCAAAGTATCGCCCATGGGCGTAGTCACCACCCTAGCTGGCACGCTGGGAAGCGTAACGCCCACATATGGCAACTTAGACGGCACAGGTACAGCCGCTAGTTTTAATAACCCGTCAGGCTTGGCATTGAGCAATGATGGCAATAAACTTTATGTGTCTGATACTTATAACAATCGTATACGCGTGATTAATCTGGCTGACAATGTGGTGTCGCACTTTGCAGGCAGCACCACCAAGACATCTGGCAACATCAACGGCGGCCCTACAGCTGCAAGATTTTTACAGCCGCAAGATATTCGCATGACTGCAGACAATAACTTACTTGTTGCAGAATCTTTTTATGGCAACATCCGTTCTGTGACGCCCGCTGGCACGGTCAGCCAGGTCATTTCCTACAACTCTCCACAATCACTGGCGATAGCCGCCGACGGAACTGTAGCTATCGCTGCTCGCTCAGGCAGCAAAATAGACACACTGAAAGCTGGCGTAGTAGCCACTTTAGCGGGCAGTGCGGCGCAATACGGTTCAACAGACGGAACTGGCACAGTTGCACGTTTTAACGGAAGCCCTCTGTCCATAGCAGTACTGCCGGATAAATCTATTGTTGGGGCAGATTCCAATAAATTTCGACGCATCACACCAGGTAATGTCGTCAGTTCACAAGATGTGGTGATCGGTGGGTCTTTGATCGCTATGACCGCTAGCCGCAATGGCGACACCTACTACACCACCGATGGCCAAGTATTGAAATTCAGTGCTGCTGGAGTGTCCACTGTCGTTGCTGGGTCCAACACCGAAACAGGCGTGATCAATGGTGCAGGCACAGCAGCGCGATTTGAATACCCCGACGCAATTGCAGCGGCCGATGATGGCACAGTGTATGTAGTTGATAGTAATCGAAACACTATTCGCAAAATAAGCGCGGCAGGTGTAGTAACTACCCTGGCAGGTAACGGTACTGATGGCATCGCTGATGGTACGGGGACCGCAGCGCAGTTTGATAATGTTAATAGCATGGTGCTGGACAGCCAGAACAACCTTATTGTGGCTGACAGCAATGGCATTCGCCAAGTTACGCCTGCGGGTGTGGTCGTCACCACCGGTAACAACGCGATCTGCTATGGGTCAATGACCATTGACGCTGCAAATAATTTGTACTGCGCCAGTGAACAAGCGATTACCAAAATAACACCTGCTGGTGTTACTACTACCCTGGTGGCTGCGCCCAGCGATGGTTTTAGCGTTGTGCGCACCGGCAACGTGAACCCATCGTTTAACAGTATCGGCAAGATTGCTTTGCTAAGTGAAAACACTAGCACCTTAGTGTTTGTGGTGACTGACTACAATGAATCGGTCATCTTAAAAGTCTCTGTTAACAAATAAATAACTTTCACGCTTTACCCCTTGCAAAGCCCGCTGGCCATTTGGTCAGCGGGTTTTTTTCGTCCTATCCACTATAAATTGCATAGCTGCTTGAGCAATAAATACTTGGACTATGAGCCTATTTGATTCTAAACTTGGGGTTTAAACACCGCACATTGCCGCCCAACTTTGCCAGAGCGCCTAGGTTGAGTGGCAGGCACCATCAAGGAATCGTTTTGTCCTCATCTACTGCTATCTACGGCCTGTGGCCCGCCTTGTTGATTCCCGTTCACGCTGACCAGTCGATAGACACGCCGCGCGCTGTTGCCCATGCGCAGCGCATGCTGGCTGCGGGCAGCGACGGTGTAACGCTGTTTGGCACCACTGGCGAAGGCCCTGCGTTTACCGTAGCAGAGCGCAAAGCCTGCCTGGACGCGCTGATGGCCAGCGGCGTGCAGCCTAGCCAGATCATCGTCACCATTACCGCGCTGGCGCTGGGCGATGTGATCGAACTGGGCCGCCACGCCAGCACCCATGGCGTGCACCGCCAAATGATGATGCCACCGTTTTACTTTAACCAACCCCGTGATACAGGCGTGGTTGATGCTGTTAGCCAAGCCGTGCGCGGTATTGACGACGATGCGCTTAAACTGGTGCTGTACCACTTTCCGGCCATGAGCACCTATGGCTTTAGCCACAGCGCCGTTGCTGAACTCGTGAGCCGCCATCCGGGCCAAATCATCGGCATCAAAGACAGCAGTGGGGACTTGGCCCAAGCGCAGGCACTGGCGCGCGCGTTCCCCCAACTGTCTATCTTGGTGGGCACCGAGCCGCATATTGCACCCACTATGTTAGTGGGCGGCAGCGGGTCGATCAATGGCCTGGCCAACATCGCCCCACGCCTGCTGCGCCGCGTGATTGACGCGCCTGCTGCAGTGTCTGCAGACGACACGCAGTTGATGAACAGCTTGCTGGCCGTCCTGAGCGTGCAGCCGGGCATGAACTTTGTCACCGTGTACAAAACCATGCTGGCGGAACAAACTGGAGAGGACGCTTGGCTGCAGGTGCGCAGCCCATTGTGCAAGCTCACCGGCGCTGAGCAGCATGCTGTGCGCACTGCCTATCGCGCCATTGGGCACTTGCTTGCTAGCGTTTAACCTGCGCTTAGCCTCGCAGGCATTACTATTAATTTGATAGCTGCTTGAGTAACAAATACTTGGACTACAAGCTGTTTTCATTACTAAAATCACTAAAAACCACATTTCGGAGCACTACGCATGACACATCAAAGCGTTTTACCTGTTGATGCGCACCGTGCACTACTAGTAGGCCGCGTGTGGATGCCAGGCACTGGGCCAGTGCTGTGCGCAGTCACACCGCAGGCTGTGTTGGACTTGTCCAAAGTTGCGCTCACCAGCGCCGATTTGCTAGCGCTGCCAGAGCCTGCACGCGTTGTGCAGCAGGCCCTGCCAACGTTGCCCCAGCTTGGCAATACCAATGCTGTATTAGCCAACAGCGATGAGCTAACACGCGACCCTGCGCAGCCGCATTTTTTAGCCCCGTGCGACTTGCAGCCCATCAAAGCTGCAGGCGTTACCTTTGTGGCCAGCATGCTAGAGCGCGTGATTGAAGAGCAAGCGCGGGGCGACGCATCGCGTGCGCAGGCGGCGCGCGCCAGCATTGCCAAAGTGGTGGGCGATAACTTGCGTGCCGTAGTGCCCGGGTCTGCCAAAGCCATGGAAGTTAAAGCCGTGCTCATGGGGCTGGGCCTGTGGAGCCAGTACCTTGAAGTGGGCATTGGCAAAGACGCTGAAATTTTTACCAAATCGCAGGCCATGAGCGCTGTAGGCTATGGCGCGCAAATAGGCATTCACCCCGAAAGCCAGTGGAACAACCCCGAGCCTGAGATTGTGTTGGCCGTGTCGCCCAGCGGAGTGGTGCACGGCGCAGCGTTGGGCAACGATGTGAACCTGCGCGATATAGAAGGCCGCAGCGCCCTGCTGCTGGGCAAAGCCAAAGACAACAACGCATCGTGCGCCATTGGGCCGTTCATACGTTTGTTTAACGAGCATTTCACGTTAGACGATGTTCGCCAGTGCTGCATTAGCCTGAACGTCACTGGCCAAGACGGCTTTGTCATGCAAGGCATCAGCGCGCTAAGCCAAATCAGCCGCGACCCGCTTGACCTGGTGGCGCAAACCCTCAACGCTTGCCACCAATACCCTGACGGTTTTATGCTGTTTTTGGGCACCATGTTTGCCCCTACGCAAGACCGGCCTATGCCCGGCAAGCCGCCGGGCCAAGGTTTTACCCATTCGGTGGGCGACGAGGTGACGGTGAGCACGCCGCTGCTAGGCCAGTTGAGCAACCGGGTTAACACCTGCGACCAGATTGCGCCATGGACTTTTGGCAGCCGCGCATTGATGCAATCCTTAACGCTTCGCAGGTAACATGTCAGCTATGCCTGCACTGAATTAGCAAAAGTGCAACATTTTGCACAAAGACGCGTTCTACAACGTGTAGGGTTGACGCTGTTTGCTGCCAAGCACCATTACAGTTAGGCTTAAGGGTTTAGTATTAGTCTTGCTAGGTAATACTTAGCAACACTTACACACACCAACACTGCATATGCCCAACTTATTGTTCACCGCTACCTCAGCACGTCTATGGCCCCAATGCGCGGCATTAGTTGTTAGTTTTTTAACGGCTGCATCGGCCTGGGCGCTGCCTGCGCAGGTACAAGACCAGGCCAGCGAATTACTGCTAAAAAACAAAGCGCAAGACGCGCTTAACTTGATTGCACCGTTTGAGGAAGAATACGGTAGCCAGTTTGCCTTTGCACTGTTAGCTGGCGTGGGCTACACAGACATTGGCCAAATTGACCGAGGCATTATTTATCTGCAACGCGCATTAGCGCTGCAGCCGGGTGACGCCATTGCACGCGCTGAGCTGGCCCGCGCTTATGTGCTGTCGGGTGAGTCTGCCAGCGCAGACGAATTATTAAAAAGCGTTCGCACTGATGCCGTACCTGCCAGCGCACAATTCAACTTAGCCCAGTTGCAGCGGCGCGCACAGCCCCAAAACAGTACAGCTGTATCAACGGCACCCTCACCGGGCCAAGAAGCCATTGCACGCGATGCAGAAAACCAGCGCTTAGCCAACAAGCCCAGTTATGTGCAGCTGTCAATGGCCACAGGCCACGACAGCAATCTTAATACTGCACCACGCGACCGTACTGTCTTTGTGCCGCTGTTTGGCGGGATTAATTTGCTAACCGAGCAGCCCCGCGCGTCCTGGTATTTAGAGCCATCGGTTAACGCCGCCTACCGCGCAGCCATTAACGAGCGCTGGTCGTGGCAGGTAGCAGGCCAGCTGGCCCACCGCAGCTACACCAGCGAACATAATTTTGACTACAGCCTAGCGCAGCTGCGCACTGGCCCCACGCTGGGCCTTAGCCCGCAGTGGGCACTGCAAGCCGAGCTAGAAGCACAGCGTCAGTGGGCGGACGGCAAGCCGTCTAAAGATACGCAGGGCGTACTGCTGGTGGCGCGTTGGGCGGCTGCGCAAAGCAGCCCACCCGTTCAAGGCGCAAGCGCCTATGTGCAGCGCACCAAGCTAGATGACTTACAAGCAGATTTTCGGGATGCTAGGCGCCAAACGATGGGTGTAACGGCTTACGGTAAAGGCCTAGGCACTTTCGCACCGCAAGTGGGCTGGAACCTCAACCTGTTTTCTACCCGCGAGCGTATTGACGACGCCACAGCGCAAGACTTAGCCTACACCAGTGCTGGCTTTAAAGTAGATTTGCGCCAACCCATCGGCGCAGGGCATAACGTAGGTTTAAGCCTCAGTCTGGAGCGACGCAGGCATCAGGCAGAAGACTTCTTGCTACTGCAGCAGCGCCGCGACATGCAGCGCGACATCACCCTATTTACCGAAGTGCAATTGAAAAAAGACAGCCTCGTGCTGGTTCCTGCAGTGCAACTAGGCCGCAACCAATCGAACTTAGCCAGCTACGACAGCCAGCGCACACAAGTGTCGTTGAGCCTACGCAGCTTGTATTGATATTTTTACCCAAAGGACAGCGATGAAAACCATCACTATTCTCATCAGCCAAACGCTAGCTTGCCTAGGGTTCATAGTGATGAGCACCCTAGCCCATGCGCAAACCACCGCCAACCCGGCTAGCCCCGCCGTGGCTGGACGAATTGAATTTGTCAGCGGCAATGCGCTAATTAAAAAACCCAGCGGTAGCAGTGCCCCAGTGCAAAAAGGCTCTACTGTGGCCGAGGGCGATACCATCAGCACGGCTGGCGCCAGCAATGTACAAATTAAATTCACCGACACCAGCATGGTGGCGCTAGAGGCTAATTCTGAATTCAAAATCAGCAACTACACCTACAACGGCCGTGCCGATGGCAGTGAGAATTTGCTTTTTGATTTTTTGCGCGGCACGCTGCGCACGGTGTCGGGCTTAATTGGTAAAACCAATAAGAAAGCCTATAAATTGCAAACCGCCACCGCCACCATTGGCATTCGCGGCACTGCTGGCAAGATCAGCACCGATGCGGCAGGCACCTCCATTGCTACATCCGAAGGTGCTTTTATATTGTTTGACAAAGAAGGTAAACAGTCTATTGATGTGCCCGCTGGGCGCGTCGGTTTTGTAGGCGCCGATGGGTTAGCGCCTAAGCTGATTGCTGTGCGCCCTGGCATGAGCGATAGCAACTCACAGGCCCAGTTGCTGGATGATTTTAATTTTGCGCGTGGCAATAGGATTTTTATCACACGTGAGCGTGATGCAACTGGCTCAGAAGTTACCTTGCTAAACGTAGGTAGCGTAGTGGTAGACAGCAACGGCCCGTCTCCAGCGCCTGGCGGTTTTGACTATGTTACGGTGTACCTACAAAACGGCGCACCGATTGACAACGCATCGTTAGGCAAGTTTGAACTCTCGCGCGAAGGCGACCCGTACCGTATTGCCATCAAATCAGGCAACTCCACCTACGAAATTTACCGTGGTGACGCAACGGGCCCGCGCTCTGCTAACGCCGCGCAGGTGGCCGAACGCGACCGCTCTTTGTACATGCTGTGGGGCCGCTGGAGCAATGGCGTGGTCACCATACCGCCGCAACAGCTAGACGGCAGCCCCTCGGTGCAAGTGCAGCTCACTGGCAACCAAAGCTACCATTATGTGGTGGGCCTGCCTGCCACCAATGTACCCACTGCTGGGGTGTTCAGCTACGACGCTGTGGGCGCTACCCAGCCCACATCTCTGGACGGCAGCTTTATTGGCACCATGAACCTGCGCTATTTTGTGGCTGACTTTACCCAGCGCAAAATTGGCCTAGGCTTTGACGTGAAGGGCCAAGGCACAACGTATGCGGTGAACACCACAGGCGGCGCTGCAAACACCACCAATTCTGAGCTTAACCTGCGCACCGGTGCCAGCGGCTCTTTTTCAGCCAATAACCTACCCACTTCCTATAGTGGCCCGGCTGGCAGCACCACCTGCAACCCGTTTTGCAGCACTTTTGTACGCGGCAGCTTTGCAGGGCCAGGTGCCACTGAAGCAGGGTTTCAGTACGCTATTCGCCCAGCTGACTTGTTTGGCTTAGCGCTTGCCAACGGCGGCACCGCCATCACTGGTGTAGCGGTAGTACGCAGAAAATAGTACACACCCAACCCGTGTATGTGCGGTGCACGCAATGTCCACCATTAGGGACAACTATGAGATACAAAGGCAGATTTATCGGCTAATGTAGTGCCCTAGTAATTAAAACACCTCGGAGTACCTTATGCCTACCGCCACCAAAGCGCTTGATCCTTCCCATCTGCCCCTACAGCGCGCCTACCACTGGGAAAAAGCCCGCGCCAACGAGATATTGTTTACCCAGCCCATGGGCGGCGGCGTGGTGCGCGACTGGACCTGGGCACAGGCCATGGACGAGACCCGTCGCATGGCCACCTACCTGAAGGCGCAAAACTACGGCGACGGTGCCTGCATCGCCATCATGAGCAAAAACACCGCCTGGTGGATCATGGCTGACTTGGCCGTGTGGATGGCCGGCTACGTCAGCGTGCCCATCTACCCCAACCTAGTGGCCGAAACCGTGCGCCAGATCATGGCCCACTCTGAGACCAAGCTGTGCATCGTCGGCAAGTTAGACGACTGGAAGTCGATGCAGCCCGGCATCCCTGAAGGCATGCCGTGCATCACCACACCGCTGTGCGACGCTAAGCCTGGCATGCCGGGCTACACCGCGTGGGAAGACATCATCAAAACCAACCAGCCGATGAAAGAAAGCCCCACCTTTGCAGGCGACGGTGTGGCCACCATCATCTACACATCAGGCACCACCGGTATGCCCAAGGGCGCAGTGCACGGTTTTGAGTCGTTTAGCCACACCGCCATAGCCTTGGTGGACAACATACAAACCAGCACCGCAGACCGCATGCTGTCGTACCTGCCGCTGGCCCACGTGGCCGAGCGCTGCCTAGTCGAAGGCCAATGTTTGTACCACGGCATGCACATCTTTTTTGCCGAAAGCTTAGACAGCTTTTTGCTCGATCTGCAGCGCGCACGTCCTACCATTTTCTTCTCGGTGCCGCGTCTGTGGGTGAAGTTTCAGCAAGGTGTTTTCAAAAAAATGCCAGCCAAAAAACTCGACCGATTACTGTCCATCCCCATCTTGGGCGGCATCGTCAAAAAGAAAATTTTAAAGCAATTGGGCATGGACAGCATGCGTGTAGCGGGCACGGGTGCAGCCCCGCTACCACCCGAGGTGATGTCTTGGTACCGCAAACTAGGCTTAGAGCTGCTTGAAGGCTATGGCATGACCGAGCAGTTTGCCTTCGCCACTGCATCTTTCCCCGGCAGGTCACGCATAGGCTACGTGGGTAATCCTTCAGCCTGCTGCGAGATCAGGCTGTCACCCGAAGGTGAGGTACAAACCCGTGGCCCCGCACACATGCAGTGCTACTACAAAGAGCCCGACAAAACCGCTGAAACCATGACGGAAGACGGTTGGTTAAAAACTGGTGACCTGGGCGTCATGGACGAGCAGGGCCGTTTAAAAATTGTAGGCCGCGCCAAAGAGCAGTTTAAAACCAGTAAAGGCAAGTACGTATCGCCCGCGCCGATTGAAACCAAGCTCAGCGCATTTACCAAAATCGAAGCTTGTTTAGTATCTGGCGTGGCATTTCCACAACCGTTCGCACTAGCCATGCTGCCCGCAGGTCAGTGGGACGAGTTGAAAAATGCAGACGCTCGCAAAGAATTTACCACCGAGCTAGAAGACCACCTGAAAGTCGTCAACGAAACGCTAGACCCGCATGAGCGCCTAGACTTTGTAGTGGTCGTGCCCGAGCAGTGGACGGTCGAGAGCGGCTTTGTCACACCCACACTCAAGATCAAACGCAATGTGGTGGAGAAGCACTATGGCGACTACTTTGAGACTTGGACTAAAGCCCGCAGCAAAGTGGTGTGGCACCAAGGCTGATAGCCGATTAATGGAGCACACCCATGGCGAGCGATCCCGATGGGCTGCAAGCTGCCCGTGATCAATGGCTTTGGCGAGGTGCAGACCTCCCACCTTTCGCTCAAAAGCCCCAGCAGGGGCAGGTGTCAGTGTGGAGTTTTCCCCGCCCACCACAGTTGGTGCGCGACACGCGCGAAGTGATCGTCCGTTGGGGTGGTACGCTGGTTGCTCAATCCAAGCGCTGCGTGCTGGTGTTAGAAACATCGCACCCGCCAAGTTTCTACATCCCTTGGGCCGATGTAACTAGCCAACTACTGGTCAATGCGCAGGGCACATCCATGTGTGAATGGAAAGGCCCTGCCAAGTACTGGTCACTGGTTGATGGTGAACGTAGCCTTGCGCACGTGGCTTGGAGCTACCCATCGCCCTTTGACAGCGCCCAGGCTCTGGCCGACTGCGTGGCTTTTTACCCTGCGCACTTGCACTGCACCGTGGATGGCGCAAGGGCGCAACCACAGCCCGGTGGCTTTTATGGCGGCTGGATTACTCCTGAGCTAGTAGGCCCCTTCAAAGGTGAGCCAGGAACATCGGGCTGGTAAGCTCTGCCAAACTCGCCATTTAAGGATTCAAGTGATGCATTGGGTAACAAGATAATACGATTGGTCTTGGGCTTAATTAAAAAAAGACAATCCGTTTGTTATCTAATAGTTTGCGTACAACACAAAGGCAGGGCTCTTTATGCAAACACTTCACCGAAAAAAATTCATTGCTTTGGCTGCAGGTTTAATGACCGCCAGCTTCATCGACAGTGTTGCCCTCGCGCAAACTGCAGCTGTGCGCGTAGGCTCTAAGATTGATACCGAAGGCAAGCTGCTGGGCAACATGATTGTGTTGGCCCTGGAAGCCGGTGGCGTGAAAATTGAAAACAAAACTTCATTAGGCAACACTAAAGTGCTGCGTGGTGCCATCACCGCAGGTGAAATCGACATTTACCCCGAATACACTGGCAACGGCGCTTTCATATTTGCCGATGAATCTAACCCCGCGTGGAAAAATTCCAAGGCAGGCTACGAGCGCGTGAAAGCACTCGATATGGAGAAAAATAAACTGGTATGGCTAGAGCCTGCCCCGGCCAACAACACTTGGGCAATCGCAGTGCGCAAAGATATAGCCACCACCAACAAGCTAAAAACGCTGGACGATATGGCCAAGTGGATCAACGGCGGCGGTCAGTTTAAGCTGGCAGCGTCGGCAGAGTTCGTAGAACGTGTTGATGCCATGCCAGCTTTTCAAACAGCATATAACTTCAAGCTTAAACCCGAACAAATTTTGACGTTGGCTGGCGGCGATACCGCAGTCACTATTCGCGCTGCGGCTGAAAAAACCTCTGGTGTTAACGCTGCCATGGCTTACGGAACTGATGGGCCATTGGCGGCTTTGGGCTTAGTCATCATGGAAGACACCAAAGGCGTGCAGCCCATCTACGCGCCGGCAGCCACCGTTCGCGCCGAAGTATTGGCCAAAAATCCGAGCATCCAAACGATCTTGGCGCCAGTGTTTAAAACACTAGATGGCCCTACGCTGCAAGCGCTAAATGCCAAAATTCAAATCGAAGGCCAAGACGCTAAAAAAGTAGCGAGTGACTATTTAAAGTCTAAAGGCTTGTTGAAGTAATTCGGTTTTTTGTGCGCCTCGCTGCGTTGGCTTTTAACCCCGTTAGCAGTACGCTGGTTCTGCTAGGTGCAGGTGCAGTAGCTTGGCTGCCGTTGATGCGCAGCGCACCTAACCGTATGCTGTCCGGCCAAGCAGTGACGGCATGGGAAGTATTGCAAACTTCACCGTCTGCGATTTGGGCAAGTTTCTTATTGATACTGGTACTCAACCTGATTGGCTGTGTGCTGCGTTCTAGCCAGTTAATCCTTTGGTTGCGCACAAGTTTTGCTTGCATGCTGATAGTTTTTCTACTGGCTTTGGCAGGAGGATCCGCGCAGCATGTTGCGCTAACCCAATCGCCCATAGCACGCACTTCACTAGGTGCTGCATTTTGGTGTCTTGTGGTTCTGGCTTGGTTGTTAGCAGCTGATTGCATGCAGCGCTTGCGCGCACGTCTGCTACCTCGCGCCGCACTCACTGCAGTTACGCTGCTGCTGATTACGTTAATGCTCACCACAGGTTGGTGTGATGAGCTATCGATCATGAAAGAGTATTTCAATCGGGCTGATATTTTCGGTGCGGCTATCTGGCGGCATGTGCAAATTGTTCTGCTCACCATGTTGCCCACCTTGGTGATAGGCATACCTATGGGGTGGTGGGTGCACCAGCAACGCAGTGCAAATGGCAAAGTGTTTGCTGTGCTCAACATCATTCAAACTATTCCGTCGATTGCACTGTTTGGCCTGTTGATGACACCTCTGGCCCTGCTGGCAACTAACTTTCCAGCTCTTGCGCAGATGGGCATTAGCGGCGTGGGCCTAGCGCCGGGTGTGATTGCGCTGGTTCTGTACAGCCTATTGCCTGTAGTGCGTGGTACGTTGGCAGGCCTGGACCAAGTGCCTTCTGCCGTGGTGAACGCTGCACGCGGGATGGGTATGTCACCCGCTCAACTGGCTTGGCGGGTAAAACTGCCTCTGTCCCTGCCTGTGCTTTTGTCTGGCGTGCGCAGCGCCACCATTGCGGCCGTGGGCATGGCCACCGTCACGGGACTGATTGGCGCGGGTGGCTTAGGGGCCATTATGTTTGAAGGCTTGTTCAGCAGTGCGCAAGACCTGGTGCTGCTGGGCGTGGCGCCCATTGTGGCCTTGGCTTTGATAACTGATGCACTTTTCAAGCTGTTAATTCAGTTTACCTTTCGCGCAAGCCACACGGTGCAACCTGCGCACCAAGGTGTATTGGCATGATCGAATTCGTCAATATTTCTAAGTCTTACGACGGCATCAATGCGGTTGACCGGCTAAATTTAACTATTGCGCGCGGTGAATTTTTGGTCGTCATCGGTTCTTCAGGGTCAGGCAAATCCACGTTGCTCAAAATGATCAACCGTATGGAAGACCATGACACAGGAAAAATTTTACTCAATGGCGAAGAAATTTATAAATTTAAAGTGCGCCAGTTGAGGCTGCGCATGGGCTATGCCATCCAGTCAGTAGGTTTGTTTCCGCATTGGACCGTAGAACGCAATATCGCCACCGTCCCGCAGATGCTGGGCTGGAGTGACCAAAAAATAAAACAGCGCGTAACCGAGCTGCTGCAGCTTTTTCAGCTTGACCCAGAACAATACCGCAACCGCTACCCCCACCAGCTCTCAGGTGGACAGCAGCAGCGCATAGGCGTAGCACGCGCATTAGCCGCTGATCCACAAGTGTTGCTGATGGACGAGCCCTTTGGCGCGCTCGACCCTGCCACCCGCAGCGCGCTGCAACTAGAGATGAAGCGCGTACACCAAGTGTCTGGAAAAACTATTGTCTTAGTCACACACGACATTGATGAAGCTTTGCTGTTAGCCACCAAAATCGTATTACTAGACCAAGGGCGCATTGTACAAGTAGGCTCACCGCTAGAACTGCTAGCCGCACCCATAAATGATTTTGTTATCGAATTTGTGGGCCGCAGTGACAGAGGCATCAAGCTGCTATCACTTAAAAGCGCACAAACACTGGCGCGCGATCAAACCGCTGTGCCGGGCCCTAGTTTGCCGTGCGACACAACACTGCGTGAAATAGTCTCCTTCATGGCGGTGCATGGCGTAGCGCAGGTCAATGTAGTAGACGGCGCGGGCAAGCATGCTGGCGTGGTGCATGCCGCAGATATTTTCGCGCAAAGGGTGTGATGCTAAACCACGCCGCTGAAACACAGCCTGTGCGCCCAAGTGCAGGCTGGTGGCGCGACCCCTTGCTGTGGGCTGCTATGGCCCTATTTAGTTTGTTACTTGCACTGCCGCATTCAGCACCGTTGTTTCACGCACTGTTTCCCAGTATTCAGCGCCCGATGTATGTGCAAGAACCGTTCGCCCAGCTGCTGTGGCAGCACTGCAAGCTGGTGGGCATCTCCAGTGGTATTGCCGTATTGGTAGGCAGTGCAGCGGGCGTGTACGTTACCCGCCGCGTGGGCCGAGAGTTTGAATCCATTGTGCAGGCTCTAGCGTCTATGGGGCAAACCTTTCCACCTGTGGCGGTACTTGCAATTGCGGTGCCAGTTGTAGGCTTTGGTGAGCTACCAGCGTTGATTGCCTTGGCGCTATATGGCACGCTGCCAGTGTTGCAATCCACCATAGTGGGCTTGCAGTCAGTGCCTATATCAGTGAGCCAATCTGCTGACGGCATGGGCATGTCGTCTTGGCAGCGCCTACGCCAAGTAGAGATGCCGCTGGCGTTGCCTGTGTGGTTAGCCGGGGTGCGTGCTTCGGTCATTATCAATATTGGTACAGCCGCCATTGCATCTACCGTAGGTGCTAAAACACTAGGCTCGCCCATCATCGTAGGCTTGAGCGGTTTTAACACCGCTTATGTGCTGCAAGGCGCCTTGTTGGTAGCGATGCTTGCCATAGTGGTGGACTTGGCTTTTGAAAGGCTGGCCAAAGCAGTGGCGTGGACGGCTTAATTACCACAAGTTCTCAAAGGCTCATTACCTGTTCATTAGTACATGCGCATCACTACTTCGTCATCACTACTGCATCATCATTACTGAATCATCATTACCTTGTCATCACCCGCCGCGACCAATAGCTGGCGGCATCCACCAGCGCCACCAGTAAAATCATAGCAATCAAAATGCTGCTGGTCTCTTGCATTTGAAACAGCCCCATGTGAAAGGCCAGCATCTGGCCCAAACCGCCTGCGCCCACCACGCCTAGCACGGCGGCGGCGCGGATGTTATTTTCCCAGCGGTAGAGGGTGTAGCTCAGTAGTTGCGGTAGCACCTGCGGAAAGGTGGCGTACCAAAACACGCGGCCTTCGGAAACGCCGCGTGTGCGCAGCGCAAACGCGGGGCCTGCGGGGGCGTTTTCAAGGCTTTCGGCAAATAAGCGGCCCAGCACACCGGCTGTGTGCAGCGCTAGTGCCAGTGTGCCTGCAAACGGCCCCAGGCCTGCGCTGATCAGCAGCAGCGCTGCCCACACCAGCTCGGGGATGCTGCGCAAAGCGTTTAGCACGAGTCGGGTGATACCGCGCCAACGCGCTGGGTCGTTTGCGTGCACTTTGCTGGCGGGCAAGGCTAAGGCCAGGCCCAGTACGGCGGCTATCACCGTGCCCAAGGCGCTCATGGCCAGCGTTTCCAGCGCAGCCCAACCTAGCTTGGCTAAAAACTTGCTGCTGGTCTCTGGCACCAGCAGTTCGCCAATAAATTTACCCATTTTGCGGGCTGCGTCTAGGCTAAAAAATTGTGCCCATTTCAGATCGAGTGTCCAAAAGCTGGCTACGGTTAAGCAGATCAGTCCAAATACAAACCAGCATGCTTTGCACCGCGCGTCAAACATCGGCGGCGGCAGCTTAAAGCGTTCGTTAGCCGCGCTAGCTTTGTTAACTGTGGGGTTAGCAGTAGTGGGCAGGCTCATGGTGTGTTCAACCCAGCTCTTTGCGCAGCCACGCGCTAGCTTTATCGGCCAGCCACACTAGCAACATGAAAACAATCAACATGGTGGAGACCTCTGAGCCGTTGAACATTTTCATCGATGCATCCATCTGCTGGCCCAAGCCACCTGCGCCTACAAAACCCAACACCGCAGAGCTGCGAATAGCGCATTCCCATCGGTACACGGTGTAGCTGGTCAGCTCGGCAGCGTTTTGCGGCAATAGGGCGTAGAAAAACGCTTGCATGCGGCCAGACCCATTGCGCATGAGGCTTTGCGTGGCATGGCCCTCACCACTTTCTAAAATCTCGGCATACACCTTGCCCAACATGCCGCCATAGGTCAGCGCAATGGCTATCACGCCCGCCGTGGGGCCCAGGCCCACCACGCGTACAAACACCAGCGCCCAAATTAGCTCAGGCACACTGCGCAGCAACACCATCACCCAGCGCAGCAGTGTGCGCAGCACTGAGGGCAGTGCATTCATCTTGCCCGCTAGGGCAGACACCGACAGCACACGCACTGACAGCAGCGCCAAAGGTACCGCCAGTACTAGTGCTAGTGCTATGCCTGCCGTAGCAATGGCTACGGTGCGCCAGGTTTCTTTAGCCACCAAAAGTAAAAATTCGCCTTCGATTTTGGGTGGGAAAAAATCACTTAAAAACTTCAGCGTGGGTTTTAAGTTGCTAGCTTCAAACAATGTCCAGATTTTAAATTCAGTCAGCACCAGCATGGGCCACAGCAGCACAATGGCAGCCAACATCCAAAACAAGCGGCCAGTCCATGCCGGGTCGCGGTAACTGGCAGCAGGTGTAGGCAGTGAACTAGTGGCCATGGCTTAAAGCACTGTCAGCCGCGGCTTTAGCGGCAGTGCATCACCGCAGGCATTGCAGGTGTAGGCACCAAGTCTTCTGCGGCAGGTGCAGGGCCGGTCAACTCATGCAGATGCTGCGCATAAAGGTCTTGCAAATGTTTCGGCGTGACCTGGCCTGCTGGCAAGTCAAACGCCACCTGGCCATCACGCATACCGATGATGCGCGGGAAGGCCTTGAGCGCCATCTCCACATGGTGCAAAGTGGCTACTAGGGTAGCACCGCGCTCAGTGGCGATTTGCGTTAGCGCGCTAATGGCCTGTTCGCTGCGTGACGGGTCTAGCGCAGACAGCGGCTCGTCCACTAACAGCAGCGTGGCTTGCGATGCCAAAATGCGCGCCAAGCCCACGCGCTGGCGCTCGCCGCCCGATAAGCGGTCTACGCGGTCAAACAGTTTTTCGCTCAAATCAAAGCGCGCTAATGCTGCGTCGGCCAGTGCAATACCGGTGGGATAAAACAAGCTGCGCAAACTGGCCAGCATGCCCTGCTGTGGTAAGCGCCCGGCCAGCACAGCGGTGACCACACGCTGACGCGGCGGCAACGGCGGCACCTGTGGCGCTAAAAATAAACGCCCGCGCAGCTGCTGCAGTGCAGGTATGGCTAAGGCCCATGGGTTGGCATCGCCTAACAGCAGCGTACCGGCAGTGGGTTTCAGCGCGCAGGCCAGTAAATGCAGCAAGGTGGTTTTACCGGCACCTGATGGGCCGATAACGGCCACATGTTCGCCAGCCCCTACGCTAAGCTGTACGCCACGCACAGCGTCAGGCGCGCTGGCCTGGGCTGCTGGATGGCGTGCACTGGTTGCCTGCAGGGTGATTTTCATAAACAAATCACCCTGTAGTCCAAGTATTTACTGCTCAAACAGCTATTATTTTTATAGCGTTTCACTATTGCTAATTATTTACTTCAGCAGGCCCGCGCTGCGTGCAGCCGCTTCAATGCCTTTGTAGTTGTCTGGCTTGGTAGCGATGTAGCGGGTAGCGCGGTTGAGGTCCAAAATTTCTTTGCCTTCTGCTGTTTTAGGATCGATGTCGAGCAGTGCCTTGGTTACCCGCTCGCGCTGCGCCGCTGGCATGTCGGCATGCACTGACCAGTTGTAGTTAAAGTACCCGGGCGTGGTAAAGAAGACAGTGGCGTCTTTGTCGGTCACCTTGCCCTCTTTGACAAACTTGTTCCACACCGTAATGTCTAGCGCAGCAGCGTCTACCTTGCCACTGGTGACTGAGGCGATGGTGGCATCGTGCGCACCTGAGTAGGCTACGCGCTTGAAGTCTTTGTCTGGATCAATTTTTGCGTCCAGCAAAAAGCTGCGCGGCATCAAGTGGCCCGAGGTGGACGACTGCGAACCAAAGCTGACTTGCTTGCCTTTGAGGTCAGCCAAGGTTTTGATGCCAGAGTCTGGCTTGGTGATAAACACCGATTGAAACTTGGTATCTTCCTCGCGCTGGGCAATCGGCACAATTTTGCCGCCCGAGCGTACATTGGCCTGCACATGCGTAAAGCCGCCAAACCACACCATGTCAACTTGTTTATTTACAAGGGCTTCCACAGCGGCAGGGTAGTCGCTGACGGGGATGAACTCTACTTTTTGGCCCAGCTTGCTTTCAAGGTATTTCACAATCGGGCCAAACTTGCGGGTTTGCTCGGTGGCAGCTTCTTCAGGGATGGTGGTGACGCGAAACACACCGCCCGCTTGGGCAAAGGCTGCACCAGCCATAGCGGCTAGTGCAGCAAAGACCATAGATTTCAAAACTTGACGGCGCATAAACTTCCTCCATAAAAAAGTCCCTTACAACGGGACATTGAGCATATTCTCTCAGGAATCACAAAACAGTGCAGACCGATGGCCATCAAATGAGTTGATAGCCCGTGTAAGATACAACGGAACTAACAGACTGATGAATCAGTATGCACACGGTCTTTTGTCTTTTGTGCAGACTGTTTCTTACAACGCTCATCACACCTTTTATCCATGCCCGCATTGCGCTTTTTTGATCTTTACGCCGCCAACCCCAGCGCCATTCAAGCTGAACTAGCCGCTGGTTTGTTGGCAACGCAGGCACACACCTCACCCAAATACCTGTATGACGCCTTGGGTTCGCGCCTGTTTGATGCAATCACCGAGCTACCAGAGTACTACCCTACCCGCACCGAGGCAGGCATATTCACAGCCCAGCGCGAGGCGCTCGCCCATACATTGCCAGCCAATGCTTGCATGGTAGATTTAGGCGCTGGCAGTTGTGCCAAAGCCGCCAGCCTGTTTGCTGCCGTCAAGCCCAGTCAATACATCGCCATTGATATTTCAGCCGATTATTTGCGCGGTGTGCTGTCTGGCCTGGCCGAGCAGCACCCCATCATGCGCATGGCTGGGGTGGGTATGGATTTTTCATCGTCGCTAGACTTGCCTGCCCCTTTGCTGGCCGAGGCGGTGCAGCGCCCTATTGCAGCCTTCTACCCAGGTTCTAGCATCGGCAACTTTGCACCCGACGATGCCTTGGCATTTTTGCAGCGCGTGCAGCGCCTGTGCGCCAAGGGCCAGCCCGGCGGTGGGCTGCTGATTGGTGTTGACCTGGTTAAAGCCATTGACGTGCTGGAACCTGCGTATGACGACCCACTGGGCGTGACCGGGGCTTTTAACCTGAACATGCTGCGCCATATCAACACCCTGCTGGGCAGTAATTTTGATGTGCGCGACTGGCAGCATGTGGCGTTTTTTAACACCGAGCTGTCGCGCATTGAAATGCATCTGCAGGCCAAGCAGGCCACCAGTGTGCAATGGACTTTGCACAGCAAACCTTACCAACGTGCATTTGCCAAGGGCGAGCGCATCCACACCGAAAACTCCTACAAGTGGACGGTAGAAAAATTCTCTGCCATGCTCAACGCAGCAGGGTTTTCTACCACGCAAGCTTGGACCGATGAACGCGGCTACTTTGCCGTGTTTTGGGCTGGCAGCTAAGACGATCGTTACACCGCGCGAATTGAGCAGACCGTGTCGTACCAGCCTTGCATACCTACCAAGGGCGCACTTTGGATAGGCAAAATTGAATTGATGTTGTAGCCTGCGCCCACACCGCCGTTGCGCGGGTCCCACCAAATATCTTCGTCTAGGTCTTGGTCAGCAAGGCTGTCAGTCTGGTCCAAACCAACTTTAGGCGAGTTGCGATTTGCTTTGCCAGCGCTAGCCGCACGGCCGTGCCACAAATTGCCCAGTGAATTGCTGACTGCCAGCACACGCGGGTGAATGCCCTCGGTCACATAGGCAGTGATCACGGCATTACCGATAAAGTCGCCACCGTTTTTCATGTCGTGCCCATAGGGACGGAACGTGGACAGCTCCACCAAGTCACCGGTTTTAATGCCGTAGTCTTTAGCCGTCTGGGTGTTGATCCACATCGGGTTGTGGTGCACGATTTCGCTCAAATACTTCTGGCTTGCCGTACGGCCCTGGGTGTGCACGTTCCACTTGAAAGTGACCAAATGCAAATGGTTCGGCTTCATGTGCACAAAGCTCTCCACCGGGAAAAACTCTGGCATGCCGTTGTCTTTAAAACCCACTTGCTTGCCTGCAGCTTCAATGTCTTCGTGGTAAATGGAAAATTTACGTGATGGGGTTAAAAAACCACGCCTTGCTTTGCCGTCTACCATCAAGCCGACTTTAGATTCAACGCCATTGGCAGCTTTGCGGTAAATGATTTGTGTAGCTTCATCTACACGGCTGTCACTCAGCTGGGCAGCCTCCACGTCCCAGTTGTACAGGTTGTAGTATTTTGGCTTGCTGGTGTCTTGCCATACGCCGTTTTTCACCATGTAGCCCCAGCCGTCTTCGCCCACACGCTTGGTCAGGCCTGTGCTGCGCAGCTTGAGCCATTCCTCATGGTTTTTAAACTGAAAGTATTTGGCGGTTTCAGGGCTGATGCGCTTGCCAATTTCAATCATCGAATCAACAAAGCTCACACATTCGCCCGGTGGCTCCACCATAGGCTGGCGCAGGGTGACGTAGTCGCGCAGCTCCATGTTGTTGCGGGTGTCAAAGCCCCAGCGCTCCATGTAGCTGGCATCGGGCAATATCATGTCTGCGTAGTGCGCTTGCTCGCTGTACACGACGTCAGAGCAGGCATGAAAGGGAATCAATTTTTCATCTTTCAGCACGTCGACTACCAAGCTGCGGCCCTCGGGCCAGGTCAGTGGTGCAGCGACGGTGTAACTTAGGTACACCTGAATTTTGCCGCGCCCTTCGGCTATGTATTTATAGACAATCTGCCCCACCTTCATGCGTTGCCACTTGTTGGCCAGTGGCCACTCGGGTGGGTTTTCTATCAAGCTTTTAGCGGTAGGCGCAGGCGGCTGGGGCGAGGGCTGCGGGAATACGCTGGGCGGCACGCGCGTAGGCTCTACCGTGTAGCAGTAGCCGCCCTCTTGGCCTATGCTACCCACAATGGCGTTGAGCATGATCACTGCGCGGTCGTTGTTAAAGCCGTTGTAGTGTGCGGCTGACCCACGGTTGGTAAACGCCACGGCGCGCGGTGCGGCCTTGGCAAACTCCAGCGCGATGCGTTTGATGTCTGCTGCGGCAATACCGGTCACGCTTTCGGCCCATTCAGCTGTGTAGCGGCTGATCCAGGTTTTAAGTTCTTCGGATTTGATATTGCTCCATGTATCCAGCCACTTGGCGTTGTGCAGGTTGGCCTGCATGATCACGTTGCCCATAGCCAGCGCCATCGCGCCATCTGTGCCAGGATTCAGTGGTATCCACTCGTCTGAGCGACCTGCCGTGTTGCTCAGCCGCACATCAAAAGTAACGAGTTTTGCGCCATTGTCAAAGCGGCCTCTGATAATGCGTTTGGCAGCATGGATAGCGCCTTGGTGGGCTTCATAAAAGTTGGAACCAAAGTTCAAAATATATTTGGTGCGCTCAAAGTCAGCGCTTTCCCAGTCGGTCTCACCCAGGCTCACATAGTTGGCAGCGCGCTTGTTGCTGGAGCATAGCGAGCGGTGGTTAAACAAACTGGGCGAGCCAATGGCGTTTAAAAACCGCGTCATTTCTTCGGCAATGCGCGAGCGGCCAATTTGGATGGCCACCTCTTCTGGCTTGCCTTCGTTTATCGCTTTGCGGATGCGGGTGGAGATTTCGGTATACGCCTCGTCCCAAGTAATGCGTTGCCACTTGCCCTCGCCGCGCTTGCCTACGCGCTTGAGCGGAAACTGCAAACGGTCTGCGTAGTCGTTAATCGTCGGGCCGCTTTGGCCTTTGGCACACAGGCTTTTTCCGTTGTTGGGGTCTAGTGGGTTACCAGATACTTTGACCAGCTTGCCATCAATCACATAGCCCTGTATGCCGCAGACGGTAGAGCAATTGAGGCACACCCCTTTCTTAATCACCGCTTTGCTGTAGTCGTTTTTCAAGCGGCCTTTGCCTGATGCACGGCGCTGTAGCTTGCGCACGCCGTACAGCTTGCGGTCTTTAGGCTTGAACAATTGGGCGTTAGCGTTTTCTGGGGCTAACAAAATCGTCTCGCCCAAGGCCAGGGTAGACAGCGCTGCAAAGCCACGCTTGATCGCTTCACGTCGTTTGATGGTGGTCATGCTGCGCTCCTTACACTTTGGTGCCTGTGATGTGGGCGGGCTTGGCCCACAGCACGCGCTTGCGTTTGGGAAACTGACTCTCCAGCGATGTCCAGGTTTCGATCTCGTACGAGTACGGGTCATGCACTTTGCCTTTGGGAATTTTGGCTTCCATGGCCACGTTATGGCCTTTGTAGTCCACCGAAGGCACGGTTTTTTCTTCGGGTTTGAGCACCCGGGTTTGGCCTTTGTTTTTGACCATGAACTGGCTGTAAGGCGAGGCGGGGTCATTAGCATCGCCAAAGAAAAATACTTCTGCCGGGCAGGTTTCTACACAAGCCGGCTCCATATTGGCCTCCAGCCGGTGCGAGCAAAAGTCGCATTTGTCGGCAATATCGTTGTCGTCACAGCCGATGGCACCGTAGGGGCATGCAGTCTCGCAAGAGCCTAAGTGGTCACATTTATCGGGTATCACGCGCACTATGCCGTCTGCGCCCATCTCAATGGCTTTGTTATCGCAGGCTTTAATGCACGGCGTGTCTTCACACTGCATGCACAGTGTGGGTAAAAAGTTGCGCGTAACTTTAGGAAACTTGCCTTGGTCGTAGTAGTACACCTTGGTGCGAAACCGGCCTAATGGCACTTTATTTTCGACCTTGCAGGCCACTGAGCAGGCGTGGCAGCCGATGCAACGCTCCACGTCAAGCGCCATTTTCCAACGCGGGGTTTTGCCAGTGGCAGGGTTAATCAGTGCTGTTGCCATGCATACCTCTCCTCAAATCAATGCATATTTTGTAGCGCTGAGTATGTCTTTCTTACACCAGTGTTTGAGGAGGCCACAAAGTAGCCCACTACTTTGCTGCGGAATTAATCCTGCACCTGCAAAAATTACAAACTACAGGTACGAAAGCCGCTGTAAATATCGGTGCGCTGCGGCATAAAGTAGTTACGGTATTTGGGGTGCCGCATCACCCTTTGCGTGGCTTGGCAGGCACCGCGCAGCACCGGGCGGGTGCCAAACCACGGCAGTGAATAGTCAAGGTAAGGGTGCGCTGTAAAACCTGGAAAAGGCGCAAAGGTGCTGGCAGTCCATTCCCACACATCGCCCCAAGCAAACGCGCTGCCTTGGGTGATGGCGGCACACTCCCACTCGGCCTCAGTTGGTAGCCTGCGGCCTGCGTGGTCGCAATAAGCCAATACTTCGGCATAGTTCAAATGCACCGCGCTATCACCCATCTGCATGGCCTGCCATAGGCCAAACACTTGCTGCTCGTAGCCTTGCTCGGTAGCGCGCACGTAGCGCGGCAGCGCGCAGCCGCTGTGCTGCACATGGCGCATGTACTGCCCCCAGCTGACTGGTCGTGCATCAATGGCGTAGTTTGCAAGCTCTAGGCTGTGTGCGCCCAGCTCGTTGTCAAAAGCAAAGCCTATTTGGTCAAAACCAAGCGTCCAAGACTGCTTTTGGATGCTTAATTGCCCTGTAGTCCAAGTATTTACTGCTTGAGTAGCTATTAAATTAATAGTATCTGTTGTGCCGTCTGGCAGTGGCATCGCCACGCCCAGCGCTTGCGCCATGTAGATGGCAGCTTCTAAATGCATGGCTTCATGGAACAGCACTAAGCGGTAAAAGTACAAGTCATCGTCTGTTGTTCCAGCTACTGCCAGCAAGGCCAAGGTTTGTTCTAGCGTGGCAGCCAAATAAGCTTTGCAGGCCTGTGGGTCTAGCAGCGGCAAATGCCAGCGGCTGGCGTGCGGCACGGTGCCAGAGTCATACCAACTGTCGCCATGCGCCAATAGCGATGGCGTGCGGGGCACCGTATGCTGATAGGCAATGCCTGCAGCGCGCTGGGGGTTGCGGCCAATCCACAGCTCTTGGTACCAGCCAATATGACCCAGCTCCCACAGCGGGGGGTTAAGCTCGTCGCTGTAGGGTACATGCAGGCTACCCGCAGCAACGTAAGCATCAAACACGGCCAGCGTACCCGCGCGCACATCGCGCAAAGCTGCTTGCAGTTGGCTTGCGCTGGCACGCCGCCACAGGGCGGGGTCATCGGCCAAGCTAGGCCAAGGCTGGGCTGCGCCGTCATTTGCCGCCCTGGTGCGGTCTGATGCGCTGTTGTGCCGCATAATTTGAGCTGTCATGCACCGTTCCAAAATAATCAAAAACATCGTTATCGTCAGCCCTGCCCTGTCAGACGCCAACAATGGCAACTGGCAAACGGCCAAGCGCTGGGCTACGCTGCTGTCTAAACACTATCGTACCCGCATTACCAACCACTGGCCCGACGAATTAGCCGAGTCGGACGACATCCTGCTGGCCTTACACGCCCGGCGCAGCGCCAGCGCGGTAGCTGCTTGGCAAGCGCAGCGTGGAAGCAGTCAGCTGGTCGTCGTTTTGACAGGCACAGACTTATACCGTGACATCCATACGGATACGCAAGCCAAGCAGTCTTTGGATGCAGCCGCGCGCTTAATAGTTCTGCAGCCTTTGGGAATGAATGAATTACCGGCCCAGCACCGAGCTAAAACCCATGTGGTGCTGCAGTCCACCACCAGCCGCCAAACCTTGCCCAAAACACCAGCCCGCTTGCGCGCGGTGATGGTGGGCCATCTGCGTGACGAAAAGCTACCGCAAACATTATTTGCAGCCGCCCGGCTGCTGCAAGCGCGCGAGGACATTTTTATAGACCATATTGGCGCTGGGCTGGACGAGGCGTTAACCCAAGACGCTAAAGCCACCGCCGCGGTTTGCAAAAACTACACTTGGCTAGGTGCCCTGCCCCATGCGCAAACCCGCGCCAAAATTCAGCGCGCCCATGTGCTGGTGCACGCCAGCAAAATGGAAGGCGGCGCCCATGTGGTGATGGAGGCCGTGTGCAGCGGCACGCCGGTGATAGCCTCAGACATCCCCGGTAACGTGGGCATGCTAGGTGATGATTACCACGGCTATTTCCCCGTGGGGGACGCCCGTGCATTGGCCTTACTGCTAGAACGCTGTAAGGACGAGCCGCACTTTATCGACACATTAAAGTCACAATGCGCAGTGAGCGCGCCACTTTTTGCACCGCAGGCTGAACTTACAGCTTTGCTGCAGGTCATTCAATTTTTATAAAAATCTATTCCATGCAGACGTCTGAGCAACCCGTTTTAAGAGATATTGTTTTAGTAGGCGGTGGCCACAGCCATGTGGGCGTGCTCAAAAGCTTTGGCATGAACCCCATACCCGGTGTGCGCATCACGCTGATTTGCACTGACATGCACACACCGTATTCGGGCATGCTGCCGGGTTACGTGGCCGGGCACTACGACTATGACGAGGTGCATATTGACCTGTCACGACTATGTGTTTTTGCAGGTGCGCGGCTGTACAAAGCTGAAGTCACGGGCATTGACCGCGCCAACAAAAAAGTCATCTGCAAAGGCCGCCCACCTGTGCCGTATGACCAGCTGTCGATCAACATTGGCTCGACACCGCAGCTGGGCGGCGTGCCCGGTGCCACTGAATATGCTGTGGCGGTCAAACCGATTCAGCGCTTTAACGACCGCTGGGTAGCACTGCTAGACCGCGTGAAAAATCACGCCGGCAAAACCACCATTGCTGTGGTGGGCGCAGGTGCAGGCGGCGTAGAGCTGACGTTGGCCATGCAGTTTAGGCTGCGCAATGAGTTAACAGCACTCTGCCGTAATCCTGATGAATTAGCGTTTCACTTGTTCACCAGCAGCCAAGATATTTTGCCCACACACAACGCAGGCGTGCGCAGCCGGTTTGACAAAGTGCTGGCCGAGCGCGGCGTGGTGGTGCACCGCAAGGCTGAGGTAACGCAAGTATCACAAGGCAAGCTGCAAGCCAGCAACGGCCAAGCACTGGACGCTGATGAAATTATTTGGGTCACCCGCGCAGGCGGTGCAGCATGGTTGCAGCAAACCGGGCTAGAACTGGACAGCGAAGGTTTTATCAAAGTATTAGACACTTTGCAAACCGTGACCGACCCCGACATTTATGCCGCAGGCGACATTGCCAGCATGGTGAACTACAAGCTAGAAAAAGCAGGCGTATTTGCCGTGCGCCAAGGCAAGCCATTGACCGCTAATCTGCGCCGCGCCGTAGAAGGCACTGCGCTGCAAGCCTACAGGCCGCAAACTACTTGGCTGGCACTGATCAGCACGGGTGATAAATATGCTGTGGCCTCGCGCGGTGCGATAGGCTTTGCAGGCGCAAAAGTATGGCAGTGGAAAGACTGGATTGACCGCCGCTTTATGGCGAAGTTTCAAGACTTCCCCAAGATGGATGCCCACGCTGCACCGCCAGTGGCAAAGAACGCACAGAGCGTTAAGCTGACCAACGAAGAATCTTTGCAAGCTATCAGCGCGATTGCCATGCGCTGCGGCGGCTGCGGTGCCAAGGTAGGCTCTAGCGTACTGAGCCGTGCGCTCAGTAACTTGCACCCCGTAGACCGCGACGACGTAATCATCGGCCTGAAAGACCCAGACGACGCCGCCGTGGTGCGCGTGCCACCGGGTAAAGCCATGGTGCACTCGGTAGACTTCTTTCGCGCTTTCATCGACGACCCTTATGTCTTTGGCAAAGTAGCCGCCAACCACGCACTGGGCGACATCTGGGCCATGGGCGCACAGGCGCAGTCTGCCACAGCGATATGCACCGTGCCACCGGGCTTAGAAGCCAAAGTAGAAGATGTGCTGACGCAGATGATGACCGGAGCGCTGGAAATTTTGAACGACGCAAATTGCGCGCTGGTAGGTGGCCATACGGGTGAAGGCAAAGAGCTAGCACTGGGTTTTGCCATCAATGGTTTGATTGACGATGACCCCAGAAAAATTTTGCGCAAAAACGGCATGCAGCCCGGTGATGTATTGATCCTCACCAAGCCAATTGGCACTGGCACCTTGTTTGCCGCCCACGCGCAGCTGGCCGCTAAAGGCCGCTGGATTGACGCTGCGCTGCAGTCGATGGTGGTGTCTAACCGCTTGGGCGCGCAATGTTTAACCGAATATGGCGCAACATCGTGCACTGACCTGACAGGCTTTGGCCTGCTAGGCCATTTGGTGGAAATGACGCGGCCCTCGGGCGTAGATGCTGAACTGCATTTGTCTAAGCTGCCGATGCTAGACGGTGCTGAAGAATGTGTAGCGATGGGTATTGTCAGCTCGCTACAAGGCGCGAATGTACGACTGCGCCGCGCCTTGCGCAACCAAGAAGAGTTTGTCAAACATCCTCGTTATCCGCTGATTTTTGACCCGCAAACCGCCGGTGGTCTGCTGGCCAGCGTACCCGCTGACAAGGTAGAAGCCTGCATGGCGCAGCTGCGCAAGCTAGGCTACGTGCACACCGTCGCCATTGGGCGCATCCTGGCGCAGGGTGATGCACTGGAGCCTATTGTTTTAGTGGCATAGCGATTTTTATAAGCTTGCTGTTTGCTATTTAATTAATAGCTGATTAATCAATGAATACTTGGACTACTGGCGTATTTCGGGGTAAACAACGACACCATGCATTGCCACAGGGGAGTCTGACCCCGAGCTAAACAACAAACCACTGCACTGCCAATAGGAGTCGAAAAACTAAACGTCAATACAAAAATCAGCCCGAAACGCCGCCTGCTCGCCTTTGCGCGCATAGCCCAGTGGGTTAGCCAGTACGCGGCAGGTGCGTGCAGGTGTGGTGTGCACATAGTTGCTGGGGCAATGCAAATGGCCGTGCAGCCAAAAGTCGGCGTGGTCTAGCAGCTCGTCCAGTGCGTTGCAAAACCCTGAGGTGGTGGGGTTCATGCCGTAGCGTGGGTCAGCGCTGCGCAGGCTGGGGGCGAAATGGGTAATGGCCACAGTTACCATATCAGCGGTTTGCGGCACCACCAAGGCATCGCGCAACCATTGCTGGCACACCAAAGCCTGCTCGCGCATGTCCTCAGCTAACCACAGCTTGTCGTTACGCGTAGTGGCGGCTTTTTTCAGATAAAAGTTAGCTGCCCGAAAAGCTTTGTTGCGCAGTCTGAGTTGCTCGGTGTAGTCGTCAGCCGCTTTGCCTTGCAGTGCCAGTGCGTCGTAATCGCTCCAAAGCGTAGTGCCTAAAAAACGCACAGCGCCGTGGGCCTTGTCACTGGCGGGGCGGGGCAGAAAAACCACCTCACGTTCTAGCCAAATGATGCCTAGCCGCAGGCACACCTCTTGCAATCGATCATGCACAGCATCAAAATCTAGTGCATCGTATTCGTGGTTACCAGGCACAAACAATACCGGCGTGGGCCAACCGTGCAGAGGTGAAAACCGCGCTAAGCCGAAGTCTGCATCCTGCAAGCTAGAGCCCGCCTGATAAGAGCCAATGTCACCTGCTAGCACCAGCAGGTGTGCGCCAGGCGCAGGGGTAGGCTGCCAGTGAGGGTGGCTTTCAAGGTGCAGGTCAGACAGCAGCTGGATGCGCATAACAATAAGCCCTACAGCTCAAAGCTGGATGGCATTGGATACATCCGTTGCAGCGCATCGCGCACCTGCGCCAGGCGCGGGTCGTGGGGATAGGCGTCATCGGTGGTGTCGTTGAGGCAGAAAAAATCAATTTGTCCGTTCAAACTTACTAACTGCTCTAACAACGCAGCTTTGTCCGCATCACCCGTAGACACGTATAGGTGGGCATAGTCGCGTACTTTAGCGTTCCCGCTGGCCAGTGCCCAGCGCAGCACAAAGTCGGACACGATGGTGGGCTTGTTCCATGTGCGAAATACGGTGCTGCGCACTTTGGCAAACATATCTGGCGCAATATGTTCTAAGCTGTGCACCAGTGACTTGCGCATGGGCCTGGGTGAATGCGAAAAAGTGCGAAAAGTGTGTAGATATTGATTAGCTACAGTGCAGGCTTCAGCCTGGGGCGCAGAAGTGTCTTGCGCTGCTGCGTTAAACCATTGATAAGACAAGCGGCACGCATTGTCCAAAGATCCAGCGTCTTGCCGCATCGGCTCTTCGCTGACTAATGGTTCGTCTGACCAGGCCACATAAACACCATCTTCGTAGAACCAATCGGCCACATCCACAGGGCAGCCAAACAACACGTCATCGTTAAGGTAAAAATACCGCTCGCTCAGGTGAGGTATGCGGTGAATATACGATTCGATGTTGGCAGAATCAAAGGTGGGCAAGTGCTGAGAAGGTATGAGGTCTTTGTGGTCAACGATGGTGAGCCTATCGGATGCGCGCAACCAGTTGGGGGTTTGCGCATCAGTTACCACATAGATATGCCCATGCGCTGGAAAATACATCTCCAGCGCGCGCAAGTTGTAGCGCAGCTCGTCGTTGTCCCGAAAGCGCCCCTCGACATTGGCATGCAGCGCCATAGCTGCACGCCCTGCGGCATCTAGCTGGTTTGCAGCACTGCGGCGTTTAGCACGCCACGCGCTATCATTACCGTTGACCCAGAGGTAAACGATATCTATAGCATCTGGGCTAGTGTGCAATGCAATGACTTGCGACAGCTTAAATTTATTTGTACTTGTCTTTGTCTTTACCGCGCGGGATCACCGTGGTGGTGATGGTGGCGCGCACTGGCTCACCGGTCAGCACTTTAGGGGGTGACGTGTCTTTTTTAGTCTTTTTGACTTCTTTGTTGGATTTTTGTTGACCTTTGGCCATAGTGTTCTCCTAAGTTACAGATGTATTATCCATGGCAATTTAGCATATTTCATACCTAGCTAACACCAATATACCCAATTGAGCATGCTTGAGATTAATGAAAACGAAGTCGAGCTGACCGCCATTCGCGCGCAGGGCGCGGGCGGGCAAAACGTCAACAAAGTGTCTAGCGCTATCCACCTGCGCTTTGACATTACGGCCTCGTCATTGCCAGACGGGGTAAAGCAGCGGCTGCTAGCCCTGCGCGACAGCCGCATTACCCAAGACGGCGTGCTGGTCATCAAAGCGCAAACCCAGCGTACCCAAGACGCGAACCGTATGGACGCTTTTGCACGCCTGCACGAGCTGGTAGCCACTGTAGCTACCCCGCCTGTGCCGCGCCGTGCCACCAAGCCCACTTATGGCGCCAAACAACGCCGCCTGGAGGGCAAAAGTCAACGCTCTGAGATCAAAAACCTGCGGTCAAAAGTAAGAGATTGAAACCAAGCCTTATGTGCGCGGCCTTATCGCGCAATAGTGCACAGCGTTAACCCTGTGACAACCCGTAAGCAACACATTTTTCAGGTTACGCTCATTGCATCACGGAGCAGACATGAAAATAAGCAACCAAATCGCTGCCTTGGCCACATGGGCCATCGCCACCGCTAGTCAAAGCGCATGGGCCTTACAAATCGCCAACTTATCGCCCCAAGGCGAGGTAGCCCAAGTGCGCCAGGTAGTGGTCAAATTTGACCAAGGCGCAGTTAATTTTGGTGACCCTAAAGCCGCCAACCCCGTCAGCATCAATTGCAGCGATGCGCAGGCCAGCAAAGGCAGCGGCCGCTGGATCAGCGAACGCGAATGGGCCTACGAGTTTGAAAACGACCTGCCGCCTGGTGTGCGTTGCACTGTGCAAGTGGCCAGCAGCTTTAAAGGCCCCAAGGCCGAGTCTATTACCGGCACAGCCAAATACGCCTTCAACACGGGAGGGCCCTTTGTGCGGCGTATATCGCCCAGCCAAGGCAGCCGCATTGACGAAGAGCAGTTTTTTGTATTGCAGCTTAATGGCGCTGCAGCGCCTGCCACGATCACCAACAACATTTGGTGCAACATTGAAGGCGTGGGCGAGCGAGTGGCGGTCAAAATGATTGCTGGCAGCCAACGCACAGAATTGCTCAAAGCCATTGGTTACGAAAAAGAAGCCAATGCAGACCCTGACCGCTTTGTCACGCTGGCCTGCAACCGCCGCTTAAACCCTTCAGGCAACGTTAGCATCGTATTTGGCAAAGGCGTAGCCACCCCCAGCGGCGTAGCCAACAGTGTAGAAAAGCGCTTTAACTTTAAAGTGCGCGAGCCATTTAAGGCCAGCTTCACCTGCGAGCGTGAAAACGCCCAGTCTGCTTGCCTGCCGATTAGCACCATGAGCCTGCGCTTTAACGCACCAGTTACCAGTAAACTGGCCAACAGCATTGTGCTTAAAGGGCCTAAAGACAGCTACAAACCTGAGGTAGACAAAAGCGATGGCGACGACAACACCATCAACGCCATCAACTTCAAAGGCCCTTTCCCAGAAGACAGCGATTTTCGCATCGAGCTACCCAAGGGGTTTGTCGATGCCTCGGGCCGCACACTGGAAAACGCTGCGTCCTTCCCCTTGCCCACTAAAACCGGCGGGCAACCACCCTTGGCCAAATTTGCCGCGAGCAGCTTTGGTGTGGTGGAGCGCTTTGCCCAGCCTGGCACGTCCACCTTCGCGCTGCTGCCAGTGACCGTGCGCAATGTGGAGACTGATTTAAAAGTACAAGCCTTGCGCCCGGGCGGTAGCGTGACAGACCTGCAAGTCAAAACCGATGCTGACATTATTGCGTGGTACCGCAAAGTCACCTATGCGAATAATCGCAACCGCGAATCGCGTGAAACGCAACTGCTGGCCAAAGTAGGCAACACCCGCAAGCTTGAACTTCCCAAAGCACCAGACGGGCAGTCGCGGCCATTTGAAGTGGTGGGTATTCCGCTGCCTGTGGGTTTTCATATCGTTGAGATTGCATCACAAAAGCTTGGCCTGGCCTTGCTGGATGAAAAGCTGGGCGCCAAACGCACGATGTATGTGCGCAGCTCGGCCCTGGTCACCAACTTGGGCGTGCACTTTAAATTAGGCCGTGAAAACTCTGCCGTGTGGGTGACCACTTTAGACAAAGCCACCGTAGTAGCAGGTGCTGCCGTGCGCGTATCTGACTGCGATGGCAAAGAGATTGCTGCTGGCACGACGGACGCCAAAGGCGTGGCCATGATCAAAGGCTTGTCCAGCGAGCCACCACGCTGTGATGGCGGCGAAGGCAGCAACAGCTACTTTGTCAGCGCTCGCCACAAGGGTGCCGACGGGGTAGAAGACATGGCTTTTACCTGGAGCGATTGGCAGCGCGGCATTGAACCTTACCGCTTTAACTTGCCCACCAGCCGCAAAGCTGAGGCTGACGAAGTAGCCCATACTATTTTGGACCGTATGCTGCTACGGGCTGGCGAGACAGTGTCGATGAAACACCTGTTGCGTGCGCAAAGCCTGCAGGGTTTTAGCGTACCCACCGCAGGCCCGCAGACGGTAGTGATTACCCACACTGGCAGCGGCCAGCAGTTTAAAGACAGCTTGGTATGGCGCAAAACCGCCAGTGGCGGCTACAGTGCAGAAAGTAAATTTGCTGTACCGCTAGCGGCCAAGCTGGGGGTGTACACCGTGCAATTGGACTATGGCCCAGCAGATAGAAAAACACCTGGCCGGGGCTCGTCTGAAGACGAAGAATCCTACGATGGCAGCAAAACCACAGGGCAGTTTAGGGTAGAAGAGTTTCGCCTACCGGTGCTAGAAGGTAGCGTGCTGCCCGCTGACAAAAGCCCCTTGGTCAAAGCCAAAACTGTGCCCACTGCGGTGCAGATTAACTACGTCTCGGGCGGCCCAGCCATCAACCTGCCCGTGCGCGTGTCAGCCTTGGTGCGCGGCAAATACTTAAGCTACCCAGATTTCGATGCCTACAGTTTTGAGCCGCCACGCCAACGCGACAGCTCCAGCACCGCCAGCCCCGACGAAGCCCAAAGCACCAGTCGCAGCGACAGCAAAGTGGTAGCTGACAAACTGGCCCTAACATTAGATAAAACTGGCGCAGGCAAAGTCACCATCGAAGACCTGCCCCAAGCCAAGCAGCCTAAAGAGCTGCTGATCGAGGCCAGCTATTCTGACCCCAACGGCGAAGTGCAAACCATTCGCAGCACCCACACGCTGTGGCCTGCAGCGGTGATAGCGGGCATTCGCACCGAGGGTTGGGTGTCTGCAAGCCAAAAGATTAAGTTTCAGGCGCTGTCACTGGATTTATCAGGTAAACCACAAGCCGGTGTCAGCATGGAAGTCAGCGCCGTAGCGCGCATCACCACCACTACCCGCAAGCGCATGGTGGGTGGTTTTTACAGCTACGACAATAAAACTGAGACCAAAGATTTAGGTAAAGTGTGCAGCGGCACCAGCGACAGCCGTGGCCTGCTGCTGTGCGACACCAAGCTGGGCGAGGCGGGCGAGGTAGAGCTGACCGTTAGCGCCAAAGACAAAGATGGCAACACATCTCAAGCTGCCAGCAGCGTGTGGGTGACCAAACAAGGCGAGCTTTGGTTTGGCGGCGAAGACCATGACCGCATTGACCTATTGCCCGAGAAAAAATCGTACCTACCCGGCGAGACCGCCAAGCTGCAAGTGCGCATGCCGTTTCGCTTTGCCACCGCACTGGTCAGCGTTGAGCGCGAAGGCATTATCGACACGCAAATCGTGCAACTCAACGGCCAAGACCCCACCATCAACGTAAAAATTGCCGAGGGCTGGGCACCCAATGTGTATGTGTCTGCCCTGGTGCTGCGCGGGCGGCTGCGTGAGGTGCCGTGGTACAGCCTGTTTACCTGGGGCTACCAAGCCCCGCGTGAATGGTGGACTGCGTTTTGGTATGAAGGCCGTGAATACACCGCGCCCACGGCTTTGGTAGATTTAAGCAAGCCCGCCTTTCGCCTTGGCGCTGCCGAGCTGCGGGTGGGCACCAAGGCACACCAGCTGGAGATAAAGGTTACGGCGAATAAAGAAAGCTATGCCGTGCGCACCACGGCCACAGTCACCATCACCGCCAAGCTACCTGGCGGTCAGCCTGCCGCCAATGCTGAGGTAGCACTGGCCGCTGTAGACCAAGCGCTGCTGGAGCTAATGCCCAACACCAGCTGGGCGCTGCTAGACGCCATGCTGCAGCGGCGTAGCTGGGGTGTAGAAACATCGACCGCGCAGATGGAGATCATTGGCCGCAGGCACTATGGCCGCAAGGCTGTGCCAGCAGGTGGCGGTGGTGGTCGCGGTGCCACGCGCGAGCTGCTAGACACGCTGCTGCTGTGGAACCCGCGCGTGCAGCTAGACGCCAACGGCCAAGCCGTGGTGAACGTGCCGCTCAATGATGCGATCACCAGTTTCAAAATTGTGGCCGTCGGTGATGCAGGCGTGGGCTTGTTTGGCACGGGGCAAACCACCATTCGCGCTACGCAAGATTTGCAGATCATCAGTGGCTTGCCACCACTGGTGCGCGAGGACGACCAGTTCCGCGCGCAGATAACGCTGCGCAACACCACCAAGGCTGCGATGAAGGTAGAGGTCACACCGCGAGTCACTTTGATTGAGGCTAAACCACAAACTATCGACATACCCGCAGGCGAATCGCGCGAAGTAGCCTGGATGGTGACCGCACCTGCGCAGTTAGCGCAAGTGCGCAGTGAAGCAATTTTGTGGGAAATTGAAGCAAAAGACACCATCAGCGGCGCACGCGATGCCCTCAAAGCGCGCCAGCGTATTACCTTTGCCGTACCGCTGACAGTGCAGCAGGCCACGCTAGTGCAGGTTGACGGCGCGTTTAGCCTAGATGTGCAACAGCCTGCAGACAGCATTGCAGGGCGCGGCGGCTTAAAGTTAGCCTTACAACCTAAGCTGGCCGAGGGCATGCCGGGGGTGCGCGATTATTTTGCCAACTACCCGTTTATTTGTTTAGAGCAAAAAACCAGTAAAGCGGTGGGCCTGCGTGATGCCAAGCTGTGGCAAAGCGTGGCCTCGCAAATTCCTACCTATCTAGACAAAGACGGTTTGGCCAATTACTTTCCACCGCACTCGGGTGACGAGAACCGGGGCAGCGACACGCTGACCGCGTACCTGCTGGCAGCCACGCACGAAGCCTCAGGCATTGACGCGGCTTTCAGCATCCCTGACGATTCACGCGCTGCGATGGAAAAAGGTTTAATCGCCTTTGTAGAAGGCAAAATTCAACGTGATTTTTGGAGCCCGCAAAAAGACTTGGACATGCGCAAAATAGCGGCCATTGAAGCCTTGTCGCGCTATGGCCGCGAAAATGGACGGCAGTTGGCGCGCTTGTTAGGCAGTATCACGATTGCACCTAACCAGTGGCCTACGCATGCTGTGATCGATTGGCTGAATATTTTGCGCCGTATCAAAGATGCGCCTAAGCGCGATGAGCGCATGGCCGAAGCCACGCAAATTTTGAAAGGCCGTCTGTCCTACCAAGGCACCAAGATGATCTTTAGCACCGAAAAAGATGATTACTGGTGGTGGCTGATGCAAAGCGGCGATGCCAATACGGCAAAGCTCATTTTGTCAGTCATAGACGACCCAGCGTGGAAGGAAGACATGCCGCGCTTGGCCAATGGCTTTATAGCCCGCCAGCAGCGTGGCGCGTGGCACACCACCACGGCTAACTTGTGGGGTGGCTTGGCACTAGAGAAATTCTCTGCAGCGTTTGAAGCGACTCCCGTTGCAGGCTTTACAGCGGCCAACATGGGCACAGCCAAAGCTGCCGTAGACTGGAGCCGCGTGGAGCGCATCAAAGCCACCGACCCTGAAGGCGATAAGAACGCCACCACATGGTTTGGTGCACCCGCGTCGCCCGGCAACTTGCGCAACAACACCATGTTCTTGCCGTGGTCTGCAGGCAAAGACACGCTCAGCGTCACGCACGCAGGCGCTGGCAAACCTTGGCTGACCATACAGTCAGTGGCAGCAGTGCAACTGAAAGCGCCGTTTAATGCGGGCTACCAAGTCACTAAAAACATCACGCCGATAGAGCAAGCTGTGAAGGGCCAATACAGCCGCGGTGATGTGCTGCGCATTGCGCTAGAAGTCAACGCCAGCAGCGACATGACCTGGGTAGCGCTGACCGACCCGATCCCCGGCGGCTCCACCATCCTAGGCGGCGGCTTGGGCCGCGACTCAGAAATTGCCACCAAAGACGAGCGTAAGAGTGGCAGTGCGTGGGCTGCGTTTGAAGAGCGCAGTTTTGAAAACTACCGCGCTTATTATGAATATGTGCCCAAAGGCAAGTTCACGGTTGAGTACACCGTGCGCCTAAACAACGTGGGCGAGTTTGCCATGCCGCCTACGCGCGTAGAAGCCATGTACGCACCCGAGATGTTTGGCGAATCGCCTAATGCACGGGTCAAAGTGGTGGGCAAGTAAATGCGCCTCGCAAAGCATATGGCACACGCTATGACACAGCGCAGCAGCATGCTGCATGGGTGGCAACGCACCTGGAAAACGTTGTCTGCTATTATTTTTATAGCTACATATTCAATAAATGCTTGGACTATGGGCAGTTTTGAGCAAGAAAAGAAGGCTTTTACCTCGTCCGACAGTGTTTTACTAGACCGCCACGGCCAGGTGCTGCACCGCCTGCGCACCGACGCCAATGTGCGGCGCGGGCAGTGGGTGGCGCTGGCTGATATTTCGCCTGCGCTGCGCACAGCCATGGTGCTGTCTGAGGACAAACGCTTTTACGAGCATAGCGGCGTGGACTGGCGCGCCGTGTCAGCGGCGGCATGGGGCAATGCGCTGAACCAACGCACACGCGGTGCGTCCACGTTGTCGATGCAATTGGCCAGCTTGGTAGAAGACGGGCCACGCAAGGGCAATGAGCGGCGCAACATCATCGGTAAAACTGGCCAAGCGATTTCAGCCACCTTGCTAGAGCGCAACTGGCGCAAAGACCAAATTTTAGAAGCGTATTTAAACCTTGTGCCCTTTCGCGGTGAAATTCAAGGCATTGATGCACTAAGCCGCACGCTGTTTGGCAAAGCTGCGCACGGCCTGGATGAACGCGAGGCCGCCATCACCGCCGCCCTAGTGCGTGCGCCTAACGCGAACGCCAAGGCGGTAGCCCAGCGTGCCTGCGGCGTGCTCAAAACCATGCAAAGCGCTGATGGCAATAACTGCGACGCCGTGCAAGCCTTCACCGAAGCCGTGCTGCCGCGCAAAGCCTTTGCGCCCAGCGACGGCGCTGCACCCCACATCGCGCAGCAACTGTTAGCTAAGGCCGCCACTGGCCAAGTGCGCAGCACGCTAGACGCCAAGCTGCAGCGCTTTGCCACGCAAACCCTGCAGCAGCATTTGCAAGAGCTACAAGGCCGTAATGTAGAAGACGGCGCAGTGGTGGTGATAGACAACGCCACCGGCGACGTGCTGGCCTATGTAGGCTCATCAGGCGAGCTGGGTGGTGCACAAAACGTAGACCAAGCCGCCGCACTGCGCCAAGCAGGCTCTACGCTCAAACCATTTTTATACGCGCAGGCGATTGCAGAAAAGCGCTTAACCGCCGCCTCGCTGATCGACGACAGCTCTGCGCAGATTCCTACTGCCAGCGGCTTGTACATTCCGCAAAACTACGACCGCAGCTTTAAGGGCTGGGTGTCGGTGCGCACAGCGCTGGGTGCATCGCTGAACGTGCCTGCAGTGCGCACGCTGGTGATGGTCAGCCCCGATGCATTTGCACGGCAGCTGCGCACGCTGGGCCTGCCGCTAAAAAACGAAGGTGATTTTTACGGCTACAGCTTGGCCCTGGGCAGCGCCGATGTGAGCCTACTGAGCCTGACCAATGCGTACCGCGCTTTAGCCAACGGTGGGAAATGTAGCGCAGTCAACACCAAAGCAGCTGCCGCTGTATCTGCACTTGCTTCAAGTAAAGTTAATACACCTTTGCCCAACCTATTGAAAGACTGCCTAGATCCCAAAGCCACTTTCATCGTGAGCGATATTTTGCGCGACCCCATGGCCCGCGCCCGCACCTTTGGCACCGACAGCGTACTGGCTACGCGCATTAACGCCGCTGTAAAAACCGGCACCAGTAAAGACATGCGCGACAACTGGGCGCTAGGCTACAGCAGCCAATACACCGTGGGCGTGTGGGTAGGCAACGCCAGCGGTGCCAGCATGCACGATGTGAGCGGCACCACCGGCGCTGCGCCCGTGTGGGCTGCGTTGATGCAGTTTTTACACCCGCGCGGCGATGGCCCAAGCACCACTGCAATACCCCCAGCGGGCGTGCTGCGAACCGCCACGCGTTACCAACAGGCGCAAGAAGCAGCGCGGCAAGAGTGGTATCTAAGCGGCACAGAGCAATCTGTGATCTCGCAGGACACTATTAATTTAATAGCTACTCAAGCAGTAAATACTTGGACTACAGGCCAAAATAGCTCTAAAAACACTTCAAAAAGTGCTTTGAGCCTTGTGGCATCTGCCCGCATACTGCAGCCCAGTGTAGGCAGCATCATTGCACTAGACCCAGACATTCCTCCTGCGCGTCAGCGCTTGCAATTGGTTGCCGATGCTACCCATGTGCAGTGGCGTATTGGCGGCAAAGCCATAGCACAGGGTAGCAAAGCGCAGTGGATGCCATGGCCTGGTAGGCATGTAATTGAGTTGGTGGATGCGCAGGGTGTGAAGCTGGATGAAGTGCGTATTGAAGTGCGGGGGGCGGCGGTGCGGGCTGGTGTGCAGCCTGTTGTGCTGCAACGGTGATGTTTTGGTCAACGCTTGGTGTTCAGCTGGGTACTGTGGACGGCTTCGCGGGATCAGGCCAGTGGTGTGCTCAGCTGGGGACAGGGGTCGCGGCTTCGCGGGATCAGGCCGGCGGTGTGCTCAGCTGCGCGGCTGTCCCCCGTGTCGGCCTGGGGCCGACTACTCCTCCTTGATGCCGCTTCGCTGAGCACACCACCGGCCTGATCTTGGGAAGGTGCTGAATATTCAATCGTTGTGCGCCCACCATGTCGCGGACCCGGCGCTTGGTGTGAGTAGCGCAGCGACATCAAGGAGGAGTCGCTGGCCCTAGGCCAGCACGGGGGACAGTCGCGGAGCTACTCACACCAAGCGCCGGGGCCAGTACACAACCTCAAACACAACGATACGCGACCATGTCAGAGCGAGATATCTTATCCGTCTGAATTATTTTCAACCCCCAAAACTCGAATTTCACGCCCCACACCCAGATCAGCAGCTACCATTAACCATCTAACAACATTACAGATCCGAGACAAAGCCCCATGACCGACCTCACCAAAATCACCTGCATCGAAGACCTGCGCCTGGTCGCTAAAAGCCGTGTGCCGCGCATGTTCTATGACTACGCTGACAGCGGCAGTTGGACCGAAGGCACTTACCGCGCTAATGAGAGTGATTTTCAAGCCATCAAGCTGCGCCAGCGCGTAGCAGTGAATATGGAGGGTCGCTCCACCGCCACCACGATGATTGGTCAAAACGTAGCTATGCCCGTGGCCATTGCACCCACCGGCATGACCGGCATGCAACACGCAGATGGCGAGATTTTGGGGGCTAAAGCTGCCAAGGCGTTTGGCATACCGTTTACGCTGTCCACCATGAGCATTTGCTCTATTGAAGATGTGGCCGCTGCCACCAACAATCACCCGTTTATGTTTCAGTTGTACGTCCTGCGTGACCGCGCTTTTATTGAGCGCTTGATTGACCGCGCCAAAGCCGCCAACTGCTCGGCGCTGCAGATCACACTGGATTTGCAAATTCTTGGCCAGCGCCACAAAGACATCAAAAACGGCCTGAGCGCACCACCTAAGCTAACCCTGCCCAACATCCTCAACATGGCCACCAAGCCGCGCTGGTGCATGGGCATGCTGGGCACCAAGCACCGTGATTTTGGCAATATCGTGGGCCATGTGAAGGGCGTAGAAAACATGTCGTCTTTGTCGGCATGGACAGCCCAGCAGTTTGACCCCACGCTGAACTGGAGCGATGTGGAGTGGATTAAAAAACGCTGGGGCGGAAAAATTGTGCTCAAGGGCATTCAAGACGCTGAAGATGCGCGCTTAGCAGTCGACAGCGGTGCAGACGCGCTGATAGTGTCCAACCACGGTGGCCGCCAGCTCGACGGTGCACCGTCATCCATCACCGCCCTGCCCGCGATAGTGGATGCCGTAGGCAAGAACATTGAAGTGTGGATGGACGGCGGTATTCGCAGCGGGCAAGACGTTTTAAAAGCCCGTGCACTGGGTGCGCAGGGCGTGATGGTAGGCCGAGCTTGGTTGTATGCGCTAGGCGCTTATGGGCAAGAAGGTGTCACCAAGATGCTGCAAATACTGCACAAAGAACTAGATTTGACGATGGCGTTTTGTGGCCGCACCAACATTAACACGGTAGATAAAAGCATTTTGCTGCCGGGCACCTACCCTGTGGTTTAGGGGCTTAGGGGCTTAGAACCAAGCTCATGCAGAAGCTCTGGATGGCTCTGTGCGCTCAGTCTTTAGCAGCTTATCAGGCATGTACGCTGCCTGCTGCGCCAAGCGCACAGCTTGGTCGATGGCCTGCAGCGGCTCGCCATGCGCCGCTGTGTGAATGTGCACAAGGCCCACGCTAATTTTGGGCGTGTACACCCAAGCCTCGCCCAGCATATAACCCACTCTCATAGGGCGTGGCAGCATGGTCAGCACTTTGGTGGTGATTTTGTCGATATAAGCGGGGTCTTTTACCGCCGAGATAGCCACCACATAACAACGCGCCTGTGCCAAACCCACCACATCTTTAAAGCCAACTGCGCGGCGCACGTTGGCAGTCAAACGCTGGCGAATTTCCTGCACTGTTTCGTTACCGCCCGTCTCGTTAAGCTCATACAAGTTATTCACCCAAATCGCCATCATCACGGTGTCACGGCCAAGGCGGGCACTGCGCCACATGGCATCGTCCACCTTCGTTAGCAGCACTGAGCCTACAGGCAACCCTGTGATCGGATCAGTAGCCGTATTGCCCTGCGCAATGCGCTCCAAGCGCCGCTCGCTTTGGTAGCGTGCTATGGTCAGCCCAACAGCCAACAACAGGTACAGCATCGTCGCAGCTGTCACTATCAGCCATACCCATACTGGCGCAGAAAGACCTAAGCCTTTGGCATATAAACCCAGCACCATAACGGCCAAGCTGGTACACGCTGTCAGCATCCAGCGGGCTAGCGCATCGCCAAGCACCATGTTGCGCACTGTCAAACCTAATGCCACCAGTACCGGCACCATATTGATAGCGCCACTGGCAGTCAGCAACTTCACCACAGAAATATCAGGGCGCGCGTACCACAGCGCCAATACGACTAAACCGCCCAGCCATGAACATAGTGAGCCCAATGTCACCCAGCGCCTAGCACCGCGTTCTTCTGTAGTAATACCTAACCAGCTGCTCAAATACACCAGACACAGCGCCCCGCTGAACGGCCCTATGGTGATTTTTAGAGGCAGTAGTGTGCGTGCATCGGTGATACCCAGTAAAAACTCAGGCAGGCCAGACATCACAATGGCGCTGGTGCTAATCAGGCCAATCAATGCCAGGCCGCGCAAAGCCGCCACGCTGGGCGCGCGCAAGGCTGCCGCTGCCGCTGTACAAGTCAGCAGCAGTGCGGCACCTGTCATGCCTGACCATAAAAATAATTCCAAAGTACTCATTTAAAAATTAACAAACTTTACTTTTAGTAACTCCACTCAATTTTCACATAAAACCAGCTAACGATCATTGATCTAGGTAGTACTTGAGCAGTCCTCTAGTGATTTTTTATGGGTTTTTTAATTTTTAGTATGCCGCGCCGTTTGCAAAACGACATTTCTTAGATTCAGCACCCTCAAGGGCTCAAGTTTTGCAAGAATTAAATTACCCTAATAATTACGTTTAGGTAAATGCATTATGATTAGTGAAACTGTTGGAGATTACCATGTCTGCCCTGCCTATGCCGTCCGTAGCCACCGCTAGCTTACCGCCACCCGCAAAGGTGCAACAACTGCACCATTACGCCTACCGCGCCAAAGACGCGGAAGAAACCCGCGTGTTTTATGAAGACATTTTGGGCTTGCCTATGTACCACATCATCCAAAGTGACATCGTGCCCAGCACGGGGGAGTATTGCCCGTACATGCACTTTTTCTTCAGGCTGCAAGACGGCAGTTTTATAGCCTTCTTTGACTTGGGCGATGACCAAGCTGCGCTGCCCAGCCCCAACACCCCCAAGTGGGTCAACCACATCAGCTTTCGGGTCAACACGGTGCAAGAACTGGTCGACACCAAAGCACGGCTGCAGGCCCACGGCATTGAGGTGCTGGGCGTCACGGACCACCACATTTTTAAAAGTATTTACTTTTTTGACCCTAATGGTATTCGGCTGGAATTAACAGCGCAGTTAGCCGATGAATTTCAAATGCTGCAAGAGAGCAAAACCGCCCACGCACGCCTAGCCGAATGGACAGCACGCAAAAAGGTGTGGCGCGCCGAGCGCGCTACAAAAATAGTAGCTACAAAAATAATAGCTACATAGGCAATAAATACTTGGACTACCAGCCTAATTAGTTAGTAAATACCATGTTAAACCACCCCTACAACCCACCAGACAGCACCGCGCCTGGCTACGCCGACACTGGCGTGACCAATGACTACCAGTTCAGCCAAGGCACAGGCTATGTGCTGCCTGAATATGCCGCAGTAGTGCCCGATGCTGTGCACACAGGTGCCATCGAGCATCACCGTATTTTGATTGTCGGTGGTGGCATCACTGGTCTGACGCTGGCGTGTTCGCTAGCGCAACTGGGTGTGGACTGCGTGCTACTGGATGAAGACAACACCGTGGGTGTGAAGGGTGCGTCGAGCCGGGGTATTTGCTACACCCAAAAGTCGCTGGAGATTTTTGACAAGCTGGGCATTTACCAGCGCATCAAAAACAAAGGTGTGCAGTGGAGCGTGGGCCGCACGTTTGCAGGCAACGATGAGGTGTACCACTTTGATCTGAAAGCGCAAAACAATTTCAACCTCAGCCAGCAGCCTGCTTTCATGAATATTCAGCAGTTTTATAACGAGGCGTTTTTAGTCGACCGCATAACTCAGCTTAACCATGCGCAAATACGCTGGAACAACCGCGTCACCCAATTTACCAACGCGCAGGGCAAAGCTACATTTTCTATAGCTACTCCAGCTGGCGAATACAGGGCTACTGCCGATTATGTAATCGACGCTACAGGATCAAAAAGCCCTTTTAGGCAATGGCTTAACGTAGGCGTAACGGCCAAAAAAGGTGACGACCGCTGGTGCATTGCCGATGTGCGCTTTAACACCCGCCCACCGACTGAGCGGCACACCTGGATCGAAGCGCCATTTAACGATAACCGCGCCGTGTGGCAGCATCTGATGGCCGACGATGTGTGGCGCATCGACTACCAAATGGCCCCTGATGCAGACCCCGAATATGTCAGCCGTGAAGACGTGGTGCGCGAGCGCTTGGCTAAGCAGTTCGGCAAAGATACCAAAGTCGACATCGTCTGGGTCGGGCCGTATGCCTACCGCAGCGAATGCGTGGATGTGATGAGCGTGCGTTTGGCCCCCGCGCCCCAAGCTAGCCAAGTGTTCTTCATTGGCGACAGCGCCAAAGTGGTCAGCCCGTTTGGCGCACGCGGCGGTAACACGGGCATAGCCGACGCAGACAACCTGGCCTGGAAGCTGGCCGCTGTGGTGCAAGGTCAGGCTGCGCCGCAGCTACTGGCCAGCTACCACGCCGAGCGGCACGAGGCCGCCACTACCAACGTACTAGTCACCAACCGCACAGCCCGCTTTTTGCGCCCCGCTGACGGTGTGGAGCGCCTGCTGCGCCAAGCCACTATTGATTTAGCCAAGCTGCACCCCTTTGCCCGCAGCTTGGTGAACACCGGCCGCATGGCCGTGGCCAACCCCTACAGCGCATCTCCTTTGGCAGACGCTGCGCTAGGGTACAGCTTTTCGGTGCAAAACGTGGCCTTTCAATGGGCCGATGGCAGCGCCGCTTGTTTAAACGACCTGCTGCGCTGGGCTGGCAGCCACGCGTTGTTGCTGGTGTGGGGTGACAGTCAAGCCAACAAGCATGCGCAAGTTAGCACCCACACGCTGCAGCGCATTCACCAGTTGTGCAACACAGGGTCGATAGTTCGGGCGGTAGTGGTGTCTGGAGCACTGTCACACCCGCCACACCCGCTAGCCGCAGTGCGCGAGACCGTGCTAGACCCCCACCAGCAACTGCGCCAAGCCTGCGCCCTGCCCATAGCCATCGCCACTGCCAGTGCAGCCATGCCGGGCACACCAAACTCCCGCACACCAAACTCCCGCACAACGAGCCGCAGCCACAACATATGCCAATGGGCCTTGCTGCGGCCCGACAGCTACCTGGCCGCGCGTGGCAACACGCTGGACGCCAGCTTAGTGCAGGCCCTTGCGCGCTATGCAGGCACGCATGCCAGCGTGCCCAGCCCCATTGCCGGTAAAGCAGCATGAGCAGCCACCCCAGCCACAGCGCCGTGCTAACCAACCAGTTCGTTGATGCCGACGGCTTTTATGAAACACTGCTTGACGCCCATACGGGCCTCACAGAGCAGCAGTCGGCTTTGCTGCACGCCAAGCTGGTTTTGTTGCTGGCTAACCAAATCGGTAGCCCTGCCGTGCTAGCCCAGTGCATTGCGCTGGCGCGCCAAAGCCTGCCTAGCCCTGCAGCCACGCCTTCAGGCTAAGCCATAGCCCAAACGGGAGAAACTGGGTAATTCATCACATTTTTCAGATGCAAAAGCGCTTTTTGCGACTTAGTGAGCGCGCATGTAGAGGCTAAAACCTAACTTTGTTCGATGCCCTAACTTAAACTTTATCTCATCACAAAAGCGCTTGCGAAAATCCTCGGTTGCGCACACCTGACATGCCCACAAGGCAAAAGGAGACTGATTTGATGATGAACGCCATGAAAATAATTCCGGGAATTCCGTTTATGAACTCTAGCCGTAGCACGGGCACATCCTTCACTAGTGCTGTGGACCGCGCAGATGCACAAGTCGCCCGCGCCAGAGCACGGGGCAAGATGCCCCTGCCTGAGATCAAGCTGCAAATGGAAGATGCCTTGCACGACCTGCCCGGCATCGAGTCAGAACGCCTGAAATACAAAATCCGCGCAGCACGCTCTGCCCACGAGCTGTGGATGATACGCAGCGATATGTACCAAACCATTTCAAAGCTGCGCAGCCAAACTGAAGCAGCTTTGCGCATTAACCAATTGCTATCGTGTTTTAAGCAATGGATGCCAGCGCAGCAGTTGGCCGATATTTAGTAATTGCTATTATTTTTGTAGCTACATATGTAATAAATGCTTGGACTACAGACCAATCTACACATACCGCCGCACAATCGACTCAGCTACACACACCGGCTTGTCACTGCCCTCGCGCTCCACCGTGACTTCCCACACCATCTGCACTGCGCCCGCAGGTTCAATCGGTGAGCTGCTGAGCAACTTCAGCTGGCCGCGCAAACGGCTGTCCACGGGCACGGGGGATATAAAGCGCACTTTGTTGAGCCCGTAATTCACCCCCATGCGCGACTGCTTCACGTCCAAGCATTCGTCAAAAAACTTCGGGATCAACGACAAGGTTAAAAAACCATGCGCAATCGTGCTGCCAAACGGCCCGGCGTGGGCGCGCACCGGGTCGGTATGGATCCACTGCTGGTCGCCAGTGGCATCGGCAAACTGCTGGATTTGCTGTTGGGTGATGGTCGTCCAGCCGCTGGTGGCCACCACTTGGCCTGCCATTGCGGCCAGTTGGTCTAGGGTGTCAAAGATTTTCATGCCCGTATTGTGCCGTGGGCTGTTGTGTGCGCCTTGTCAGCGCGGGGACATGACCCCGAAGCTAGGCGCAGCGGCTAGGCACAGGGCCAGGTACAGGGCCAGGTACAGGGCTTGTGTTCAGGCCGTAAGCCATTTGCACAGCGTGCGCCACTGCTCCAAGTCTTTTTCTACGCGGCTGGGAGCCACGTCAAACACCGTCAGGCCGCGAGCGGCCAGATGAATATAGTTTTGCGTATCGCGCAGCATGGCCAGCACGGGCAGACCTAGCCCGTCCATGAAGCCTTGTAATTTATCCGCCGACAGCGTGCGCCCGTCCACCCGCATGCCGACTAGGCCCACCTGCACTTTGCCAGCCTTGCGGTGCTCGGCCAGCTGGTCTAAAAACTGGCGCGTGGCAAAAATATCAAACACACTGGGCTGCAATGGCACCACCACCTTGTCAGCCAGCTTCATCACTTCGTTAAAACGCTTGCCATGCAGGCCGCCGGGGGTGTCTAGCACCACATGGGTGGTGCCTTTGGGCGGCTTGACGATCTCGTCAGAGCCTACGTCCCAACCGAGAATAGGCCGGGCAGCCGGTGGGCGCAGGCCCAGCCACAGCTTGGACGACTGCTGGCGGTCAGCATCACCCAGCATCACTTGATGGCCCTTTGAGGCCAAATAGCCCGCAATGTTGGTAGCGATGGTGGATTTACCTACGCCACCCTTGGGGTTGGCAACAACAATCACGGGCATAGCAGGCTCCTGGTTTTTTGAAGGTTGGTTTCACCGCCATATTACCCAAGTTGTTACCGCTGCGAGCAAATTTGGGCGTAAAAAAAGCTGCCACAGCAGCTTTTAGGAGTCAAATTAGCTTGTAGTCCAAGTATCTATTACATATATAGCTATTAATTTGATAGTGAAATAAACTTGCGATGCAGCGCCAGCTTACTTAGCCGAAGCCGTGGTAATACGAAATTTAGACTGAGGCACAACCTTTAAATCACCGTCGAGCGAGGCAATGTATTTGGCCAGCTCTTTCATCTCAGCATTGCTGAACTGCTTTGCAATACCGCCCATGACACCGTTAGCGCGGCCCACTTTGGCGTTGTTTTCGGTTTTGTAGGCTTTCAGCGCCACGGTCAGGTAGTCAGCGTGTTGGCCTGCGATTTTGGGGTAGCTGGGGTCAATGGGCTTGGCAAAGTTAGCACCGTGGCAAGACACGCAAGCACCCTTGGTCAATAACGCTGCTACAGCTGCGCTAGGCTCAACGGTAGCTTTCTCAGGCAAGGTCGCGCCTTCTACTTTGCCGTGCAGGCTGTAGTAGGCAGCCAAATCAGCCATGTCTTGTTCAGTCAAAGGTGCGGCTATCGCGCCCATGGTGGGGTGTTTACGCTCGCCTTTTTGGTAGGCTAACAGCGCGTTGCTGATGTATTTAGCACCTTGGCCAGAGATCATCGGCACGCGGTATACCTCTGGAAAGCTGGCTTGGTAGCCCTTAATGCCGTGGCAGCCAATACACTGGGCGGCTTTGTTTTTGCCGGCATCAGGGTTGCCTTTAGTTTCTTGGGCAAAGGAGGTGGTGGTCACAGAAGCGACAATAAAAGCAAATACCGAGGAGAGCAACTTGTTCATTTTGCGTACAGAATGTGGGTAGGCGCAGACGCCGAGGACAAAAAACCGGCCTGCTATCAACCTTTGATTATATCCGGCCAAACCCTAGCTATTGCCCCAGTAAGGCCTAAATCCCGCGCACATCCCTTCATCATCCCTCCATCATCCCTTCTTATTCAGTCCTTCACTTTTGCCCCAAGCACACGATCTTTATGAAATTTCAAGGTTCCCAAAACTACGTCGCCACCCAAGACCTGATGCTGGCCGTCAACGCTGCCATCACCCTCAAGCGCCCCTTGCTAGTCAAAGGCGAGCCTGGCACCGGCAAAACCATGCTGGCTGAAGAAGTAGCCCAAGCCCTGGGCATGCCGCTGCTGCAATGGCACATTAAAAGCACCACCAAGGCGCAACAAGGCTTGTATGAATACGACGCAGTCAGCCGCCTGCGCGATTCACAACTGTCCACCGTGGACGGCGGCGAGAAGGTCAAAGACATTAACAACTACATCGTCAAAGGCGTGCTGTGGCAGGCGTTTACGGCTGACGAGCCGATTGCGCTGCTGATTGACGAGATCGACAAAGCCGACATTGAATTTCCAAACGACCTGCTGCGCGAGCTGGACCGCATGGAGTTTTATTGCTACGAAACCCGCGAGCTAGTGAAAGCCAAAAACCGCCCACTGGTGTTTATCACCTCTAACAACGAAAAAGAATTGCCCGATGCATTTTTGCGCCGCTGCTTTTTTCACTACATCAAGTTTCCAGATGCCGAGACGATGCAGCAAATTGTGGACGTGCACTTTCCGGGCTTGAAAAAAGAGCTGCTGACTGCTGCAATGAAAACTTTTTATGACGTGCGCAATCTGCCTGGCATTAAAAAGAAGCCTTCCACCTCTGAGCTGTTGGACTGGCTCAAGCTGCTGATGGCCGAAGACATACCGCTAGAAGCCCTGCAGAACGCTGACAACAAAGTGTCGGTGCCCCCACTGGTAGGCGCACTGCTGAAAAACGAGCAAGACGTCACACTGTTTGAAAAGCTGGTGTTTATGCAGCGCAATAACCGTTAATAAAGATCGTTAAGGAATCACCATGAATAAATTACTCATGCAAGGCATCACCGATGCCATGGGCTTTGTAGGCGGCGGCTTAGCAGGCATGTTTGTAGCCCGCGCCTTTGGCATGGATATTTTTGCGCAAGGCTACGGCGGCGCGAGTATTGGCGGCATATTGCTGTGCGGCCTAGGCGGCGGGGCAGGATTGCAGCTAGCCCGCTATGTGCGCGCAAAGGTCTATCCTGAAAAGAATGGCGATGAATGATGAGCATGACTTTTGTTGCCCCAGTTACCCTGTCGTTGCGCGGCCTGCGCTTAGAACCTCTTGCACTCGCACATGAGGCAGGTTTGCGCGATGCTGCACAAGACGGCGAGCTATGGAAGCTGCGCATCACCTCGGTGCCCGAACCTGAGAACACCAAAAAATATATTGAAGACGCACTGAAGATGCGCGACGACGGCAATCGCTTTGCCTTCGCAGTTATCGATGAAGCTACCAACAAAGTGCTGGGCTCCAGCAGCTACCACGACGTTTTGCCCACCGTCAAACGGGTAGAAATTGGCTACACCTGGTATGCAAAAAGCGTGCAACGCAGCCATGTCAACAGCACTTGCAAACTCATGCTGATGACGCACGCTTTTGAAACACTGCAATGCGGCGTCGTAGGCTGGCGCACTGACAACTTTAACTTCGCCAGCCAAAAAGCCATCGAACGCTTGGGCGCGCAAAAAGACGGCGTCATCCGCGGCCACGCCATGCGCCGCGACGGCACCATCCGTGACACTGTGATGTACAGCATGCGCGCGGGGGAGTGGGCTGAGGCGAAGGCGCAGCTGCAGTACCAGCTCAGCAAACCGAGATAAACCATGCTGATTGACTTCTTCTACACCCTGCGCTCCGCCAAACTGCCTGTGTCCGTCAAGGAATATCTGACGCTGCTTGAGGCGTTAAAGGAAGGCGTGGTCGGCCCCAACAATGATGAAGGTATTGGCTACAAGGTAGATGACTTTTACTACCTTAGCCGCACCACGCTGGTCAAAGATGAGAAGCATTACGACAAGTTTGACCGGGCGTTTGCGTCTTACTTCAAGGGCGTGGAAATGGTGGCGGATTTCACTAAGGAAATTCCGCTGGACTGGCTGCGTAAAAACCTAGAGTTGCAGCTGTCGCCCGAAGAACTGGCCAAGATTGAGAAGATGGGCTGGGACGAGCTGATGGAGACGCTCAAAAAACGTTTTGAAGAGCAAAAAGAGCGGCACGAGGGCGGCAATAAGTGGATTGGCACGGGCGGCACGTCACCGTTTGGTGCGTATGGACAAAACCCGCAGGGCATTCGCATTGGACAAGACAAAGGCCGTAATAAGAGCGCGGTAAAAGTGTGGGACCAGCGCGCCTACAAAGACTATGACGACACGCAAGAGCTGGGCACACGCAATATCAAAATCGCACTGCGCCGCCTGCGCAAGTTTGCACGTGAGGGTGCGCATGATGAGCTGGATTTGGATGACACCATTCGCAGCACGGCGGCCAACGCAGGCTGGCTAGACATAAAAATGGTGCCCGAGCGGCACAACAATGTGAAGGTGCTGCTGCTGATGGACGTGGGCGGCACGATGGACGAGCATATTCACCGCGTAGAAGAAATGTTTTCTGCGTCGAAAGCGGAGTTCAAGCACCTAGAGTTTTATTACTTTCACAACTGCGTGTACGACTTTATGTGGAAGAACAACCGCCGCCGTTACGCCGAGAAATTCCCCACGCAAGACATTATTCGCAAGTACAACAAAGACTACAAACTGATCTTTATTGGCGACGCTACGATGAGCCCGTATGAAATTTTGCAGCCGGGCGGTAGCGTGGAATACAACAACGAAGAAGCGGGCGTGGAATGGCTGCAACGCCTGACGCAAGCCTTTCCCAAATTTGCCTGGATCAACCCCGAGCCACAAGGCGTGTGGCAGTACCGCCAAAGCATCGGCATCATGCAGCAGATCATGTCGCAGCGCATGTACCCGCTAAATGTCAAAGGCTTGGAAGAAGCCATGCGTTTGCTGTCTAAGTAAACCTAGCAACTACAATACATCGCTGTCCTCCTCGTAGTTCAATGGATAGAACGGATGCCTCCTAAGCGTCAAATACAGGTTCGATTCCTGTCGAGGGGACCACACCTTACGCCTCATAGCGCAAGCTGCCAAACAACCCGTCCTTCTCATCATCCGGCCCGGCTGCAAAATACAAGGCGTTGCTGTCGCCCAAGCTTTCGCCGTTGCCAAATTGCAAACCCCACAGCCCTGCAATGGCCACTGGCTTATCGTCTGCACCACGCAGGTCGTCTATGTATTGACCAGTGCGCATATCGAATGCACATATGCGCCCTGCACCGCCAAAGTTGCCCACCAACAGCGCGCCCGACAGTCTGCCAAAATTAGCAGGTGCTATGGCCACGCCCCATGGTGCATTCAGGCGCTTGTCGTCTGCGTAGATGCGCAGTAGCTTGCCACTCAGGTCAAACTCTACTAACCAGCCTTTGTCTGGTTTGTTGCCGCTGGCGGCTTCGGCTGCAGCGTCTAGTGCGTCTTCTTCAGCGGCGTAAAAACTGCCTGGGGCGGCCGCAGAGCTAGGGTTTGCTTGGCTGATGGCGTAGGCTACGAATACGCGTGCAGCAGCGCCCTCGCCCAATGCTTGAATGTTGAACGGCACCGGGTCACCTGGCACCACGGTTTTAGCGCCATTGACCACGGGGCCGCTGGCAAATGGATTTACAAAACCTTGCGTTGGCACTTTAGCCCAGGTTTTGTCTAACGTGACGATTTGAGGGTTGGCACCAAAGTCGGCCAGCCACATCGTGTCCCAAGTATCCGGCTTAATGGCTACGCCAAAAAACGCGCTGCCGTCTGCTGCGCCGTCGTATTTTTCTTCTGATGCGCCGTCTGCCCGCACGATAGTGCCGTCGGCTGCACGGTCGGTCCAGCCGGTGACTTTGCCTGAGTCGGTGACAAATACAAAACGTGCTGAGCCGTCAAACGCAGTGGCCGCAGCGCCTGTGCTCGCCGTTTGCCCCGAGATGCGAAAGTTAGTGCTAGCCACTGGTGTGCCTACCAAAGGCGCACCGTTAAAGACTACACCTGTGATCTTGCCTGCACTGGTATCGTCTATCAGCGAATCAGCGCCCGGTACCGTGACCTTTTTCAAACCGTCTTGAAACAGCGGCTGCAAGCTGGGCATGGCTGAGGCTTTTACGTCGCCCACATACTGCCAGCTGGTGCCGCCGCCGCCCACCCAAAAGTGCCCGCCTGCGCCCTTGGGCCGAACAGCAATGCCCCACGCGTCCACAAAATCGGCTTCTGTAAATTGCGCTTTGTAGCTGGCCTTGTTGGCAACCAGGTTGGTTTGGTTGTAGCGGTTAACTGCTGGCGCTGCTGGTGGCGCAGGTGCTGGTGCAGCAGCACTGTCGCTGCCGCCGCAAGCACTGATGATGGGCACGCCCAGTGCCGACAGAGTGCCCCATTGCAATAAGGTTCTGCGGGCTAGATCATTGTGTTGATTTTTCATTGACATGGTTTTTCGTTCGCCTAAGTTGTTTGAATAGAAGTTGGTTGAATAAGAGGATGAATGGACGGCTATTGCACGCTAGCGTGCGCTGGCATCCACAGCTCTGGTGCGGTGCTGGCGGGTGTGGTTGCTTGCGCAGTGTGCAGCGGCTCGCGCGGTGCGTCCGCTTCTAGCGACCCTAGTGCTGCCAGCGTGTGCCAATGGTTTTGCAAATTGCGCATCACACAGGCCATGGCTTGGGGCATGCTGGGGTGTGCTACTAAAAAGTGCAGATTAGACAGAATTTTCTTTGCCATCAAGTTGCGGCGGCTGGCGTTGCCCTGCTCGCACTGATGTTCGGCGTAACCTGTCATCAGTGCCAGTGTGCCGGCCAATAAACCATCAATGCACGGCAATTCCACATCCATGTCCTGATGCGTCGCAGATGCTGGTGTAAAACTAGACGCCATAGTGCGCTGGCCTTTCATAGGTTAATTAACACTAAAAATGGCTCGCTGTGTGGGCACGCAGCCCAACGCACTGGCTGGAATGACAACTTGGGTACCCAGCAATCACCTCATAACTAAAGGGTGAATACAAAAATAATCCAAGTTAGATGCGATAGTATATGATAATCATTCTCATTCGCAACAACTTAACAAATTATTGCACCTATGCTGACCCACACATTGCACCTTAGCCACCTTGGCCAACAAGCACCTACCAATAGAGCTGCAGCTACGGCTACAGCTACAGCTACAGCTACAGTTGAACCTAAACCCGCGCCAGCGCAGGGCACCACGCCTGCAGCACTGCCCAGCGCGGCGCTGCTAAAAGGCCACAAGACCGTGGCCATCAGCCACAACGGCATGCTCTACACGCTGCAGGCCACCAAGTTGGGCAAACTTATTTTGACCAAATAAATTTTTTAATCCGCTGTTACGCTTTTGTTATCTCTCTCAATTAATTTACTAGGACCCCGCCTTATGAAAACGCCCATGAAAAAAATGTTGACTTTTACTTGCTCTGCTGTTGCCCTGCTCACCGGTCTGGGCGTGCTGCCCGCTGCGTTAGCCCAAGAGCAAGTGCTTAACTTATATTCAGCCCGCCACTACAGCACCGACGAGGCTTTGTACAACAACTTCACCAAAGCCACAGGGATCAAAATCAACCGTGTAGACGCCGACGACGCAGGCATTTTGCAGCGCTTAAAAGCCGAGGGCACAGCGTCTCCAGCAGATGTGATATTGCTGGTAGACGCAGCACGTTTGTGGAGGGCTGAGGTGGACGGTTTGTTTTCGCCGGTCAAATCCAAATTGCTAGAAGACGCCATCCCCGCCAACCTGCGCGCTAAGGCCACGCCCGAAGGCACCGCATGGTTTGGCTACAGCACCCGCGCCCGCGTGGTGGTGTATGACAAAGCGCGGGTCAAAGCCGCTGATGTAGACACCTACGAAGAGCTGGGCGACGCAAAAAACAAAGGCTTGGTGTGCACCCGCAGCGGCTCGCACCCGTATAACCTGAGCTTGTTTGGCGCAGTCACTGAGCACATTGGCGCACCTGCTGCAGAAAAATGGCTAACAGGCATGGTCGCCAACATGGCCCGCGCGCCCAAGGGTGGCGACACTGACCAAATCAAAGCGGTAGCCAGCGGCGAATGCGGTATTGCGTTGACTAACACCTACTATGTGGCACGGCTAATGCGCAGCGACAAAGCCGAGGACAAGGCCATCATGGACAAAGTGGGTGTGATGTTTCCTAACCAATCGAGCTGGGGCACCCACATCAACATTGCAGGCGGTGCGATGGCCAAGAACGCTAAAAATACTGCTAATGCGGTGAAGTTTTTAGAGTACTTGGCCAGCAAAGAGGCGCAAGATTATTTTGCTAATGGCAATAACGAATATCCAGTGTCCAAGGGCGTACAACTGAGCAACCCTGCGCTCAAAGCCATGAGCAGCGGCACGTTCAAATCAGAGACAATGGCTGTGAGCGTAGTGGGTATGAACCAGGTGAAGGTGCAGCAGATGTTGGACCGGGTGGGTTATAAGTAAATTGGGCTGTAGTCCTAGTATTTAAAGACGAAGCAGCTATAAAAATAGTAGCATTGGCGATCAAGCAGCCTGCGTGAAAGCCAACCTCACGTAGATTGGCGCATACACCTCAGCCTGGGTAATGTCGATCAAAGTTTCTTTAGCCAGCTCTAGCAAAGCAATAAAGGTGACCACTAATACTGGGGTACCTTTGCTAGGGTCAAACAGTTCTTCAAACTCGACAAACTTGCGGCCCTGGAGCTTCTTTAAAACATGGCTCATGTGCTCGCGCACGCTCAGCTCTTCGCGGGTTATTTTGTGGTGCTGGATCAGCTTAGCGCGGCGCATGATGTCGCGCCACGCGTCTTGCAGGTCTACCACATGCACATCGGGAAAGCGGGTTTGCAATGACTGCTCGATGGTCACCTGCGCACGCAGATAATCGCGGCCAAACTGGGGTATGGCGTCTAGCCGCGCGGCGGCCAGCTTCATTTGCTCGTATTCCAGCAAGCGGCGCACCAGCTCGGCACGCGGGTCTTCAGGCTCTACGCCTTCGGCTGTCTTTTTAGGCGGCAGCAGCATGCGCGATTTGATCTCGATCAGCATGGCTGCCATTAGCAGGTATTCAGCAGCAAGTTCCAGGTTTTTAACCCTAATTTCATCCACATAGCTTAAATACTGGCGCGTCACGCCCGCCATGGGGATGTCCAAAATATTGAAATTTTGCTTGCGGATAAGGTACAGCAGCAAGTCCAGCGGGCCTTCAAAGGCTTCTAAAAACACCTCTAGCGCGTCCGGCGGAATGTACAAATCCGTCGGCATCGCAAACAAGGGTTCGCCATACAGGCGCGCTAAAGCTACTTGATCCACTACGGTTGGCAGTCCTATATTGAGCTGAGGTGCATCAGGCTGCAGAGCAGGCAGCACCATCGCAGAGTCTGGCACAGCGGTGGCTAGTGGGGGCGTATCGCTCATGTAAGGGGTGTAAGCAGGTGGCTGGTAGGTGTGCAATACGCTATTATTTTTATAGCTATAAACGTAATAAATACTTGGACTACAGCACTAAATGATAGGTAAAACAGTGTTTTTTAAGGTTTTGAGCCATACACATACCCGCTTTGCGCTACTCGGCTGTCCTCGTTGTCAGCCAAAGCACTGCGGTCCACGTTCTTATCCCACAGCAGGGCGCGGCCTGCGCGCTGCTCAGCCTCTAGCGTGGGGCGGTTACGCTTAAGGTCGTTGATAAAGTGGCTGGTATCAGACACGTATTGCGGTTTATAAAAAATACGGCTGATGGCGTTGAGCAAGGCGGACATAGATGAAACTCGGCGTAGACTTGTAACTTAGACTGGTAAATGCAACATCATCGAAGCACCAGCAAAGTGATGATTTTACTGGGCTGGCGCGGCCAGCGGCCTTGGCTAAGATGACCGGCGGCGTTATTTGACGAAAACTGAACTAAAAAGGAACCAAAATGCAGTGGACTTCAATTCAAAAAGTACTTTTAAGGGGTGCCGTGATGGGACTATTGGCCAGCATGCTCGCAATAGTTGGCTGCGACCAGCAGCGCATTATTGAGCTGGAAGAAGGCATCGCCACCGAGGCCGATGTGCGCGCTAAATTTGGCGAACCCGAAAAAGTCTGGGACGGCGAAGGCGGCATACGGATTTTTGAATACAACCGCCAGCCCAGCGGCCACCGCAACTACATGATCAGCATCGGCACCGACGGCAAAATGACCAGCCTGCGACAAGTGCTCACCCCGCAAAACTTTGTCAAAGTGCAACCTGGCATGATGATGGAAGACGTGCGCAAACTGCTTGGCAAACCCATGCGCGTCGTGCCGTATGAGCTCAAGAAAGAAACCTATTACAACTGGCGCTACCTGGAAGATTCAGGCAACAAATCAATGATTTTCAGCGCAGTGATGGACAGCGATTTGAAAGTGCTGCGCACCGAGAGCGGGCCTGACCCTGAAAAGGACTCGAATAGCGCAAAGTGAGCCATTTAAATGTGCATTAGTTAACGTTTATTTAGGCATCAAATTCTCGTAACATTTAAAAACATTTGACGCATAACTGAGATAATCCAACTCAAATTCGGGCAGTCTGCTTGGAAAAGTTTTGAATTATGGAAATTTATGCGCTCTACGCCGAATTTTTTACGCCTTATCACGCTGGCATTGACCGTCGTGGTACTTCAAGCCTGTGGCGGCGGGGGCGGTGGAGGGACCACCATACCCCTAGTGACAGACCCGACCGTTAATACGCCAGTCATTAATACGCCGGTTATCAACACACCCGTAGTCAATACCCCAGTTATTGCTACGCCGGTTATAGCTACCCCTGTGATCGCAACACCCGTTATTACGGCACCACCCGTGATAGTGTCAGGCAATGCAACCTACGAGTTTGTTCCATACCGTCAGGCATCTGTGATGGGTGTTGGTGCAGCAGGTTCATTGAACTACGCTGCTAGCTTTAACAAGCCTATTCGCGGTGTCACTATCCAAGCAGTTAAAAACTCTGGAACCGCATTAGAAGAAATTCTGTCAACCACTACCACCAGCAATACAGGCAGCTACACCTTAAATGTGCCTAGCAACACTAGCTATGTCATTCGCGTAAGAGCCGAGCTGATCAAAACTGCTGGAGCGGCGCAATGGGACGTGCGCGTTTTAGACAACACTGCCGCCAACGCTTTGTGGGTTTTAGAAACCGCACCCGCATCAACCACCTCCACCAACGTGGTGCGTAACCTCAACGCAGGCACGACATGGAACGGCACCGGCTACACCCAAAGCTCGCGTCCTGCAGGCATTTTCACCATGCTCGACACCATGTATACATCGATACAGCAAATCGTCACTGCCCAGCCTAACGCCGTTTTTCCTAAGCTCGCTATCTACTGGAGCCCACTGAACACTGACACCGCTGCTACGCAAGATCTGGCTACAGGTCAATTAGGAGGCAAAACATTTTTTAGATTCAGCAGTACCACGACAGTCAGCGGCGGGGTCACCACTACCACAGCAAAACGTGAAATTTATGTATTGGGCAAAGCCGATGCGGATGCAGATGAATTTGATATCGCTGTGATAGCCCATGAGTTTGGCCACTACCTGCAAAATGTATTTTCTGTAGGTAGCGTATCCACGGGCGGTGGCCATGGCGAGGGCGACAAGCTAGACATGACACTAGCGTTTTCAGAGGGC
>JAYTPK010000051.1:0-21680 GCA_043747295.1 Polaromonas sp. | reverse complement strand
TGATTGCTATGAAGCCGTGGTTTGGTTGGGGCTGGCGTGAGCTGGCTTATGCGCACTACAGTACGCATTTTGATGTGCGGTTTATTGAGCTGCTAGATAACGCTCACAACTTGCCGCTGCACTTGACGGTGGAGCTGGGTGTGCCGTTTGCTGTGCTTTTTTGTGGTGCGGTGCTGTGGTGGGTGGTGCGCAGCGCGCCTTGGCGCGAGACTGATCCTACGCGCCAGCTGGCGTGGGGCATACTGATGCTGATTGGGGTGCACAGCATGGTGGAATACCCACTGTGGTATGGCCCCTTCCTTATGACGCTTGGAATATGCGTAGGAATGCTGCAAAGGCCAAAAAAGGAACAAAATAGTGCTGTAGTCCAAGTATTTATTGCTCCAATAGCTATTAAAGTTATAGCGGTAGCCTTGCTGTGCATAACTGCCTATTTAGCGTTTGACTACCACCGGGTAAGCCAAATTTACCTAAGCGAGGAAGACCGTAGCGCGCTGTACCGCGATGATGTAATGGGTGCAGCCAAGCGCAGTGTGGTGTTTAAAAAACATGCGCAGTTTGCCGAGCTGGTGACCACGCCAGTCACACCGCAAACCGCACCGCATGTCTTGGAGCTGGCGCTGAAGTTGGTGCACTTCTCGCCAGAGCCTCGGGTGATCGAGCCTTTGATAGAGTCGGCCACAATGCTGCATTTTGACGATATCGCCATGTTTCACTTAGAGCGCTACAAGGCTATGTACCCTAAGGACTACGCTGCCTGGTCGGCCATAAAAAAGTAAGCTGCTGTGCATTAACACCGTTTCCACCATATCTACCGTTCGCCCTGAGCTTGTCGAAGGGCATGCGAGGGCTTCGACAAGCTCAGCCCGAACGGTTTTAGTCTAGCCGTAAAGTACTGGGCTTAAGCGGGCAAAGGCTGGGCAGAGTGAGCGCTACCGAAAGGCCACGTTGTTGCAAACCGGGCGACAGGCTCACGTCGCCGCCGTGCAGCGCCAATACGCGCTTTACAATCGCCAAGCCCAGTCCGCTGCCTTGTTGCTCTGTACCAGGGATGCGAAAAAATCTTTCAAACACCCGGCTGTGCCATTGCGGGGCTATACCCTCGCCGCTGTCCATGATGCGCAAGTGCAGTTTGTCAGCGCCAGTTTTTTCAATATACACACTGATCTGCCCGCCCTGAGGGGTGTAGCGAATGGCGTTGTCCAGCACATTGTCTACGGCGGACATAAAGCTTTCTTTGTCGATCTGTACCCAGCTGTCATGTGGGGCGTGCAGTTCAATGTCAATATTTTTTCGCGCAGCTAGCACCATGAGCGTTGCGATGCGCTCTTGCACAAATGCTGTGAGATTGATTTTTTCAAACTGCGGTGTGTAGGTATCCACACTGACTTTGGCTGTCAACAGTAATTTTTGTATCAAGCTGGCCGCACGCTCTATGCCCAGGTTCAGTTCGTCGACTGCATTGCTTTTCTCCAATGCGCTGGTGGCATGCTCCAGAATATGAGCCTGGGCCTGAACTACGGCCAAGGGTGTTCGCAGCTCATGCGCAGCGTCGGCTAAAAAATGGCGCTCGCGGCGCAGGGTGTCATCTAGTTTTTGAAGCAAGGTGTTGATTTCGTTGACTACCGGCTTGATTTCGATGTAGTTTATGGTGCTGGCCAAAGGCTGCATATCGTTGGGGTTGCGCTGCGCAATGGTGTGGGCTAGCTCGCTGACGGGTTTTAAGCCTCGGCGCACAATCAAATAGGTCACCAGTGTGGCCAGCGGTAAAAACCACAGTGTGGGCCATAAGATGTAGGTTTTTACCAATTCAATGATCTCGCTATCTGCTGAGGCTGTTGTCTGTGCAATTTGAATGACCAAGTTTTGCTCTGGCGCACGGAAAACGGCACCACGCCATTCTTGCCCATCGCTGCTAAAACTCATCGTGCTCTGGCCTGAGCCCAAGGGGAAATTGGCGGGATACCCTGTAGAACGGTATAGCTCCTGGTTTTGCAGCGTACTGACTCTGAGTCCAAATATTGTCGCAAGAAGCCCAGCGACCTGATTCTTCTTGTAAAGTGCTGCAGATTCTCCAGCTATGAGATCAACCGAAGCTAGAATTGCGACAACTTCTTGTTGGTTTGAAGCTTGCTGTTTAAGCGTATTAGCTATGGCCTGTGCGCTGATCATGAGACTTTTATCAAGCTCTCCGTCGCCTTGTTTTTTAAATTGCCACAGCAAATTGCCTGTCGCTATCAGGCAAAAGCCCACCACAGCCACCATTTGGCCAATTAGCAGGCGGCGCAGCAGAGACGGATTGCGCCAGTTCATAGAGCGTCCTCCAGCAAATATCCAACACCCCTAATGGTTTTGATGCGGTCTGCGCCAAGTTTTTTTCTCAAATGGTGCACATGCACATCCAAGACATTACTTTCTATTTCTGTATCGTTTTTAAATATGGCTTGTTCCAGCTTCGCGCGGGTTACGTAGCGGCCCGCCTGGCGGGCTAGCTCCATCAGCAAATCATATTCACGCACTGATAAATCCAAGGTGACATTACCTAGGCTGACTTTATGTTTGGTCGGCTCAATGCACAGCGTGCCTATGCGCCATACTTTGTCTGAAAAGCCTGAGCTTCTGCGAATGACCGCACGTAGCCGCGATATCAATTCAGGTATTGCAAACGGCTTGGGTAGATAGTCATCCGCGCCCATGTCTAAACCTTTTAAACGATCTTCTAATGCATCACGGGCGGTGAGCATGATGACGGGAATATGTTTACCGTTTTTTCGCAAGGCTTCTAATACATCTAAACCTGAACCATCAGGCAGGCCGATATCGAGTAACAAGGCGACAAACGCCTCTTCTTTCAACAGATTGTTGGCCTCTTGCACGCGCCGTACCCACACGGGCTGAAACTCGTCCTGCGACAGGGCCGATTGCAAAGCTTTGCCCAGCTGCAAATCATCTTCAAGCAATAAAACACGCATAGTTAATGGTGAGAATAAGTTCGATGGTTTTCGTGCCTTCAATGTAACTGAATAGGCCTTAAGCGCGGCTTAAGACTGCAAGCCACGCTTTAAGTAATGCGCAAGGTAAGCTGCCTGTGCGCTCCGTACGATGGCACTCTTTTAACTGTACGGAGATCATGATGGTAACTAGTGCTTTTGCATTTAAATTTCAACCACGCTTAAAGTCATCGCCTGTTTACTGGATAGGAGCCAGCGCGTTGATGGTTGTGGCAGCGGGCTCTGCTTTTGCGCAAGATGCAGTCAAACCCAGCAGCAAAAGTACGAGTCCCTGGGAGGTGTCAGTGGGTGCAGCTATTGCGTCCTCATCAGATTACGAAGGTGGTAAAAAGACAGTATCTGGCTTGGTACCTAATGTCAATATACGCTACAAAACCGATGGCTATGGTACCTTCGGCATTGGGGGCAAGGGGCTTGGGCTTTCATGGACAGCTATTGAAACTGACGCTTATTCTTTAGGAGTATCGCTGGGGGCCAATACGGGCCGCAAAGACAATGCTGACGGTACGCTACTAAGCCCTGGTAGTAAGCGTCTCAAGGGTATGGGCGAGATTAAGTCGAGTGCAGATGTCAGCGTTTTTGGCCATTACACCGTGGGTGTACCCATCATGCTGCAGTTTACTAAAAATACCGGGGACGGAAAAGTCGATGCCAAGGATAGCAGCTTCAAAGGCCACGGTGGTACTGAAATAAGTTTGAGCACCGAAATCCCTATTCCGGTGACAAGCGCGATTATCCTGTCCATTTCCCCCAGCTTAAACTGGGCTGATAGCAAATACATGCAAACATATTTCGGCGTGACTGCAGCGCAGTCGGCAAAGAGTGGCTTTAAACAATATAAGGCTGATGGAGGCATCAAAAGTGCAGCGCTGTCTTTGGGCGCAAACTATCAATTTGATAAAAATTGGGCTGCTAATGTTGGGGTCACGTTCACACAGCTTCAAGGTAACGCAGGCAAAAGCCCGCTGGTTGAACGCAAAGGACAAACCAGTCTATTGGCTGGAGTGAATTACACATTTTGAAGCAAATGATGCGTGCCGCAAACAACTTGCGCAGCGTATCCCGATAGCCTGGGCTGTTGCCACCCCTACCCAGGTAGGGACAGCAACAGCATATTTTTTACAGGGTTTTACGGTAAGTTAAATCAAACGATTGATTTAACTTACTATACTTACAGGATGAAAAATCCAAGAATTGATGGTGAAGAATCGCGCCAGCGTTTGCTAGAGGCTGCTGTGCAATGCTTTGCAGAACAAGGTTTTGCCAAGACCTCTACGCGCACCATTGCAGCGCATGCAGGGGTCAATATTGCATCCATTAGCTATTATTTTGGTGACAAAGCCGGCCTTTACCGCGCCGCATTTACTGAGCCCATGGGCAGCCCCGAAGACGATATTGGCCTATTTGCGGGTAAAGAGCTCTCTCTTAACGATGCATTGCAAGGGCTGTATACCGGATTCATTGAGCCACTCAAGCAAGACATCTTGGTGCAGCAATGTATTCGCCTGCACATGCGCGAGATGGTAGAGCCTACTGGCTTGTGGGACGAGCAAATTGACCAAGGCATTAAGCCTTACCAAGATGCACTAGCGCAGGTGTTACGCCGTCACTATAGAGTTAAAAAAATTGACGATGATATTCGCAGGCTGGTGATATCCATTGTCGCTATGGGCGTACACATGTATGTGGGCCGCGAAATGACTTTGAAACTTCACCCCAAGTTAATTACCGGCGCCAAGGCACTGGACACCATGCAAGAGCGCTTAGTGATGTACGCACGCGCCATGATTGACGCCGAAGGCGCACGCCGCCGCGCCCCGCGTTCGACATGAAAGGATCAGTAATGCAAGACACCTACACGTTATCGACACTAACAGCTAAACCTGGCTCCGATTTAACCCGACATGGTCTGCTTGCAGGCAAGCTCGCTCTAATTTTGTTAGCTGGCTTGTTGGCTATGGGTTGCGCCAGCACGGTGGGTTTGCCCGATGCCAACCGTGTTCAAGCGGACAGTCAAGTGTCAGCCCCTGCTACTTGGCAGGCTACATTGCCTCACGGCGGCAGCATTGATACCATGAACCAATGGTGGCAGCAGTGGGATGACGCTTTGCTGGTAGAGCTATTGGCCGCATCGCAAAAAGAAAGCGCCAGCCTGGCCGCAGCACGTACACGCATTGCACAAGCGCGTGCGGCACTCACGGGTGCGCAAGCCGCCACACTGCCTATGGTGAACGCCAGCGTACAGGGGTCACGCGGCGTGCAAGGCCCTAAGGCACCGACTGCCAGTAACGCTAGCGCAGGGGTAGAAGCATCGTGGGAAATTGATGTATTCGGGGGTAAGCGTGCTACCAGTAGTGCGGCACAAACTAGGTTAGATTCTGCAGAGCTAGGCTGGCACGATGCACGCGTTGCCGTAGCTATTGAAGTGGCTGGCACGTACTATGACTGGCTGAGCTGCCAAACCAGTGTGGCGTTAGCGCAAAGTGACGCGACTTCACGCAGCGAGACCGCACGCTTAGCCGAGCTAACCGCCAAGGCAGGCCTGAATGCACCTGCTACCGCTGCGCTGGCACGCGCCAGCGCAGCTGACGCTGCTAACAGCTTGCGCTCTGCTCAAGCGCAGTGCGAGGTAAAAGTCAAGTCTCTAGTCGCATTAACGGCGTTACCTGAACCTTCCCTGCGCGAGAAGTTAATTGCCAATATCAGCGTGGCACAAAAAATCACGGCACAGAAAACCTTATTCACTATTAACTCAGTACCTGCGCAAGTGTTGGCTCAGCGCCCAGATATTGCCGCTGCACAGCGTGATGTAGCTGCTGCTAGTGCTGATGCGCGCGCCGCCGATGCACGCCGCTTGCCTATGCTGTCGCTTAACGGGTCAATTGCGGGGGCAACGGTACGTCAGGGTGGTCAAAGCACCGAAGGTATCACTTGGTCGCTGGGGCCTATCGCATTGAGCGTGCCTTTGTTCGACGGTGGTCGTAATGCCGCTAACGCTAAAGCGGCCGTGGTGGCCTACGATGAAGCGGTAGTTAACCTGCGCGCCAAAGCGCGCAATGCGGTACGCGAGGTAGAAGAAGCCTTGGTTAAATTGGACAGCACAGCGCAGCGCAGTGCCGATGTGCAAACGGCAACCAACGGCTACAAAGTATCGTTAGACGCTACGCAAGCGCGCTACAAAGCTGGTTTGGCAAGCTTAGTAGAGCTGGAAGACGCCCGCCGCACCGCTGTACAAGCGCAGCAAAGCCAACTCACACTAGACCGCGAACGCATCGCCGCTTGGGTTAGCTTATACCGCGCGGCTGGTGGCGGGTGGACTAGCCAAAGTATGGCGCCCACGCAGCCTTGATAGCCACATTTGATTATTCGCGCCAGACCTCTTATCTCTCGGAGTAACTATGAAATTTTCAGTTCCATCCAAATTAAGCACTAAAAAGTTAGTTGTTATTTGTGTATTTATTGCCGTAGCTATTGCGCTAGTTGCTGCCTATCTTTGGGTGCAAAAAGGCAAAAAAGATGCTGTGCAACCCGCTGCAGTTAAGGCTGCGCTCAGCGTGAACGCCGTTAGCCCTAGCAATGGCGCGCTGGGCTTGAAACTGTTGGCCAACGGTAACGTCGCTGCCTGGCAAGAGGCCATTATTGGCGCCGAGGTCAATGGCCTTAAGCTTACTGAGGTGCGAGTGAACGTTGGAGATGCAGTCAAAAAGGGCCAAATACTGGCCATCTTCAGTGCAGATACCGCACGAGCCGACGTACTGCAGGCGCAGGCGACACTTGCTGAGGCGCAAGCCACATTGTCAGAGGCAGCAGCCAATGCGGCAAGAGCACGTAGCCTGCAAGATACAGGCGCGCTTAGTGCGCAGCAAATAGCACAGTACACCACGGCAGAAACTACCGCCAAAGCCCGTGTAGACGCCGCGCGTGCTACGGTCACCAACACCCAAGTGCGTTTGAAAAATGGCCAATTGACAGCACCGGATGATGGTGTGATATCTGCGCGCTTGGCCACTGTGGGCTCAGTGGTAGGTGCTGGGTCTGAGCTGTTTCGCATCATTCGCCAGGGTCGCCTAGAGTGGCGTGCTGAGGTTACCAGCACCGAAGTGGCGCGTATTAAGCCTTTTATGACCGCTACAGTGACTGCCGCCAGTGGTGCACAAGTGCAAGGCAAGGTGCGCGTGATTGCCCCCACGGTCGATGCGCAAACACGCAATGCACTGGTGTATGTTGATTTACCGCAGCACCCCGACGTGAAAGCTGGTATGTTTGCCAAAGGTGAGTTTGCCTTGGGTAGCTCAAATGCGCTAACCTTGCCGCAGCAAGCGCTGGTGTTGCGTGATGGCTTTACCTTTGCCATGCGAATTGAAGCCACCGACAAGATCAGCCAAGTTAAATTGCAAACGGGCAGACGCGTGGGCGACGCAGTGGAGATTGTGCAAGGCGCTAAAAGCAGTGATCGCTTTGTCGCCAGTGGAGCAGCTTTCTTAGCTGATGGTGATACTGTCAAAGTAATCGCAACGCCTGCTGCAGCCCCCGCTAAACCTGCCGCACCCACCGCTGCGGTTAGCGCGGCCCAATAAAACCCAAGCTAGGAGTTAACCATGAACGTTTCTGCCTGGTGCATTCGCAACCCGATTGCGTCGATTATGTTTTTTGTGATGCTATGTTTTGCTGGCATCTTGGGCTACCAAAACATGAAGGTGCAAAACTTTCCGGATTTGGAGGTGCCCAACATCGTAATTTCTGCCAGCCTGCCCGGTGGTTCGCCGTCACAGCTTGAGACCGAGGTGGCACGCAAGATCGAGAACTCGATTGCTTCGCTTGAAGGTTTAAAGAACATCTACACCAAAGTGCAAGACGGTGTAGTGACCATCACGGCAGAATTTCGCATTGAAAAGTCCACACAAGAAGCGCTGGACGAAACCCGCTCTGCCGTGCAGCAGGTGCGCGCTGACTTGCCTGCTGACCTGCGCGATCCGATCGTTAGTAAGATCAATATTTCTGGTGGCCCGGTGTTGGCCTACACCATCCGTATTCCGTCCATGGATGACGAAGCGCTGTCTTGGTTCGTTGACGATGTGCTGACCCGCCGTCTGTTGGCTGTTAAAGGCGTAGGCTCGGTTAGTCGTGTGGGCGGGGTCAACCGCGAGGTACGCATTACCCTAGACAGCGCCAAGATGCAATCGCTAGGTGTTAGCGCTGCAGCGGTATCGCGTCAACTGCGCGATGTGCAGATGGAAACCGCTGGCGGGCGCACTAACCTTGGTACCAGCGAGCAACCTGTGCGCACGCTAGCCACTGTCAAATCTGCAGCCGAGATCGCTGCCATTGAATTAGCGCTTGACACCACGGGCCGCAAAATTCGCCTCGACCAAATAGCGCAAGTCACGGACACGATTGCCGAGCCACGTTCTAGTGCATTGCTCAACGGTGTGCCTGTGGTGGGCTTTGAAATAGCCCGCAGCAAAGGCGCTAGCGAGGTAGAAGCAGGCCGTGGTGTGCGCGCAGTGCTAAAAGAACTCAAACTTACCCGGCCCGATATGGAGCTTACCGAGGCCTTTGACTTTGTGACACCAGTGGAAGAAGAGTACAAAGCCTCGCTCACCCTGTTGATTGAAGGCGCTTTGCTAGCCGTTCTGGTGGTGTGGTTGTTTTTGCGAGATTTGCGCGCTACGTTTGTATCTGCTGTGGCGCTACCGCTGTCGGTGATTCCGGCATTTATTGGTATGAACTACTTAGGCTTCTCCATCAACGTAGTGACTCTGCTGGCACTATCGTTGGTGATTGGTATCTTGGTAGACGATGCGATTGTGGAGGTGGAAAACATTGTGCGCCACTTGCGCATGGGTAAAACGCCCTTCCAAGCTGCGATGGAAGCCGCTGATGAAATTGGAGTGGCGGTGATCGCTATTACCTTTACCTTGATTGCGGTGTTTTTGCCCACTGCGTTTATGAGCGGTATTGTGGGTAAATTCTTTAAACAGTTTGGATGGACGGCAGCTTTGGCCGTGTTTGCATCTTTGGTGGTGGCGCGCATGCTCACACCGATGATGGCAGCTTATCTGCTAAAGCCCATTACTAGCAGCCATGTAGAAAAGGATGGCGCGCTGATGCAGTGGTACATGCGCGCTAGCCGCTGGTGTTTGCAGCACCGCCTGGTTACGGTGCTGGCGGCTCTGGCGTTTTTTGCTGGTTCGATCATGTTGATTCCTCAGCTACCTAAGGGATTCATACCGCCCGATGACAACTCACAAACTCAGGTCAACATTGAGTTACCGCCAGGCACAAAATTAGCAGAGACAGCCCTAGTTGCAGAAGCCGCTCGATTGCTAGTCAGTAAAGTAGAGCACGTGAAATCAATCTACACCACCATTGGCGGTGGTGCGGCGGGTTCTGACCCATTTGCATCAGGCGGCGCAGCTGAAACCCGCAAGGCAACCTTGACCGTGCTACTTGCGGAACGCGGCACACGACCGCGCAAGCAAGGGATTGAAAACGATATTCGCAAAGCCTTAGAAGACTTGCCGGGTGTGCGCAGCAAAGTAGGCTTGGGCGGATCGGGTGAAAAATACATATTAGCCTTAACCGGCGAAGACCCAGTGGCTTTGTCAGAAGCTGCCGCATCGGTTGAAAAAGCGTTGCGCACTATTCCAGGCCTTGGCTCTGTAGCCTCCAGCGCTTCGCTGGTGCGGCCTGAGCTGACCGTGCGGCCTGATTTTGCACGCATGGCGGATTTAGGTGTCACCAGTACCGCCATTGGCGAGACGCTTCGCGTTGCCACGGTGGGCGACTACGATGCATCACTGCCCAAGCTTAACCTTGCGCAGCGGCAAGTACCTATTGTGGTGCGTCTGTCAGACGATGCACGCAACGATATCGTTGCACTAGAGCGGTTGATGGTCACAGGTAGCCGTGGCCCGGTGATGCTGAGCCAAGTGGCTAAGATTGAAATGTCTGGCGGGCCTGCAGTGATTGACCGCTTTAACCGCGCACGCAATGTACAGTTTGAGGTGGAGCTGTCTGGCCTGCCGCTGGGCGATGTGACGGCGGCGGTCGAAAAGCTAGATGCCATTAAAAACCTGCCTGCTGGTGTCAAGCAAGTCACCATTGGTGACGCTGAAGTGATGGGTGAATTATTTGCCAGCTTTGGTTTAGCCATGCTGACGGCGGTGCTGTGCATTTACATTGTGCTGGTGCTGTTGTTTAAAGACTTCTTGCACCCCATGACGATTTTGGCGGCACTGCCACTGTCTTTGGGCGGTGCATTTGTAGGATTGCTTTTGGCGGATAAAAGCTTCTCTATGCCCTCATTGATTGGCTTGATCATGCTGATGGGCATAGCCACTAAAAATTCTATATTGCTAGTGGAATACGCTATTGAAGCGCGCCGTGGCAAACCCGCTACTGAAACGCAACCCGCTGTACAGCCTATGAGCCGCTTGGATGCCCTGCTGGATGCTTGCCACAAGCGAGTGCGACCTATCGTGATGACAACTATTGCCATGGGCGCAGGCATGATGCCCATTGCCATGAGCTGGGGGGCAGCTGACGGCAGCTTTCGCTCTCCAATGGGGGTAGCAGTGATTGGGGGGTTAATCACCTCGACCTTACTTAGCTTGCTGGTGATTCCAGCGGTGTATACCTTTGTGGATGATTTTGAATACTTCTGCGCTAAAACGTGGCGTAAATTAACTGGTGCACCGCGGGCAGAGCCAGCTGAAGGCTAGTTTAAATTTCAGACATAAAAATCCCCGCATCAGCGGGGGATTTTTATGTGCACCAGCAGTGCGACGTGCGAGGCATTAGTTTTTCAATGCTGATAAATATTCAGCTTGTGAAATGCTGCCATCTTTGTCAGTATCTATCTGCTCAAAGCGCTGGGCAATAGCAGGTAAATTTTCTGCCTCTTCTTTGCTCAGTTTGCCGTCAGCATTTTTATCAGCACGTGCAAAAGCTTCCATATACTTCGCTGTATCGGGGCTGGTAGCCGCTGGTGCGCCGGGTGCTGGCTGGCTAGGTGCAGTCATTTGGGCATGGGCCATAGGCAAATATAAAGCGGCTGCAGAAATGATAGCGATGCTCATGGTGTTGAACTTGCTGGTGTCGATGGTGTAGCGTTTTCTTAATTTCATTCAGTAGCTCCTAAAGCTGTTAAAGAGGCTTGTATTGAACCCGTTAAGCGAACGCTGAGCCAGTACTTTTGCCATGTGTTGTGGCTGTCACACTTATCTGCGCCAAAGATACATGCAGAGCATAGTTTTTACAAACAATTTCGGCTTTAGTCCAAGTATTCATTGATTAGACAGCTATAAATTGCATAGCATATATGATGCGCCTGTTGGGCTACTCCAGTTTGGTCAACGGCGCTGCGCAGATACTATTTCGTGTACTAACTGAAGCTTAGCAACAGCAGGATAAGGCAGCACAAACGGATAAAAGTCGCGCTCTCCCATGCTGGCCGATAGCTCGTTTAGCACAGCGGTGATGCGCAGCCAGTTGTTGACAAAGTCGAGATAACTTTGCGCGCCAGGCAGGCCCGGGTTCCACAGCGCATCTAAGGTATACGGCCTGCGGTCAGTATCAATATCGCTGGCCTCAAAACCAAAGCCCGCAGCCGTGTCCATGCCATCACGCATGTGCAGATAGTGCGCCCAGGTTTCTGCCCAATCCTCCCATGGGTGCGACGATGCATAGGCACTTACATAGCGCTGCGCCCAGTCAAATGGGGCGCCGATTTGGTAATGGTGATCAAGCGACTGAGCATAGTCTGCGCGTTCATCGCCAAATAGCTGTCTGAAGGGCTCTAGCCAAGCCGTCTTGGCGACCAACCTGTCCCAGTAGTAATGGGCCACCTCGTGGCGCAAATGGCCCAGCAAGGTACGGTAGGGTTCGCGCAAACTCTCGCGGATACGCTCACGTTCGGTATCGTCAGCCTCCATAGCGTCCAGTGTAATCACGCCATGCGCATGGCCTGTGGTGACTGGGTCTTGCCCCTGCATACTGCGCAAAAAGGCAAAAGCCATACCCGCCTTAGCGTCTTGCCAGGGTGACAGTGCCAAGGTGGTTACAGGCAGACCTAACGCTAACAGCTGGCTCACCAAGCGCCGTTTAGCTACCTCAATGCGCTGCCACAGTACCTGATTCTCGGGCAGTGATTGGTCGGGGATAGTGCGGTTCAGGCTGCAGGCAATGCACAGGCCGTTGTCACTCTCAGGTAAGCGCAGATTTACAGGGCGTAGCCAATTGCATGCTGCAGCCGTATGAAAATTAGCACAGCGGTGATAGCGCTTGCCTGTACCCGCAGAACCACCTTCGCTGTCAATGGTCCATTGGTCATCGCGCTCAGTGGCGTGCAAGGCCACTATTTGCGCGCGCTCGGGTTCGTAGCCTAGCTGACGATGGCAGTTCAGGCATGCGCTGTTTCGCATAAAAACCGCGTTGCCACAGGTGCAGCGGTAATGGCGATGGTGCAGTGCGGTCATAGCGTGGCCACAAAACTGCCCGACTTGCCACCATGCTTTTCTAGTAATCCAATAGTGTGCAACACCATGCCTCGGTCCGCGGCCTTGCACATGTCGTAGATGGTTAGCAGCGCTACGCTGGTAGCGCACAGCGCCTCCATCTCCACACCAGTGGGCCCCACGGTTTCTACTGTGGTGGTGCAGGTAATGCTGGGTTCAGCCCCTGGTTCACTGCAGGTTAAATCTACAGTCACTCGGGTAATGGCCAGTGGATGGCATAAGGGGATTAAGTCGCTGGTTTTTTTGGCGGCTTGAATACCCGCTACGCGCGCAATACCTAGCACATCACCTTTTTTAGCGCTGCCTGAGGTAATCAAGGCTAAGGTGGCGGCTTGCATCACAATACGGCCTTGCGCTATGGCCACACGCTTGGTAGCGGGCTTATCAGCCACATCCACCATGTGGGCGTGGCCTGATGCGTCAAAATGTGTAAGCGGGCTGCGCGAAACTGCCTGTGATGATGTAGCCATAGTGTGTACGAAACCTTTAACTTCTTTTCTTATCATAAGCCTATGTTTAATACCGGAAACCCTTGGAAAGACAGATTTTTAGCCAGTGCAGCGCATTTTGCCCTCAGTGTTGCGGTCGCCGCCTTGGCTGCAGCCTTGGTCTTTGGGGTGTGGTACCCATACCCGTACCGCGAAATCTCTGGTGGGCGTGAACTATTCTTCATTATCGTAGCAGTCGATGTGGTCATGGGGCCTTTGTTAACCTTTGCTGTGTTCAACTGCAAAAAACCCATCAAAGAACTCAAGCGTGACTTGGCCATCATCGTATTGCTGCAGGTGGCGGCGCTGGGCTATGGCCTGTGGACGGTGTTTATCTCCCGCCCAGTGTATTTGGTGCATGAATACGACCGCTTTCGGGTGGTGCATGCTATCGAGGTAGACACTGATCTGCTGGACAAAGCACTCCCTGAGTTGCGCAGCTTACCCATCACCGGGCCTGGCACGCTATCGTTGCGCGAGTTCAAAGACGGTAAAGAAAAAGGTGACTTTACATTTGCCGCTTTGAGCGGCGTGCAACTGTCCGCACGCCCTGAGTTGTGGCAGCCTTACGAATTGGCTGCCAAGCAAGTGATTGCCGAATCAAAGCCAATGGCACAACTGAAAACTCGGTTTGCTGCACAAGCCGCGCAAATTGACCAGGCAGTGCGCAGCACAGGCCGCGCTGAGGCAGCACTGCGCTACGTTCCTATGGTGGGGCGTAAAACCTTTTGGACAGTGCTGGTGGACGGCACCACCGCCCAACCGCTGGCATTCTTGCCCATAGACTCGTTTTGATCTACACCCAGCTCTAAAAAGGCCGTTTTGGATGAAAAACCCCCCTATAGTCCAAGTATCTATTACTCAAGTAGCTATTAATTTAATAGCGATGGCAATATCTTTATGGGCTGCGCCGCTAGGCTATGCACAAAGCACTTTGCCGCAATTGGGGGATGACCAGTTGATGAGCATTGCCGCTGAGCGCAAGCTGGGACAGCGCATCGCGCGAGACATCTACCGCGACCCTGATTATCTAGATGACCCGGTGCTGGGTGATTATGTGCAGCGCATCTGGCAACCGCTGATACGCGCTGCACGCCAACGCGGCGATATTACGCCCGAGTTACAAGAGCGTTTTGCATGGCAAGTCATGTTGGCACGTGACCGCAGCGTCAATGCGTTTGCCTTGCCTGGTGGCTACTTGGGAGTGCACTTGGGGTTGATTGCCATAGTGGCAAACCGAGATGAATTAGCCTCGGTGTTAGGCCATGAGCTGACCCATGTCACGCAGCGCCATATCGCGCGCATCACCAGCAAGCAAAACCAGCAAGCCCCTTGGCTGCTGGGAGCCATGATTTTGGGCGCACTGGCAGCGCGCCAAAACAGCGACATTGCAGGTGCCGTGATCACTGGTAGCCAGGCCGCCAGTGCCCAATCGCAGCTGAATTTCTCACGCGATATGGAACGCGAAGCCGACCGCATTGGCTACCAGATCATGCAAGATGCGCAGTTCAATACGCAAGGTTTTGTAGGCATGTTTGACAAACTGGCGCAGGCTAACCGCATCAACGACAACGGTAGCTTTCCCTATCTGCGCAGTCACCCGCTGACCAGTGAACGTGTGGGTGATATGCAGTCGCGTTTGCAGTTGAACGCGCCTGCGCCTGCAGCACCCACCAACATGGATACGGCGTTAGAGCACGCCATGGTGGTACGCCGCGCACGCATATTGGCTGGCCCCTCGGTAGACGCACTGCGCAACGAAATAGCCTTAACCGAGAGCGATGTGCGAAAAGCCGTCCTTGGCAGCAGCACGGCACAGCAAGCTTTGCTGCCAGCTAGTCTGTATGCAGGCGCACTGGCGGCTTTAAAGCAGCGCGACTTATCCTTAGCGCAGCGCTGGAGCGACCGCGCCCGCGAGCTTATGGGTCCTGCTAACAGCAGCCAGCCCTCAGCCGCCAACACAGCATCGAACCGCCCAGGCTTTAACCTGTCAGTGTCAGCCAATACAGGCGCCACAACCTACGCGCTGCAAACCTTAGTGCTTTTGCAAGCTGATATTGCTATGGCCCAAGGTAACTCCCCGCGTGCACTGGATTTGTTGCGTCCATGGATGGCCGGTGCAGCGTCTGAGCGGGCGGTCCTGCTGCAGTGGGCGCTCAGCGCAAGCCAAGCTAACACCAGCGCATCTGATCAGCAAATAGCGATCGAGGCATTACAAGTATGGTTGGCTGACAAGCCGCAAGACGCGTTAGCTTGGGAGGCGATGTCTGCCCTGCAGGCTACACAAAAAAACACCTTGCGCGCTATCCGCGCGCAAGCAGAGTCGCGTGTCGCAGTACTTGACTACATTGCGGCTTTAGACCGATTTAAAGCGGCCCAAGAAGCAGCGCGCACTGGCGCCAAAGCTGACCATATCGAGCTGTCAATCATTGACGCGCGAACACGTGCTGTACTCACGTTGCAACGTGATTTTGCGAACGACAAAACACCTAATTAATTTGGACAATGCAGCCCATTGCGGGCTGCGGCTTAAGACTTTTTAAAGAGGCGATCGAGCGCAGCCTCAATAACCAGACCCGCCACCGAATACAGTAAAGAGCCTATCAACGCTGCCGTGAAGTTACGCACCTGAAAGCCATCAAGCAAACTCGATGCCGCCCAAAACATCAAAGCGTTGATAACGAATAAAAATAAACCCAAGCTCACTATGGTGACAGGCAGTGTCAACACCACCAAGATAGGCCGCAAAATCGTATTGAGCAACCCAAGTACAAAGGCGGCAATCAAAGCGGCTGTAAAACTTTGAACCTGAACGCCAGGATAGAAATGCGCCACAGCCAATAAGGCCATAGCGCTGAGCAGCCATTTAATTAATAATTTCATGCACAGAGCATAGCACCACCAGGTCCGATCACTCAGCCGCTAAAACCAAAAGGGCACTCAATGAACCCACTGCAGTGGGTACTTGCCAGCTGACCTTGGTTGAAGGTTGGTTCTCAGTGATGGGCGTCATCTCTTGGCCAAATTTGGGGCGGCGTGCATCTACCACACGCGCCGCACCAAATCGCGTACGCAGTTGCTGGGTTAGTTCAGGCAAAGCGCCTTGCGCCACAACGTACTCGATTGCCAGTTGTTCTTTGGTGGTGCTGTCTTGGATGATGGGCGAAATTTTCGAGAACAATTTATCGCACCACTTGTTGCGCCAATTCTCCCGTGAACTATGGCTTAGCCATTTGCCGATGCGGCGGCTCATGCGTGGGGCGCAGGCTACCAGCACCCAGCGCGTCGGTGTGCCACTGGATAGCATAGGTGCCAGCATGTGCTGGGCGTATTCTGCGTCATCTAGATAAACAATCAGTGTGTCCATGGTATCTCCTTGGTCATAAAAAAATCAAAATCAAACGGGGGTTAAATCAAGCGCTTTGAAGCTTGCGGTTACGCGAGGTAGCCCAAGTGCCAGCACCTAAAACACCCAAGATCGCCAGCACATACGTCATCCAACGCGCAGCGGTGTGTATCGGTTCTGGAGGGTCAAACACAGGGTCTAACAATGGCTCACTGATGATCATCTTGGCGGCAGTGAAGGCCAATACTGCAGCACCTACTTTAATGATGACAGGAAAACGATCTACCAGCTTGAGCACCAGCTGCGAGCCAAACACCACAATCGGCACGCTGATGAGCAAGCCAATGATGACTAGATCCATCGCGCCGTTTGCGGCACCTGCAACACCTAGAACGTTATCAATACCCATCAGCGCGTCAGCAACGACGATGGTTTTCATGGCCCCCCAAAAGGTGCTGACTATCGGGCCATCATGCTCTTGGCTGCCTTGGTCAGCCAGCAGTTTGTAGGCAATCCATACCAAGCCTAAACCGCCAATGAGCATCAGCCCCGGTATTTTCAACAGCCAAACCACAACCAAAGTCATGGCTGAGCGCACTGCAATCGCGCCCACCGTGCCCCAAATAATCGCCTTTTTTTGTAAATCCTGCGGCAAATTGCGCGCAGCTAATGCAATGACGATAGCGTTGTCGCCTGCCAGTACCAAATCAATCAAAATAATAGCCAATAGTGCAGACCACCACGGCGTCGAGAAAAGTTCCATATATCACCTGTTATGTTGGGGAACACATCGATCAAATCCTTCAAGGACGACCGCAGGAAGATGGGAAAGCTTTGGGGACTGTAAATACTGTGAATAAATCACAAGTTGCCAACGCTTCGATCCAACAGCCTGCAGGTTTCCCCAAAGGTGCAAATCGAAGGTCTGGCTCAGCACTGCATACGCAAAATGTGCCCAGCGCGCCGGAAGATGTTATGACTTCGTAATGACGACACGCTGATATTGTGTGCGGCACCATGGCGTAAATCCAGGGTTTCTCTAAACTGCACACAAAGGGAGCTACTCCCCTTCGCAGTGCTATTTGAAAAGAAAAACCGCTGCAAAGCAAACTCAGCGGTCAATACCCCACTATGACGTAGGGTTGATCTGGACAACAACAAACTGCGCTTGATAATACCTAGACCGAAAGGGGAGTAGCGCGCTCTATATTTTTGACTACAACTTCGTAGAGTGCCCGTGTTTCGTCAATTCGTTGCTATCTTTTTTGATAGTTTCCGGAGCACGGGAAGCAGACAAATGACTTGCACCACCACGCAAGCAGCCCCCCGCAAGACCTTTCGACATGTGTTTTTTAACGTGTTTTTGAAAGGTTTTTATGCAAACTATTGCGCCCTTATGGCTTTGGGTCACTTTTGTGGCGGTTGTTTTAGCCGCTTTGTTTATTGATTTTGTAGTGCTTAAAAAACAAGGCGCGCACGAAGTTAATGTCAAAGAGGCCACCCAATGGTCCATTATTTGGGTATGCGCCAGCTTGATGTTCAATGCTTTGTTCTGGTGGGCCGTCAAAGACACTACGGGTGACACCGAGGTCGCCAACACGAAAGCCTTAGAGTTTCTCACGGGTTATTTGATTGAGAAGTCATTAGCCGTTGATAACATTTTTGTATTTTTGATGATCTTTACCTATTTTGCAGTGCCGCCGAAGTACCAAAAGAGGGTGTTGATGATCGGCATCATTGGTGCCATCGTCTTGCGCACCATCATGATCTTGGTAGGCGGCTGGCTGCTGCAGCAGTTCCACTGGATTTTGTATATTTTCGGTGCATTTTTGATTTTGACAGGTGTCAAGATGTGGTGGGCAGCGGGCAAAGAGCAAACTCTTGATGACAACCCCGCTTTGAAGTTATTGCGCAAAATTTTGCCGGTTAGTAAAAACTACGATGGCGAAAAATTTTGGACAATCGAGAACGGCAAACGTATTGCGACACCGCTGTTCATGGTTATTTGTTTAGTAGGATTAACCGATGTGATTTTTGCGGTCGACTCCATCCCCGCCATCTTTGCCATTACCAGCGACCCTTTTATTGTGCTGACCTCTAACGTGTTTGCTATTTTGGGTTTGCGTGCCATGTATTTTTTGTTGGCTGCAGTGGCCAGCAAGTTCCATTTGCTGACATACGGCTTGGCAGTGGTGCTGGTCTTTATCGGCACCAAGATGATGTTGATTGATATTTTCAAAATACCTGTTGCAGCATCATTAGGTGTGGTGGTGGCGGTTTTGGCTATTACTATGGTGTGGAGCGTGAGAAGTTCGCCAAAATCGCCTACCAAGACAGTACCCGCCACCAAAGATTTAAGCTAAAGCCCGGCCTGCAGGCACGGGGCGCGGTATCATCCGCTCCCCATGTCTGATTCCTCTTTGACCACATCGCCCACCAAACTGCCCGCAGCGCAGGCTGCTAACAAGGCCGCTGTGGAGCGTCCTGCCAGTGTGGGTATTCACATTACCGATATTGAGTCAGCCATTAACTACTGGCGGGCACGCTCCCCATCGCCCGATGGTGTCACCTTAGCCCCCGAGCTGCGCGCACTCGCCGAGGTGTATGCCCTGCTGGTGTACTACCAACAAGACCGCGCTGACGAGCGCAGCATGCCGCGCAAAGCCTACGCCGCGTGGCTAACTTGGTATGAAACCACACCCGACACACCATGCATTGCCATTTGCTCTACTAGCCAAGGGGACGATTTTTGCAAAGGCTGTGGTCGCACTTTTGGTGAGGTGCAGCATTGGCCCGAGCTGTCACCAGAGTCCAAACGCTCTGTGTGGCGCCGCATCACCACCGAGGGCACTTCGTGGCGCTTTAACCGCTACGCCGAGCGCGCGCGTGAGAAAAGTTAATCGCCCGCCATTTGGCCATCAATGTATTGCCAGCGTGCAGGCAGCCCATCGATGGCATCTAGCAAAATAAACCGGCTGACTTCGTGCATCTTGTGGGCTTTGCCGCCGTCTTTGTAGCGGGCCATAAACTCGACCACACCAGCCTGGGCAGATTGCTCACTGTGCAGTACCTCTAGCCCAACCCACTGGGTAGGTGATAACTCTAAATCATCTGGCCGCGTACTGACATGCCATGTGTCTAGCAAATACTGCAGCATCTGCAGGCCCTGAGGATTGCCCGGCTTAGCCAGCGCATAGGCACTGTAGCGCGAACGCATTAATTCTTCAGGGCTTGTAGCGTACTGTGCGTGCAACCAGCCTGTGTGCCAGCGGCCACAACACTCGTCATAGGGCACAGGCTGTGCTTCTAGAGCGCGGCATGGGCAGATACCGTGTACTATCAATTTCATAGCTGTCCGAGCAATAAATACTTGGACTATAGTGCAAAAACATCCCTAAAATGAGGCTTATCAGTGCCTATGGGTCTTTTTGGAGTTTGGTATGTCGCAACAATTGTATTTCGCCCCCGGTGCATGCTCATTTGTACCGCATGTGTTGCTAGAGGCCAGCGGGGTAGAGTTTGAGCCCATCATGGTGAAGCTGCACAAAGGCGAGCAGTATGGCGATGTCTATAAGGCGCTTAACCCGCATAGCCAAGTGCCCGTATTGGTAGACAGCACGGCCAGTGGTACGCACACGATCACGCAGATCATGGCTATTGTGGGCTACCTGCATGACTGTTATCCGCACATGGAATATTTGCCTTCTGAACCTTTGGCTAAGGCTTCCATTATGCAAACTCTGGCGTGGATGAACAACACGGTGCACCCCACTTTCACGCATATTTTTATGCCGCAAAAGTACACCAACCAACCTGAGCAGCACGCCGCTTTGAAAGAGCACAACACCGCAGTGTTTGCCCAGCAGCTAGCCAAGATTGACGCGCTGTGTGCTAGCGCTGCAGCGGCAGGACAGCCGTTTTTAGGGGGCAGCCGACTGGGCCCTTTGGATGCCTATGCCATCACGCTGGTGCGTTGGGGCGGTATGGCAGGTTTAGACCCCCTGCAATGGGCGGCTGCGTGGCCACACCTACAAAAAGTGGCGGCTGTGCCTGCAGTAGCGCGCGTGATAGAGCGCGAGCGCTTGCAACTGAATATGTTTAAACCTGCGCAATAGACTAAGCGCCGGGGGTATCTGCAGCCTTTTCAAAGCGCAGCGTAAACCGCACTCCCGGTGGTTGGCTGCGCGTGTTGGCATCCTCCATGCTCAGGCTAGCCTGGTGCTGCTGCGCGATCTCGGCCACGATCGCCAAGCCTAGGCCTGATCCATCGGCCTCTTGACCTAACGGGCGGTAAAAAGGCTGCAACACCAGCTCGCGCTCGGCCAGCGCAATGCCTGGCCCGTTGTCTTCTATTTGCAGCATCACCACACTGCCAAACCTGTCAGCCAGCACGCGGGCAGTAACTACCCCGGGGCGTTCTGGGCAAGACGTGGTGTAGTTGATGGCGTTGTCGATCAAATTGCGCACCATCTCTTTTAGCAAAGTGGGGTTACCCATGATGAAGGCGCTAGCCTGCACTGGTGTGCTCTCTGTGCTGTTGAAGATCTGGTCTTGCACGCCCTCATAGCCTAGGTCAATCCGTTTTTCCATTGCGCGGGGCAAGCAGTCTTGCACTACCTCAACAGTTAAGGCCTCTAAATCGCAGCGCTGCATGGGCACAGTTTGGCCGCTAGCTTCGGCGCGTGCCAGCGCTAGCAATTGATTGACCGTGTGCGTAGCGCGTATGCTGGAGCGACTGACTTGTTTGAGCGATTGCTTAAGGTCCGCCTCTTGCGCGCCCTCCCGCAAGGCCAGCTCAGCCTGCATGCGCAAACCCGCCAGCGGTGTTTTTAGCTGGTGCGCCGCATCAGCTAAAAATCTTTTTTGTGCTGCACTGGCCAGTTTTTGGCGTGCTAACAAATCATTGATGGAGGACACCAAAGGTACCACTTCAAACGGTACGGTTTTAGCGTCAATCGGACTCAAATCGTTAGGGGTGCGCGCGCGAATGCGGTCTTCTAATTCACTCAGCGGTTTGATACCACGCACCAGCGCCAACCACACCAAAAACACGGCCAGCGGAAACACCACAAACTGCGGCAACATAATGCCTTTGACGATTTCAGTGGCCAGCGTGGAGCGTTTTTCTAAAGTCTCTGCTACTTGCACCAATACAGGTTTAATTTGTGCTGCTGTGGGTGTGACGGCAGGGGTCAGTAGGTCGCTGGCAACATAGACGTATGCAATACGAACCTCCAAGCCGCGCATCTGATCATCACGCAACTTTACGGTACCCAGCTCAACACGCTCGTCCTCGGCAGGCAGGGGCATGTCCTTC
>JAYTPK010000050.1:0-10147 GCA_043747295.1 Polaromonas sp. | reverse complement strand
AAATTTCCAGACATTACCTTGAAGATCACCAGTGTAGAACGTAGTGACCTCGTCAGCTTCACCTAACAGAAGCCCAGCTTGCGACATACCATTTGCTTTGGTTGCATCGTTTAAGGGGACTGACATTTTGAAGTAGTTGTCATTTAAAACCCAAGCTTCGCCCAGAGTTTTTTCTACACTCAGCAAAAATAAGGCCTGCTCGCCGCTGGTACTGTAGGGGCTGACATTGGTACGGTAGTTGTTAAACCCACTGGTAACTGCTAAATACCATTTGTAGTTGGCTGGAACAGACCCTGCTACGCGCATTTTGACTAGCTTAGGCGCGGTGACTACGTTGCCCATGTCGGCATCGTTCTTGTTGGTGAACTCGAATAACACATTGTCTTTTGAGAAGCTATCAGGGTTAGTTACGTCTAGTGCAAAAACACCTCGAGCACCACCACCCATGCCACTGGCAAGGATAGTTTTCCAGGCGCCGTTGATTTGTACTTCGTCTACCTCAGGCACGGCATCGACAAAGGCGCGTCGCCTGTAGGTGGGCGAGGCTAGTACTGGCAGTGAATCAATGAGCGCATTAGGAATATAGGCAAAAAGCTCTTTTGCATCAGTCTCGCGAAAGGCGTGCAACATGCCGTCACCCGCGCCTACATAAACCGCGCCTGTGCGCGTTCTGGCACTGTCAGAAAAAGCTTTGTAGCCCGTGCCAAAGCGGGTGGCGTTAGCTTCTTTTTTGTAAATAGGTCCAGAGTTAACTATATCGCCCAAAATATTGCTACGCGATCTGAACACGCCATTAGGCTTACCAATCTCAAAGGTTCTGTCGCCACGCAGATAGCTCAACATCAAGGTGTTAGAAATAGGCGTTGAAACCGTACCTACCACCAAAGTGGTACTGTAGCTAGCAGGAATATCAGCACCCAAATCTGCATAGGTAAAGGTTTTGGCGACTAGCGTAGTGGCACCAATAGCCGTAACAATTTTCCGGTCTTCTGGGCGAATCTGTCCACCTGTTGGTGTAGTTGTAGCCGGTAAAGTAGAGCCTTGAGTTAATACCAGTCCAGCATCCCAAACAGCTACAGGATTTTCACTCAAATCACCTGTGACAGTATTCAAAGATAACGTGGTTTTTATGACGGTGCCAGACCAATCGCGGGTATCAAATCGAGGCGAAAATTTACCACCGTTTGCTGATGTGACTGCAAAACGTGTAGAACTAACAGACGATACAGAAATGGTGCCGCTTTCTTTGGCAGACTCAGAGAAGAACGATTTGATAGCATCTACCAAGCGCTGTGCTTGACTGGCTAATACATACCCTACTGGCAGATCACCTGCACTACCACCAGTCCACTCTGCATTGCTTGATGTGTTTTGTGTTGACTTGTAGGGGTTGCCGTCCAAGTTGCTATCCTTAAAGAATCCATATTTTCCAGCCAAATAGAAAGCACTATTTCTAGGGGTAGTCCCGCGATCATTATCGTCTTCGATACTTCCATTGCCGCCTTCGTCAACGTCAATAGTGAAGGTGCGCACTCGCACATCCTTCATGCTGCTGCCCGCTTTAACGTCTTCTCGAATAGGCTGAGTGTTAGCCCAATAAGCCAAACCAGCCCATGTGTATCCACCTTGACTAGCTCCAGTTAATTTCGTATCTAAAGTGCTTAAGCCAGTGCGTGGGTTAGGGTTTCCCAAAGTATTTTGGTTACGACCTAGGGTGTCAACATAGTTGGTGCTGGTGCCAGTTTCAAAATCACTGACAAGATTAGTCCAATACTTCGAATTTAGTTGCCTGCTGGTTCCAGGAATCGTTTCAGTTGCACGAACAAAATTCCCTGCATCGTTTTCACCAGCGCCAGGTAAAGAGCGGTCATACCACACGTTAACATCACCGATTGCCAAAATGTAGTTATTGCGTTGGCAGGAGTTTTCAACTGGGTCGGTCCAGTTGGTGTAGTAAGGGAAGCCATCTGCCATAGCCGTGGTTGCCCCCGATGTTGCTTGCGCAGTAGGTTGTAAACCTTGCAAATAACGAAGTGCCTCGTAGTACAACTCGCCTACAGGGTCATAGCTTTTGTAGTCGCCTGTAATGCCGAACCTGTTAAGGTAATTCACCACACCACTATAGGCGCCAGCGTCAGCTAGCGGGTTGCTTATAAAAACACCAGTGCTAGCATCCCATTCGTTTTCGGTGTTTGCAACTTTAGCTCCTGTAGTGTCGTATTTGTTAGGGCCAAGATACTTCATGGGTGCTCTGAGCACGCCACCATATCTTGAGGTGTTGTTGTCTAGGAGATAACCGAACGCTGAAACCCGAACAGCGTCGGCTTTCTTCTGCAGCTCTCCAACAGGTTTGAATTTACCACTTGGATAAGACAGACACAAATCTGGGCGTGTAGCAGCTTCATCATCATCACACACCTTGACACGTGGTTTTAACACTGCATATTGTGGCGCACCATACACTTGATACACCGGCACTTCGTTGTATTTAATCCATGCTGACGTAGTGGTGTAGACACGGTAAGTATTTATTGTTGTGCCAGTGTAGACTGTGTAGTTTTTTCTGTAGGTGGTGTAAATATTTCTGTCTGATGCTAATGCAATTGTGCTCAAGTTGTAGCTTGTGCCGCTTGGGCAAGAGCTAATGACGGACAAAGAGACGCCTGTAGATGGAAAAGTAACTAGTCTGCCACTACCGCTTGAAGTACGGCATACATAACCGCCAGTGGGATGGTTTGTAGATCCACCAGGACTGCCATCCGTCTGTATTAACGTGCTCCTACCAATCGCGGTCCAAGTAAAGTCGACAGGGCCAACGGTCGGCATCGTGGTAGTTGTGCTACCAGTCGCAGCGTACGTAGTCGTGGTACTTAGCAATGTAATCGGTCCGCTCGTTGGTGCTGTATTAGTGGTGCTGCCAGTTGCCGTAAATTGTGGACTTGCGTTAACTGGGCCGGTCACTGGATAAGTAAATGTCAAGGTTCCAGCACTGACAAATGCAGTTCCTATCGGAGCGTTAGGCCCAGTTGTGGGCATGATAGTAGTAGTGGTAGCACCAGAAGTGGCAGCAACATAGGTTGCTGGATTCAAATTTTGTGTGCTGCCTGGGTTACCACAATCGTTGCCGTTGCCGTATCCGCCAGTTCCGAAAAACACTTGGTCTAGGCAGCTTGCGCTGAAAACTTCTTGATTCACGGTAAAGGGCGTAACCCTAGTTACTAAGTTAGCAGCTAATGCTTTGTAGCCGAAGTAATATCCATCACTAAAGGTATTGCCAGAAGAATACAACGTAGCGCGTTGCAATATCGTCAAATCTGCAGTGTCAACGTCGCGGTACCCACCAGTTAATGCCAAACGCAATATGTCCATGGCAGACATAGATGCATAGTTTAAATAGTTGCCACTAAAGCCAGTGCCAGTGCCAGCTTGGTTGCAGTATCTGTTTGCGTCAGTAAAACCTGTAGCCACAAAATAATCAGAGCTAGGCACGAAATTAGCTGTTGTTCTAGTTCCGCCGCCAACGTAGCCGGGGTAGGTGTAGCAACGCTTTGGGTTGAAGTAACCAATGTATTCTTTACCGTCTTGGTAGGTAACATCTGGATATGCTTGGCCCGAGGTTGGCCATTCAACAGAAAGTGCTAACGCAATGTTGGTTGTTTGGGCTGTTTTTAAAAGCGGGCCGTTTTCAATTTCTACCGCTGGTGGAGGGGTAGTGAAAGCCAGCGTTTTAACTAAAAAGCCGATTAGCAGCAGGCTAAATGCGCCTATTGCCAGTTTACTGGATATAGAATTGAGTTTCATTTTTAGCAGCCTGGATTAGAGTTGGGTTGAGGCTTGAAAATCGTGGCCTGCAGCATCACTTTGGTTTCTATGCTGGGACCATAGCCTACAGCGGTGATCAAGAAAGCTTTTTTCTCTACAGTAGTGCCGTTAGATAAAATTGCGCGGTGGGGTACCAGCTCAACGACATAACGGGGCAGCTGAACGGATAACCCGTTGGCACCAACTGGAAAGTTGGCGGAGCGGCCAGTAAATTCGCCTAGCACAGCAGGCACTCGCGTGGTGTTATTAAAGTCCTCGAAATTGACTGTGGCATAGGATGTGCCTACTTTGCCTACGTCACTGGTGCAAAAACCTCGCGAGGCTGCTGTAGCACTGCAGCCGGAATCGAATAAACCTTTGAGGTCGTCGGAGTAAATTTTGCAACGATTATTTGCCGCTGTATTAGGGCCAAAAATATCCAGCTCAGCATCAGCCAACGCAGCTTCGGCAGCTTGGTAGGCAATTTGACGGTCTCTGTCGTTGCGGGCAGATTTCTCGCCCAACAGACTGACTTTGGCTGTGATGACGCTGAGCAGCAAGATGATGCCCAGCATAGACATAACAACTACCAGAGAAAGGCCGCTTTGTGATTTTTTCATAATGGTGATGCTGTAGTAGGCGGGTACTTAAATAATTGGATTACGCAAAGTGATGGTGAAGTTAAAGGCTTTGCGTAACCTTGTGTCCTGGGGCGGCGTGAACGACACGGAAGGAAAATCAGTACCCAAAGGCAATAAGTTGGGCTGCGCGCTGACTTGGGCAGAACCTGGCGCACCGCGCACAACCATGCCAATTCTGATCATGCGCACACCCGCCCACAGACTACCGTCATTGACCTCTTTGGCGGTTAGCCACTGGTTGGCATCAGAACCACCGCTTGTGTCTACTGCGTAAACTATGCGAAAAGTCTCCACTCCGCTGATCAACACTTGACTATTGCGCACGGCACCGCCTGATGCTGTGGGGTTGCCACGGGAAATGCATTGCAGCTCTGGTTCACCATCTGCAGTGCCTGTATTTTTGACCCAAAATAGACTAAGCGCAGTGTCATTAGCGTCAATTGGCGTGGGTTGAGAGACACCTTGGCAATCAACTACAGAACCATCAGGCAATGCAGAGTTACTGATTCTGCTAGATCCCGCGAATCTCACTGCTATCGTGTCGCTGGAGTTAAAGCCGCCACGGTTATCTTGCCCGTTGTCATCGCCATTGCTTGTAGTGGCAATTTTGGAATTGCTGAAGCCTAGGATGGGAGCGTAGGTAACGGTTTGAAATTCACGGGTTGCAAATCCGAACGACTTACTTTGAGAGTAGTTTTGGTAGCCAGCGTGGCGTATAGCCTGCGCAATCATTTCAAAAGCGAAGCGCGATTTGTCTTGCAGTTCTTGACTGGCATCATTGGTGCGGTAAATCGCCGACGAGGTTGCAAACAATGCGGTGGATGCGATTGCTACTAGGCTGGACAAAATCAAAGCTACTAATAGTTCAACTAGAGTCAGGCCCTTGGAGTACTTTGTGGTAGCTTGGCCTTTTAAGACGTGTGCAATACGGTTCATTGCTGGTTCCCTTGCAAAATAACGACAAGCCTTGGGTTGTCCAGTCCAAAAGCCATAGCATTTTCACCCTGCTTGGCATTGGATTTACTTTCCCAACCCAGCTTCATAACCAATAAATCGCCGCTTCCGCTGGCAGTACAGCCCCAGTTGAAGTAGCCGCTCGCATCACGAATGGCGCTGTTGTCGCGGCAAATTATGGCTTTACCGTTAGGTAGTTCGTTTTTTACCTTAGCTACCCAGCCTTTTTGCTGATCTTGAAGTAGTTGGGTTGGGGTGCAGTTTTTGGAAGTGCCTACACACGCGCCTGCTGCGTTTCCGTTGGTATAGCTGGAGGTGTCAATTTCATATACGGCGGAGGTAGATGTGCCGCTAGATGAGACAGAGGCAGAGCCTAGTACAAATTCGTTGTAATCGCGGGCTAGATTAGAAGCTATAGCTGAGTAGCCGGAGTTTTGGCTGCTACGCAATGAATTGATTTGCAAACCAGCAACCCCAAGCAATGCAAACGCAAAAATAATAATCGAGACCAGAACCTCGATCAGAGAGAAACCTCGCGCCCGTGCATTCCGGCTGGAGCGTAGTCTTGAAACATTAGAGCGTAATTTAAGCATTACTTATTTTAGATAAGCCTGCAACGCGGCTCTATCACTAAGGGACAGACGGCTGCGTGTAGTGGTTTAGTGGTTACTTAGCCGCTGATCGGTGTTTTTTTCTATGTAATGTCTTTGGGTGGCGTTAGAGTGCTATTTGCGCACTTCATCCACCAGCGCCCGAAACTCATCAATATCCTCAAAACTGCGATAAACGCTGGCAAAGCGAACGTAGGCCACTTTATCTAGCTTTTTTAGCTCACGCATGACGAGCTCGCCTATGCGTGGGCTTTGGACTTCTCGCAGGCCTAGGTTGAGCAGTTTTTCTTCAATGCGTTCTAGGGCGCTGTCGATTTGCTCTGTGCTGACGGGGCGTTTGCGCAGGGCTAGGTTAAAGCTGGCTAGTAGCTTGACGCGTTCATATTCGGTGCGGCGGCCGTCTTTTTTGACGATGGTGGGGAAGTTGACCTCGGGGCGCTCGTAGGTGGTAAAGCGCTTTTCGCAGGCACCGCACTGGCGGCGGCGGCGGATGAAATCGGCATCTTCAGAGATGCGGGTTTCGACCACTTGGGTGTCTACGTGGTTGCAAAAGGGGCATTTCATGGTCTGTGGCCTCTTTTAGTAACGATTTTGGCAGATAGTCCAAGTATTTATTAGATAGTTAGCTATCAAAATATGAGTAATTATAACCAATCAAAGCCATCGCACGCACCTTATTTCTAACTGTCAGATAGCAAGGTGTGAGGAGTTTGGCAGCGCGCATGGACACATACGCGCTGCATTGCGCTATTAGCCGTAGACCGGGAAGCGGCTGGTCAGTGCCACTACCTTGGCCCGCACAGCCTCAATGTTGGCTGGGTCGCGCGGGTTGTCCAGTACGTCGGCCAGCAGGTGTGCCGTGGCGCGGGCTTCGTCCTCTTTAAAGCCTCGGGTGGTCATGGCGGGGGTGCCTACGCGCACGCCGCTGGTGGTCATGGGCTTTTCGGGGTCGTTGGGAATAGCGTTTTTGTTAATCGTCATGTACGCGTCGCCCAAAATAGCTTCGGCGTCTTTGCCAGTGATGTTTTTAGAGCGCAGGTCGACCAGCATCATGTGGCTTTCGGTACGGCCGCTTACGATGCGTAGACCGCGCTGGGTGAGTGTTTCGGCCATGACTACAGCGTTTTTGATGATTTGCTGTTGGTACACCTTAAAACTTGGCTCCAGGGCTTCTTTGAATGCTATGGCTTTGGCAGCAATCACATGCATCAGCGGGCCGCCTTGCAGACCGGGAAAGATGGCGCTGTTGATGGCTTTCTCGTGCTCAGCTTTCATGAGGATGATGCCGCCGCGTGGGCCGCGCAGGCTTTTGTGGGTGGTGCTAGTGACCACGTCTGCGTGGGGTACGGGGTTGGGGTACACGCCACCGGCGATCAGGCCAGAGTAGTGGGCCATGTCGACCATAAAAATCGCGCCTACAGCCTTGGCTACCTTGGCAAAGCGCTCAAAATCAATCTTCAATGCGTAGGCAGATGCGCCAGCGATGATGAGCTTGGGCTTTTTCTCGTGCGCCAAGGCTTCCATCTTGTCGTAGTCGATTTCTTCTTTGGCGTTCAGGCCGTAGCTGACGACGTTAAACCATTTGCCGCTCATGTTCAGCGGCATGCCGTGGGTTAAGTGGCCGCCTTCGGCCAAGCTCATGCCCATGATGGTGTCACCGGGCTTTAAAAATGCCAAAAACACAGCTTGGTTGGCCGATGCACCGCAGTGCGGCTGCACGTTGGCAGCGTCTGCACCGTAGATTTGCTTGATGCGGTTAATGGCCAGCGTTTCGGCCATATCCACGTTCACGCAGCCGCCGTAGTAGCGCTTGCCTGGGTAGCCTTCGGCATATTTGTTGGTTAGCTGCGTGCCTTGGGCGGCCATGACGGCGGGGCTGGCGTAGTTCTCGCTGGCAATCAGCTCAATGTGGTGCTCTTGGCGGGCGTTTTCAGCGGTGATAGCGGCAAACAGCTCGGGGTCGGTTTGCTCGATCAGAATGTTGCGGTTAAACATGGTTGGCAGTCCTAGTGGAGTCAAAGGAGTGTCCTCTGTGCGAGGCTGCCCAGGCGAACGGCTAAAACACAAAATCCGTCCATCCAACTGGACAAGGCATTGCGGTACGCTTCCTAGTGGTAGCCCACGTCAGCGCTAAATCCTTGTTAGAAGGGGTTGCGCTTATCGCCAGTCGCGTACGAGTTTAGTGTACCCGATGCTCAGTACCCAGTCGCATTCCAAGCCCTAAGCTTGGGCTCTTGGGTGGGGGCTGTGCTTAACTGCTTAAGAGGTGGTTAAAAGAACGCTTTCGCGGTCAAGTTCTAGTGCGGGCTTGGCCGCCTCAGGCCCTAACGGGGCTGCAGGTTTACGCAGCGCAGGGGCCATGACTGGAATGGTGGCCGAGGGCATCACGATAGTAGGCACGGCTTTGCCGCCAGCTACTGCACGTAAACGCGCCTGCTCGGCCATCACTTTAGCCGCGTAGCCACCTTCGGTAGCATCGCTGGTGGCGCCCACGTAATAGCGCAGGCCCAGCTCGACCGAGCCAGCGCGGGCGATGCAGTCTTGCAGCACTTTCACGCCTACACGCAGATTGGTAACGGGGTCAAAAGCGGCAAAGTTACCGCCAAAACCGTCGTACTTGTCGCTATGGATATTGGTCATCACCTGCATCAGGCCCTGTGCACCTACGGGGCTTTGGGCAAACGGGTTAAAGCTTGATTCAATGGCCATGATGGCCAAAATCAAGGTGGGCTCGATCTTGGTTTTAGCGCCTACTTCATAGGCCTCGGCCACCAGGGCGGAGATAGGCTCAGGCGCGACACGGTATTTTTTGCTCAACCAGTAGGCTACAGCCGCTTGCTGCTTGGGCAGGTCTTTGGGGTTGGCGGCGGTGGCGCGGTCGATGGCTTCTGGCTCAGACTCGATTACCGCTACCTCGGCAACTACTGGCTGGCGGGCTTGCAGCCAGCCGATCAAGGCGGTTTCGCCTTGCAGGCGCAGTTCAGGCTTGGCTACCATGGTGATAGCCAAGAAGGCCAGTACCAGCCCCACCATGGCAAACCCATTGTGGGCAATTTCAAAAAAACCTTGCGCCACGTCACTGGTGAAGGTTCGCACGCTGTGGCCAATGCGGTTTACTAGGGTCATATCACGCCTTTCTCTTGACACTCTAATTCATTGCATAGCGCGGCCCGTTGAGGGTGGCGCAAAGACAATGGGGTAGCGCGTCGGGATGGACATATAAGCTGCAGTTTCAGCAATGGCATTTGATGCCACTGACTTGATAACGATCTAACTGCACTTACTCTCGACTTTATATTGCCGACCTATCGGCAATATAAAAGCAGGGTGCTTGGGGTAACTCTAGACCCTAAGGGTGAACCCTGCTTTGAATGGGTTAAACAGATTGTAGGAGGGTTCTAAATACATGTTCAAGTATTAGAAAATGATTTAATATAACTTAAATTGCTATCCTAAGTGCTGGTCGTGCGATTTATCACGGAAAAGCTAGGTTTAAATGACCTTTGAGCTAAGTTAGGGACAAATGCTTAAATCCCTTGCTTGGCTTGCAACTCAACCTGCACCAGCATTTACGCAATCGAACAAAATAGTATTTGAAGTCCCAAGGCGAGAGGTCTACAGTATGAATTGTCAAATGATCTTTGACACCTTATTGCTGGTAATCTGTTACCAGCACACGCTGGTGGACCTGAAACCTCCACCATTGTGACCCCAGGCGGCATGCAGCTTTGCTGAGCCGCCAAGCCCGGCGGGCTAGTCATCAGACTGCCCACCGGGCTTTCTTTTTGGGCAAGACATTAAAACAAGCGAAAATACAGGACTGTACGTTTTTCTAGGCAATGTTTGCTTGAGCGCTGCAGCAGTCTACCTATATAGAACCATGTTGAGTTTTCTTAAAAAATCCCCAGAGCCAACCGTGACCGAACCTACCGACACCAAAGCCGCAAAAGCCAGTGCAGTTGTCCACCCTCTAGACGCTTTAACTGGCGGTGCCTTTAGCGCCCCCACCTCGGGCGACCGTGCAGCCAAAGTGCGCGAATGGCTGGCAACCAGCCCCAGCGCTGAGCAAATGCAAGAAGTGTTTAAAGAACTCAGCAGCAAAGACAAAGGCGCTGCCAAGCCCCTGCGCGAAAAACTTGA
>JAYTPK010000049.1:0-12856 GCA_043747295.1 Polaromonas sp. | reverse complement strand
TTTTGCTTTGCTACCAGCCTAGTAGCCATGGCTTTTACACACAACACTGGGGCGCAAACAGATACCAAAATCATACTGGGTCAGTCAGCCCCGTTTACCGGCCCTGCAGCACAGTTGGGCATACAGTTTTATGAAGGTGCCAAGCTGTATTTTGACAGTGTTAACTCCAAAGGTGGCGTCAATGGCAAAACCATTGAACTGCGCAAACTAGACGACGGCTACGAGCCAGAGCGCAGCGCAGCCAATACCAAGCAGTTCATTGCGGATGGGGTGTTTGCGCTGTTTGGCTACATTGGCACGCCCACTAGCGTCGTGGCCTTGCCGCTGGCTACCGAGGCAAAAGTGCCGTTTTTCGCGCCGTTCACAGGCGCGCAGGCCCTGCGCGAACCGCTTAACCGTTACGCAGTGCATGTGCGCGCATCGTACTTTGATGAAACTGCAGCCATCGTGAAGCAAGCCACTTCTGTTGGCATTAAAAAAATTGCCGTCTTCTACCAAAACGACGCATACGGCAAAGCCGGGCTTGAAGGTGTGCAACGCGCTTTGAAAGAGCTCAATTTGCAACCTGCAGGCCTAGGCACGGTGGAGCGCAACTCAGTGGATGTGAAAAAAGCCGTGGCTGACATCATGGCGCAGCAGCCCGAGTCGATTGTGCAAATTGGTGCCTACAAGGGCTGCGCAGCGTTCATCCGTGAAGCACGCAAGGCGGGTTTTGGCGGCACTTTTTATAACGTCTCGTTTGTAGGCACGCAGGCGCTGTCGACCGAACTAGGCAAAGAAGCACGCGGCATTGTGGTCAGCCAAGTGATGCCGTTTCCTTTTGCGGCCAATACACCGCTAGTTGCAGAATACCAAAGCGCCGTGCAGGCAGTAGCGGCTACCAACAAAGAGCTGTCAATCAACTACTCCAGCATGGAGGGTTTTGTAGCGGCGAAGGTATTTGTTGAGGGTCTGCGCAGAGCTGGTCGCAACCCGTCGCGCGAAGTATTTTTGACCGCGCTTGATGGTATGCAAAACGTGATGATAGGCGGATTTTTGGTGGACTTCAACGCCAAAAAACATGCTGCCTCTAAGTATGTAGACCTGACCATGCTGACCGAAGACGGGCGTGTGCGCCACTGATCAGCCTAAGACGGCAAGGCCTTGGTATCGGCTAGTTTTTGCATAAATTGTTGACAGCGCGCAAGCTGCTCGAGGCTAACGTATTCATCAGGCTGGTGCGCTTGGTTAATACTGCCGGGGCCACACACTACGGTAGGGATGCCTGCATTCTTAAAAATGCCCGCTTCAGTGCCAAAGGCTACCAAAGTGGTGGAGGCCTCGCCGCTCAGGTTTTGCGCTAATCGGGTGATGGCATCATCTGCAGAGCCTAAAAAGCTGGGGACTTCGCAGATAGTTTCAAACTTGAATCCCGCCTCTGGTGCTATATTTTTCATAGCTACTTGAGCAGTAGATGCTTGGACTATCACCTGTTTTTGCATCAAAACAGCGTCTGCAGTGGGTAAATTACGAAACTCGTAGTGAAACCACGCATCGCGCGGCACCACGTTGTCGGCAATGCCCCCTTCAAAGCGCCCCACACTGGCGGTGCTAAACGGCACATCAAAGCCTTCGTAGCGTGGCTCGTGCGCTTTCATATCGTCGGCCATGCCGCGAATGTGCGCTACCAATTTTGCCGCTTCTTCAATCGCATTAACCGACGTGGGCGTGAGCGACGAATGCGCCTCTTTGCCGCGCACACAGCAGCGGTAGCGGTACACGCCCTTGTGCGCAATGGCGGGCACCATATTGGTAGGCTCACCCACAATGCAGGCCAGCGGCGCAATGCCTGCGTCTTTCATGTCGGCTATCAATTCTTTTACGCCAAAGCAGCCGACTTCTTCGTCATAGCTGAGCGCCAAGTGGATGGCAAACGGCGCGCTGCTGCGCGCAAACTGCTCAGCATGTGCCAGCGCAGTCGCAATAAACCCCTTCATGTCGCAGCTACCGCGCCCATACAGCTTGCCGTCTTGCACCACCGCACCCAGCGGGTTAACTGTCCAGTCCTGCCCATCCCAGGGCACGGTGTCGGTGTGGCCGCTCAAGATAATGCCAGCGGCTTTGTTGTCGCCTAGGGTGGCAAACAGGTTGGCTTTGGTTTTGTCGGTGTTGTAGGTTAAACGGCTTTTAACGCCTATTTTTAGCAATACGTCGCGCACTAGGTGAATTAACTCTAGATTGGAGTTACGGCTGACGGTGTTGATACGTACAAGGTCTTGCACCAGGCCTAGTGCTTTTAGGGACACAAAATTAGTCATAAACTGCATTTTCGCGTAAATCCCTAGCCACAGGGAACTAGGGAAAAGGCTAAACTAATAGGTTAAGGAGCCAACTATGAAAGTTATCGATTCCATCGTTACCCAAGCCGCTAGCATTGCCGCCATTCGCCGTGACATCCACGCCCACCCTGAGCTGTGTTTTAAAGAGGTGCGCACGGCCGATGTGGTGGCCAACAAGCTGACTGAATGGGGCATCCCTATCCACCGCGGCATGGGTGTGACGGGGGTAGTGGGCATTATCAAAGCGGGCACCTCCAGCAAAGCCATTGGCCTGCGCGCCGACATGGACGCGCTGCCAATGCAAGAGTTCAACACCTTCGCGCACGCCAGCAAGCACCCTAACAAAATGCACGCCTGCGGGCACGACGGCCACACGGCCATGCTGCTGGCGGCGGCGCAGCATTTTGCCAAGCACCGTAACTTTGACGGTACGGTGTATTTGATTTTTCAGCCCGCTGAAGAAGGCGGGGGCGGTGCGCGTGTGATGATGGAAGACGGTTTGTTTGAAAAATTTCCGATGGATGCTGTGTTTGGCATGCACAACTGGCCAGGCACTGATATTGGCAAATTTGCGGTCAGCCCTGGCCCGGTGATGGCGTCGACCAGCGAATTCAAAATCACGGTGCATGGCAAGGGCGGCCACGCCGCGCTGCCGCACACCAGTGTGGACCCTATCCCCGCAGCGTCGGCCTTGGTGCAAGGGTTTCAAACCATCATCAGTCGCAATAAAAAGCCAGTGGATGCTGGTGTGATCAGCGTCACGATGATCCATGCGGGCGAGGCCACCAACGTGATACCTGACAGCTGCGAGCTGCAAGGCACCGTGCGCACCTTCACGATGGAGGTGACGGACATGGTGGAAAAGCGCATGAAAGAGATGGCGACGAGCCTCTCTGAGAGCTATGGTGCGACGTGTGATTTTGAGTTTGCGCGTAACTACCCGCCTACTATTAACAGCGTCAAAGAAGCCGAGTTTGCACGCGGCGTGATGACAGATATTGTGGGCGAGAAAAACGTCATCGCCCAAGAGCCCACCATGGGCGGTGAAGACTTTGCCTACATGCTGCAGGCTAAGCCTGGCTGTTATGTGTTTATTGCGAACGGCGACGGTAGCCACCGCGAGATGGGCCACGGCGCTGGCCCCTGCATGCTGCACAACCCCAGCTATGACTTTAATGACGACCTCATCCCACTGGGTGCCACCTACTGGGTGCGCTTGGCCGAGGCTTGGCTAGCTAAAACATGATGCATATTCCTGCAGCCTTTAGCAGCAGCTACGCACAAGCGCGCGTCAAGTTTTTAGAGGCCGCAGCCACGCAGTCTTTGAGCGTGCAATCGTTTAACCACCCACTGCCTGGCCGCGATGGCGAAACACTGGCTATGGACGTTGCACTAGACGGCGCGGCGGATGCAAAAGAGCTGTTAATCGTGAGCAGCGCCTGCCACGGTGTGGAGGGCTACTGCGGTAGTGGCGTGCAGGTGTTTGCTTTGCATGACACCGAATGGCGCGCCAAAGCCAAAGCCGCAGGCGTAGCAGTGCTGTACATTCATGCGCTCAACCCCCATGGCTTTTCGTGGCAACGCCGTGTGACCAACGAGAACGTTGATTTAAACCGCAACTTTCAAGACTTTAGCCAGCCGCTGCCTGTCAATGCTGAATATGCCGCCTTGCACGCACTATTGCTGCCCACTGAGTGGCCACCCAACGCGAGTAACACCACAGCCATTGGGCAGTTTATTGCCACGCACGGCGAGAAAGCCTTGCAAGCCGCTGTGACGCGCGGCCAGCACCAACATGCCGATGGTTTGTTCTACGGTGGCACAGCGCCCACCTGGAGCAACACCACCCTGCGCACAGTGCTGCGCCAATACGCGCAAAGCTGCAACAAGCTAGCGTGGATTGACCTGCACACCGGCCTGGGCCCACGCGGTCTGGGCGAACGTATTTATGCTGGGCGCGACGACAAAGCCGCCTTCGCCCGTGCACAGGCGTGGTGGGGAAACGCAGGCAACCCCAGCGGCGAAACCACCGTCACCAGCATTTATAACGGTACGTCGGCATCAGCGTTTCTTACGGGCTTGATGTGGCAGTCGGTATACCAAGAATGCCCGCAGGCTGAGTACACAGCCATTGCGATGGAGTACGGCACGCAGAGTGTCAACGAAGTGATCACCGCATTGCGCGCTGACCATTGGCTGCATTTGCATCCCGAAGCGCCCAGTGCGTTGCGGCTGCAAATTAAGCAGCAAATGATGGATGCGTTTTATTGCGACGCAGACGATTGGAAGGGCCAAGTCATCTCGCAAGCGCGGCAGTCGATGTTTCAGGCGGTTGATGGGTAAAGTAGTTAGCTACACATTTAATAGCTGTCTGAGCAATAAATACTTGGACTACCGGCCAATAAGACCGATAAATCAACGTCAAGAGTTACTTCAATGACTCAATCAAATCCACATACTGCTGCTTAGCGTCGTCAGTGGACGTGCCCTTCAGGCTGTTCCATGCGTCCCACTTAGCGCGGCCCACCATGTCGCTAAATCCTGGCTTCTTGTCAGCGTTGTCACCCGTGCTACCTTGTTTGTACAACGAATAGATTTTTAACAGCGTAGCATTATCTGGGCGCTCGGCGAGGTTTTTGGAATCTGCCATTGCAGCGTCGAATTGGGCTTGAAGGTTGGCCATGTGCGTGCTCCTAAAAATAAAAACGCGGTTAAGGGAAACTGCTCTGTATCTTAATGGGCTAAAACCCGCCAAAATAGGGAAGTAACCCCAACCATAGTACACACTTGTACCAGAGCCTCAGGAGACATGCCCCATGGTGACCCGCATCATTGCCCAAGATACAGCCAATACCGTTGTCAAGGCGGTAAAAAAGACCGTACGCAAAACGGCAGCCAGAACGGCCGATGGTGCACAAAAAGCTGCCAGCAACGCCCAGCAAGCCGCCAAAGTGGTGCAAAAAAATGTGGAGCGCGCAGTAGCGGGCACCCTAGGCCTGTCGGGTGAGCGTATGACCAAGGTAGACACTGCGTGGCTGCGCATGGATTCGCCGCAAAATTTGATGATGATTGTGGGTATCTGGGTGCTCAAACCTGGCATCACGCATGCTCAATTATGCGAGCGCGTGCACGATCGCCTGCTCAAATACCGCCGCTTTGGCCAACGTGTGGTGGAAGACACTGCCGGTGCTACCTGGGTGGACGACAAAAGATTTGATATTAAAAAACATGTAGTCACCGAAACCCTCAAGGCCAAAAAAGGCCAGACCTTGCAAGACGCGCTGCAAGACCGCGTCGCCCTGCTCACCACCACCCCGCTTGAGCGTAGCCGCCCACTGTGGCAGTTTCATTTGATTGAAAACTACACCCTGCCCGATGGCAGCAAGGGCAGCGCCATGATGGTGCGCATTCACCACTGCATTGCTGATGGCATTGCGCTGATATCGGTCACCACGTCGCTGGTAGACGGTGGCCTACCCCCGCCTGAACGCAAGCGCAAAGAGGCACCTACTGGGCCTGAAGACTGGCTTACACAAAGCTTTTTAAAACCATTCACTGACTTAACTGTAAAAGCCTTAGGCGCTGCAGGCGAAGGCGCAGCACGGTCACTGCAAATGCTGTCAGACCCACAAAAAGGCATGGCTGGCGGCGTGGACATGGCCAAAATTGGCATGCAGCTGGTGGGCGACTTAGCAGCTTTGGCCCTGATGCCCGATGACTCTAAAACCCGCCTCAAAGGCAAGCCCGGCACCACCAAAAAAGTAGCGTGGTGCCAGCCTATTCCGCTGGAAGAAGTCAAAGCTGTAGGCAAAGCGCTTAATTGTTCTATCAACGACGTATTGCTCAGCTGTGCGGCCGGTGCCATTGGTGAATATCTCAAAAACATGGGCGACGATGTGACCGGCCAAGAGATTCGCGCCATGGTACCCGTCAACCTGCGCCCGCTAGACCAGGCCCACAAACTGGGCAACCGCTTCGGCCTGGCCCCACTGGTGTTGCCCATTGGTGTGGCCAACCCGATCGAGCGCGTGTACGAAGTGCGCAAGCGCATGAGCCACATGAAAGGCAGCTACCAGCCCTTGCTGGCCTTTAGCTTGCTAGCAGTCGCTGGGCTGCTGATCAAACCCGCGCAAGACGCGATGCTGAACCTTTTTAGCAAAAAGACCACGGCGGTGATGACCAATGTGCCCGGGCCGAAGGAGAAGCTGAAATTTTTGGGCTCCACCATTGAAGAAAATATTTTTTGGGTACCGCAAAGCGGCGACGTGGGTATGGGCGTGAGTATTTTGAGCTACGGCGGTGGCGTGCAGTTTGGCTTGATCACCGACGCAGGCCTGTGCCCTAATCCTCAAGCCATCATTGACGAATTTGAGCCAGAGTTCGCCAAGCTCAGCATCGTCACTTTGATGCTGCCTTGGTCAGAGTAAACATTCTGCTCGATAAGCTAACTGCTGCTGCACAAACCCGTCAAACGCACTGAGCAGGGGTGCACACAGCTGTGCTTGGCCTTCTAGCTGGGTTAGTGCAGCGCACGTAGCCTCTAAGGTAGACAACTGGTGCGAGCCGTGCGCTTTGCGAATCAGGTAGCGCGATGCGGGTGGGTTAAGCAAGGCCATGCGCGGCAATTGCTGCAGCCAGGGGTTGAGGTGCAGCATTTTGCGGCTTTTGCGCCATGTAGCGTCTAGCACTATCAAACACAGCTCAGCCGGGTTGTGCAGCCATTCATCTGGCACGGCAGTGGCAGGTAGGTACGATGCATCATCTTGCGTGCTGGGGTACAACAATATAGCGCGGTGGTGCGCTGATAGGGTTTGCATCTGCAGCGCATCCAAGCGCTCGGCCACCAGCAGTTGGCTATGCTGCAAACTCAGATGCAATAGCCTGCCACTGCCTTTGGCCTGCGCTACCTCTATTGGGTGCTGCAAAATTATCACCTGCGCACGGTGGTCTGTTGGCGTAATCCAACGGCAAATGCAGGCGCTTTGGGCGCGCAGGCAAGTGGTGCAAATGGGGCGTGGCATTCGCTTATTATCTAGCCCAACAACATGAACTCAAAAACAAATACAGCCTTGGTATTACAAGCACGCGATGTGTGCTTTGCCTATCCGCAGCGCCCGCTACTTGCCAATGTGTCGCTGTTGTCGCCCACAGGCGTCAGCTTAGTGCGCGGGGGTGATGGTGCGGGTAAAACCACGCTGCTGCGTATATTGGCAGGTGAAGTGACTGCAGACTCTGGCCAAGTGCAGTTGGGTGATATTCATTCACATCAACAAGCTACCGACTATAAAAAACAGGTGTTTTGGGTTGACCCGCGCACCACAGCGTTTGATGCCATCACACCGCATGCTTACTGGGCACAAATACAATTGCAACATGCACAGTTTGATGCCCAAGCCCTTGCGAGGTTGATCGATGGTTTGTCGCTTACCGAGCATGTCGACAAGTCCTTGTACATGCTGTCCACCGGGTCAAAGCGCAAGGTGTTTTTAGCCGCCGCCATCGCGTCGAATGCACTGTTAACTTTATTAGATGACCCGCTAGCGGCAATAGATAAACCCTCAATCAATTTTGTCTTGGCGCAGCTACGCGCTGCCGCCCAAGCCGCACAGCGTGTGTATGTAGTCGCCAACTACGAAGCATTGGGCGATGTACCGCTGGCAGCGATGGTTGATTTAGGCTGATTTAACTTCTGTGTGGCGGTGCTGCCAGCAACACCAAGCGGCGCAAAAGCAATAGCCCCATACAGGTGATCAACGCGCCAGCCATCAAATAGACACCGATACTGACCCAGCCCAGCTGCACCAGCATGGCGGCCAAAATAGGCGAACCTACCAAGTTGCCCAAGTTACCAAACTGCACCAACCCACCGTTGACCAAGGCAACGTCCGGGTCATCCGCAGCAAACAACGTGGGGATAGAACTGACAATGCCCGCAGGTAAGGTGCCAAGCAACACAAAAACAATCACCACTGTACTTTGCGCAGCCAGCACATATTGCGGCAAGATAAGCAGTACCAAACCTGCCAACACCATGGCTGCTGCAGACAAGCGCACCAATTGGTAGCCTTGCATGCCAAGGTTTAGCGCAGTCATGGCCACCAAAGTACCTGCTAGCGATGCTAACGGCAGCGCCATGGCCCACATTGCTAGCGCTGAGGGCGTGGTAGACAACAGCTTTGGCAGCACACTCACCAGCGCTACAAACAGCAGCGTGTAGCCAAAAAATGTAGCGGGAATAGCCAACAACTTCAACTGGCTGAGTAAGCGCCATTGCGACGCCCACAGGCCACTGACCGTCAACTGAGTACTCGGCGCTGAAAGCTGATCAGCCTTAACCCAACCCAAGCACAGCACGCCTGCCACCACCATCAGTGCTGCATGGCCCCATGCCACACCACGCCAGCCCGCGGCTTGCATCACAGGCGGCACCAGGCAAGCTGCGATGATAAAAGTGAGTGTGAAGTAACAGCTCCACAGCGCCATGGCTTTGGGCTGAACAGCTGGTGGGCACAATGACAAAATCAGCGTGGGCACTGCTACCACAATGGCCATATGGGCCAAGCTTTCTACTACCCGCGCCAAAAGCAGCAGGCCGTAACTGTCACTAATTAATGGCAGCAAAGAACCCGCTACGCCCACGGCCAGCCCTGCCAGCAAGGTACGCCTTAGCCCAAGCCGCAAACACACCGCCCCGGCAAACGTGCCTGCAGCAGCGCCTAAAACGCCAATGATGGACAAAACCATCGCTTGCTGCACAGGGCTGATGTCCATCTGCTGCAACAAGCCAGGCAGCATGAAAGGAATTTTGGCGTACTGAAAAGCCGCCAACATACCTGCGGTGTACAGCAAGGCCATGCGATGCCAAGACGCCCGCTTGGGTAGCGTAGGCAACGCGTCGACAGGCACCTTAAGCTGTTGCCGCCGCTTTGGCGCTGTACACCTGCACTAAGTTGAGCAAGTGCTGGCGCTGGCCTGCTTCTAAATAGGGCACAAGCAAATTAAGCACGTGCTGCGCGCCGCGCATCAAGGCCGCTTGTGCGCTTTCGGGCTCTAGTGCCTTGCGTGGGTCGCGCACATATTCAAAGCTGAGCCAATAGGTCAGCACCACCACCATCGATGTGGCGGTGGCCTCGACCTCGCGTGAGTCGATGCTAATAGCACCGCCGCGGCTCATCGCGTCGAGCATCGAGCGTACGCTGCGGGTTTTGTTTTTCAGCACCCATTGAAAATGCGTCTCGAGGCGGCGGTTTTTGCTGAGCAGGTCGTTCAAGTCGCGGTACAAAAAGCGGTACTGCCAGATCAGTTCAAACAGGCTGTGCATAAAAAACCAGGCGTCTTCCACATCACGCACGCCGTCGCTGGCGTTGAGCAGTTCGCTTAGACTGCGCTCGTATTTATCAAACAAGCTGTTGATCAGCTCGTCTTTGGCAGGGTAGTGGTAGTACAGGTTGCCCGGGCTGATGCTCAGCTCGGCCGAGATCAGCGTGGTGGACACATTGGGCTCGCCAAAGCGGTTAAACAGCTCTAGCGTGACTTCTAAGATGCGTTCTGCTGTGCGGCGCGGTGCTTTTTTAGCCATGGCTTACCCTTGTCTTAAGCGGTCATTCGTCATTAATACATGCACTCTAACCTAAGTTGCCGCACAAGCACACTCTACGATTTAAATTATGCGCCTGCATTTTGCTAAGAAGAGAAACACCCTACACATGTCGATAGGCGACCAAGGAACTCTAAAAGCTATCGCGGCTCATCAAACTGATTTAAGCCGCAATCGGCAATGCACTTTCTAAGTCATCCATCACTTCTTGCAAATTCACTACAGCGCGGCCCAAGCGGCTGGTGGGCGGCACCGGCTGCACCAGCTGGCGCTTAGGGTCTTTTAGCACATCGGCGTTGATGGTGATGCCATGCTTGCCCAGCTTGCTGGTCAGAGTAGTTTTGCGTGAGCGCAACATGCTGCGGGTTTGCTGGTAAGCGTGCTCGGCCAAGGCGCGGCGCTGGCTGTAGCTGAAGGTGTTGGCCAGGTACATCTCAGGGTCGCGGTGGTCGGGTTCAATCAAAATAATCTCAGTGCCGGGGTAAGTGCGCTCGTAGTGCTTCATGCCCAGCTCCATGCGTGAGTGGATCATTGAGCGAAAAGTTTGGCTCAGCACGCCGGGTAAGCCGCCGTCCACAATGCTAGGAATACGCTTCTTCTCAGGCGCCAGGCCACGCTGCATGACAGACGGCATAGCACGGGTTGCGTCAAAAGGCACCAGCGGGTTTAGGCACAACAACAGGTCAACGCCCTCTTCTAGCGCCACGGTAGCATGCAGGGTTTTTTTCAACGCGCCGTCAACATAGTGCTGGTCATTGATTTCTACCGGCGGAAACAGCCCTGGCAGGGCCGAGCTGGCCTGCACCGCGCGCGAGATGGGCACGTTGTCCCAACCGGGTTGGCCAAAGGGCGCGGCTTCGCCACTGTTTAAGTCGGTTGCCACCAAAGTTAAGCGGCTTTTAAGCTGGCGAAAATCATTGGTGCGGCCTGGCTTGCTGAACATCGTAGCCAACTGACGGTTCATCTCTTCGCTGTCAAAGATGCCCGTTGGCAGCGCGGGGCCTAACAGCTCTAGCGCACTGACCAGCGATTTGCGCTGCACTGTAGCGCGCCACACCGCAGAGGCCAGCAAGCCCGGCAGCATAATGCTGCGCCGCACAAATTCACCCGTAGCAGGGCGCATGAGCCAAGCGGGGTCAAAGCGGTCAGACGTATCAACACCTGCTGCGCCGGGCTGATCGTTGTCAATAAAGCTGGTACACAGCTGGCGCGGGCTCATGCCATTGGCCAAGGCGGCGGCAATAAAGCTGCCTGCTGACACGCCCACGTAATGGTCTAAACCAGTAAATTCAATACCGTCTAGCGCTTCGTCTAGCGCACACAGTGCACCAATTTCGTAGATCGCACCCAGTGGCCCACCACCTGCCAGCGCCAAAGCGATGCGCGGGCGCTTAGCCCCTGAAGTTTTGGCAGATCGGGTAACTTTGGAGGAAGCTAAATGCATATCGAGAGACAGTGGTGAGAAATATTAAGAGACAGTGCGCTATAAATTATATAGCTACTTAAGCAATAAATACTTGGACTACAAGCATATTTGAGTGGTAAATGGCATTAAAAAGGGCGCTTGCAAGCGCCCTGAGCCCATGGTGGCGTAACCCACCCATGTTATTAGCGTGCAGCGCGCTTCTTAGCGGCTGGTTTAGCCACAGCTTTCACCGCTTTCACGACTTTAGCCACTTTAGCAGGGGCTTTTTTAGCTGCTGTTTTGACTGCGCTTTTAGCAGTAGTTTTTACAGTCGCTGGGGCCTTAGCACCCATCTTGCCCACCGCTTTGTTCAGCTCATCAATACGGGCGATCAGCGCGTCAATGTCTTTGGCCGAAGGTACGCCCAGCTTGTTCAACGCTTTGGCTACGCGCTCTTCAAAAATGTCTTCCAGTTTGCCCCATTTGCTAGTGGCTTTGCTGGTCAGGTCGTTGGCCATACCGGCCATTTTGTTGGTGGCTTCGGAGATTTTTTCTTCAGCAGCAGCTTGGGTTTTGCGCTGTACAGACAGGCCTTCTTTGACCAAGGTTTCAAACATTTTGCTGCCTTCGCCTTGGGCTTTGGAGAATGAGCCCAGGCCAGCCTGCCAAATTTGCTGGGCAGAATCTTTAATCGTTTGGGCCATGTCGGCGCTAGATTTGGGGGCTGATGCCGATGATTTATTAACTTTTTTGACCATGGTTGTACTCCGTAAAACTATTGGGCTGTCAACCGAGCTGGTTGCCCTCTTGACATAGCGTAACTGTACGCCTTCCAACATGCCCATTTTAGGTGCCCGATTCTAAACCGCTAGGGGTTAGGCTCTATGCTGCGCTGGGGTTTACGTGCAATTGCTCTATGTGCGGCTTTGTGCACAATGGCAGGTTATCCCTGAATTTAATTTAACTACAAAGGAGCGCCACATGCAGTATTTCGTCACGGGAGCCACCGGCTTTATTGGTAAACGCTTGGTCAAAAAGTTACTCGACCGCAAAGGTTCGGTGGTTTACTTTTTGATTCGCAAAGAAAGCGAGAAAAAAGTCGCGGGCTTGCGTGAATACTGGGGCTTGAGTGGAGCTTCGGGCGCCGCACGCGCTGTGCCAGTGTTTGGCGATTTAACCGCTAAAAAACTGGGCGTGTCTGCCGATGATGTGAAAAAACTCAAAGGCAAAATTGACCACTTTCACCACTTGGCTGCGGTGTATGACCTGAGCGCAGACGAAGAAAGCCAAGTGGCAGTGAACATCGACGGTACGCGTAACACAGTGGAATTTGCTAAAGCCATTGACGCGGGGCATTTTCACCACGTCTCCAGCATTGCCGCTGCAGGCCTGTACGAAGGCGTGTTCCGCGAGGACATGTTTGACGAAGCCGAAAAATACGAGCACCCGTACTTTCGCACCAAGCACGAGTCCGAGAAAATTGTGCGCAAAGAATTTAAAGGCGCATGGACGGTGTACCGCCCGGCCATGGTGGTG
>JAYTPK010000048.1:0-7081 GCA_043747295.1 Polaromonas sp. | reverse complement strand
ATTATGAAATTACCTTACGAACTTGAAGTGGGGCTGCGTTACACCCGTGCCGGGCGTTCTAGCAGCCGCAACGGATTTATCAGCTTTATCTCGGGCGTGTCCATGCTGGGCATCGCGCTGGGCGTGGCCGCGCTCATTATTGTGCTGAGCGTGATGAACGGCTTTCAAAAAGAAGTGCGCGACCGCATGCTGGGCGTGGTGTCGCACATTGAGGTGTTTGCACCCAACGGCGCTGCCTTGCCTAATTTGACCAAGACTCTGCAAGAAGTGCGTGCTAACCCCGACGTGATTGGCGCTGCACCTTTTGTAGCAGCGCAGGCACTATTGGCGAGAGGCGAAGACATGAAAGGTGCCATCGTGCGCGGCATAGACCCTGCGCTAGAACCCCAAGTGACCGAGCTGGGCCAAGCCCTTAAAGACGAAGCGTTTAAACGCCTGGTACCCGGAGAATTTGCCATGGTGCTGGGTGGCGAGCTGGCGCGCAGCCTGGGCGTGCGCGTGGGCGACAAAGTTACGCTTATTGCACCCAGCGGCCAGGTGACACCCGCAGGCGTGGTTCCGCGCCTCAAACAATTTACCTTGGTGGGTACGTTTGACTCAGGCCATTTTGAATACGACTCGGCCCTGGCACTGCTGCACATGGACGATGCGGCCAAAGTCTTCAGGCTCGAAGGCCCCACCGGTGTGCGCCTGAAAATCAAAGACCTGCACCAAGCGCGCGAGGTGGGCCAGCAATTGACGGTTCAGCTTACTGACGGCCTGCTGGTGCGCGACTGGACACGCCAAAACCGCACCTGGTTTGCGGCTGTGCAACTAGAAAAACGCATGATGTTTATTATCTTGACGCTGATCGTCGCGGTGGCAGCGTTTAACCTGGTCAGCACACTGGTGATGACCGTGCAAGACAAGCGTGCTGACATCGCCATTTTGCGCACGCTGGGTGCCAGCCCGCGCAGCATCATGGGTATTTTTGTGGTGCAGGGCGCTATGGTGGGCTTCATCGGCACCTTTGTGGGCTTGGCGCTAGGCCTGTTGGTGGCGTTTAACATTGACGTGATCGTGCCGTGGATAGAAGGCGTGCTGCGCACCAGCTTTTTACCGCGCGATATTTACCTCATCAGCCGCATGCCCAGCGAGCCGCAAAGCGCTGATATCACCCCCATCATTGTGCTGTCCCTCATCCTCGCCTTTGCTGCTACGCTGTACCCCAGCTGGCGCGCCAGCCGTGTGAACCCTGCAGAAGCTTTGCGTTATGAGTGAAGTTATGAACAGCGCCGTGGGCAGATCGTCACAGCTATCAAAGAGCAACGTTATCCTGCAAGCAAATGGCCTGACCAAACGCTTTCACGATGGCACTTTGGACGTAACCGTTTTGCAAGGCATCGACCTGCAAGTTCACGCAGGCGAAACAGTCGCCATCGTAGGCGCATCCGGCTCCGGTAAAAGCACGCTGCTGCATTTGCTAGGCGGCCTAGACGCACCCACTACAGGCAGCGTGCAGCTGATGGGCAAAGACATCACCGCCATGAGCGCTGCCGAGCAAGGCCGCTGGCGCAACCAGCATCTAGGCTTCGTTTATCAGTTTCATCACCTACTTCCCGAGTTCACCGCGCTAGACAACGTCGCCATGCCGCTGAAGATTCGCCGCGTAGTCCAGGCAGAATATGCTCAGACAGCTACGATAATGCTAGCATCAGTAGGTTTGGATCACCGCCTGCACCACCGCCCCAGCGAGCTGTCGGGCGGCGAACGCCAGCGTGTGGCCATAGCCCGCGCATTGGTCACCCGCCCTGCATGTGTATTGGCCGACGAACCCACTGGCAACCTGGACCGCACTACCGCCGACGGTGTGTATGTGCAAATGCTACAACTGGCCAAAGACCACGGCACCGCGTTTGTGATGGTGACGCATGATGAAGAATTGGCTGGGCGCTGTGATCGGGTTTTGCGGCTGGTTGGCGGGAAGCTTTAGAGTCGTTTATGTTTGACAACCTAGTGGCAAACGATATTGTGTTCACCTTGAGCGTGTTTGTTTTGGTTTTGTACGGGATCAGGTCAACGGTGTACTCAGCTGCGCGGCTGTTCCCCGTGGCGGCCTAGGGCCGCCTACTCCTCCTTAATGCCGCTACGCTGAGTACACCATCGACCTGATCTTGTGACCAAGGCGAGCACAGCACTAATCATAAAAAACAAGATTTCAAACGGAAAACCTAGCGACTTATCACCTCAATCACCTGCCGCCCATTCTTGCGATACACCCCAAAGTCACTGTCCAAAGTAAACACCGGGCTTTGCGGGTAAATCTCTGCCAAGCGCACCAGGCAGGCATCGGCCAATGACATGGGCACATCGGTGTAGCGTTGCACCATTTTCAGAATCGAACTATGGTGGTCTGCCAGGGCCATACCGATGGTCAAAAAGCCTTCTCCCAGCATCTCAATCAAAGCAGCGCGTGCACCCGGCACGGCGCGTGTGAGGTAGGTAGCCTCTGCCAAAACGGCTTCGCAGGTGATCATCGGTGGCGTAATGTCTTGCAGCTGCTGCACTACCCAAGCATGGTGGGTATCAGTTTTGTTGAGTAATGCAACCAAAGGGCCAGTGTCTACGATGACACGACTTTTCATTCGCCAAAGCCTTTGAGGTGTTTGGCGTTGGTGGACAGATCAGCAGGGCCTTGCATCACGCCGATCCAACGGCTGGCACGGTCAGCGCAAGAAGCAGCAGAGGGCTGCGCATCGCTGTGCAAGTAGGCTGCTAATGCTGTGCGAATGATCTCGCTTTGGCTAGAGGCATTTACTTTAGCGCGTTGTGCTAAGTCGTGGAACAGCGGGTCGGGTAATTTGATGGAAATGGCTTTCATAAAACCATTGTAATACCATTTTGGCAAATTGGAAATACGATGCTAATTAGCCCTTAGCCTTCTTAGCCGCCACCAAATCCGCCAAGTCTTTACCGCTCTTGTAATGCGGCACACGGAAGGTTAAACGCTTGGTGCGCTGCCAAAAGCTGTTGTTGCCAGCAACTTCTTCTTTCCAGTATTTATTAGCCAACGCGATGTTGGCGGGTACGTCTAGTAAAAATCCGTCTCTAGACCCTGCGCCGCCAAAGATGTACAGCTTGCCATCAATCATGCGCCAGCTGTCGGCATCGCCACCCCAAGGGATGCCATACACAATGCCGTTGGCGCAGTAGCCGCCGTATTGCGGCAAGTATTTGGTGGGTTCTTTATCGAACAGGGCTTTATGCTCTGCACTGGCAAAGTGAAAGTTCACGCCTTCGTAGACACTGGCAAATTTTGCATCGCCTATAGCATGTTTGTTTTGCGTAAAGTAGGCCACCACATCGTGGCCTTTGAGCATGACATGGCTAGCGCCATCAACAACATGGGCATTGACCGGCTTGAGCGCGCCGCTGGGGTTTTGCGCTTGCATGGCCGAGCAGCCCATCAAACAGGCTACAGCGCCTGCGGCCACCAGCGTGGCCAGGTTCTGAAAGATGGACGAACGGGCAATGCCCAACACAAAGCGGGTAAAAGTGGTAGTGGTCATGGCAACTTATCCTTTGGCTTTTTTAGCAGCTACCAGTTTAGCAATATCGTCACCGCTTTTATAGTGCGGTACTTTAAACATCAGGCGCTTAGTGCGCTGGATAAAACTGTTGTTGCCTTTAACTTCTTCGGCCCAATACTTTTCAGCCAAAGCCATGTTGGCAGGCACATCGACTTCAAAGCCGTCTTTAGAACCTTGGCCACCAAAAATGTAGAGCTTGCCGTTTTGAACCATCCAGGTATCGGCGTCGCCACCCCAAGGTATGCCGTACACAATGCCGTTGGCGCAATAGCCGCCGTACTGTGGGATGTATTTAGTAGGCTCTTTGTCAAACAAGGCTTTGTGTTCAGCGTTGGCAAAGCGAAACGTTACGCCTTCGTATTGGGTGGTGATTTGTGCACTGCCCATAGCATGTTTGCCTTGGGTAAAGTACGCCACTACGTCGTGGCCTTTGAGCATGACTGCGCTTACATCGTCCACCACATGGGCGTTAACAGGCTTGAGCGCGCCACTGGGATTTTGAGCGTTGATAGCTGCGCAGCCCATGAGCGTGGTGACAGCGCCAAAAGCGACAACTGCGGCTAACAGGCGCAGTGCTTTGGCACTGAAAATAGCCAGCGGCTGGGTAGTAGTTGGCGATGTCATGTTGATAGCTTCCAAGAGGGTGAAGGATTGGTTAAAGAGATACCGTGGTCTGCACGGGCTGAGGCTTCGTGGGTACCTGCGTGTACAACGCTGTCGGCATAAGGCACGGGCCATTGCATTATGGCGCTGGCAGCATCTACCTGTGCACGCAGGTCATCCGCGTCACGTCCGCCTAAATGCAAAATGCCGTAGCGATAGCTGCCCAGCCATTTAAAGTCGCGCGCCAGCGAGTGCCCAGCCTTAGGAAACTGCAGTAGCAGGTGGTTTGGAAATTTTTGCTTTAGCGAAGCCATTTGTGCGGCGTTGGGCATAGGAGGAATAGTTTGCATCAGGTGCCCGGCGCTGCCATCAAACACACGGTACACCGCGCTGGTGGCAATGTTGGCAGTGGGTACTGTGCGTAACACGTTCCAAGGGTTTTGGCCGTGGGCCAGCGCCAGCGCCATGGCATACAAATCAATACCGTCTACGCGACGGTACAAATCTGCAAACTGCGAGGCCATGCGAGGGTTAAATTCGATCACGGTCAGTTTATCGGTTGCCGCGTCGTAGAAAAACTCCATATTGAACATGCCATAGTCAAAACCCACGGCGCTCAAAAATTTAGTAGCTACTTGTACAGCCCTGGCCTGGACAGCAGCGCTCAGCTTGCTGGGGTAGTCAAACCGCATAAACGCTTGAGTACCAGGGTACATCACAGAGTCAACAACACCTAAAGGCTTAATGCTGCCGCCATAGGCGATGCCGTCTAGGCTGTATTGCGCGGCATGTACGGGGGTCTCTAGCATCATGCTGTGCGCTGTACTGGCATGTGGCAGCAAGCGTTTGGCAATGCGTTCAAACGGCTCAACTAAGCGTTTGATCACCCACAGCTCGTAGGCACCAAAGCGTGTGAAGTGCTGCAAATCGTCATGTGAGCGAACGACTTTGGCAAGTACAGAAAAAGCTGCTTTGATAGGTTTCACGAAAGCTGGAAATTGCAGCTCCTCGGGCACAGGGTCGCCATAGTCGCATGCCAAGCGCTGAAAACTTGCATTGGCCTCGGGGCAAACTTTTTGCAATACCTCACGGGCATACAACTTGTGCTGGCATGCCACTACGGCAGCGGGCGCTGTGCCGGGCCAACCCATCTTTTGTGCCAGCAGAGCTGCGGTAAGTGCACCAAACTGTTCATGCTGCGATGCTACGGCTGTCCAGCCGTAGCTTTTGGCTTGGCTGGCAAGCTTGGCCACCATGCGGTCCATATCAAACAGCACCAAATGCGCATTGCTAGGAAATGAGAACAAGTCGAAACCGCGGCTGTCAAAACGTGCAGCCGTTTCGCGCGCTAAACGGGCGAAACCTTCTGCATCCCAGTCGTAGTTAAAAAGTAAGAGGGTTTTACCGGTCATATTTGGTATGGTCGAATCCAGCGTCGATCTATTACATCTTTGAGCCGCCAAGCTAAGTTACCCTGAAAACATATAGTACCCCAACTGGCAATAGCATTACGCTTGCCGTAGCTGATTAGATTCAAAGCACCAAGGCGCTTAGGAACAGCTTTGGGCACTAGAGCATCAAGCGCTAAGCGTAAATTCGTATCTAACGCCGGACCCGCAGCCGAGTTGCCGCTATCAGTGTTGGTAAATACAGCTGTATGTGATACGGATTGACGAAAATGGTTCACTTGTGGATAGCTATTTTGGTCTATTACTAGGCCACTGCCTGCAATCCAATTAGGGGGGTGACCACCTATCGCTAAGAAGGGTATGTCGCAAACTAAGCTGGCACCAGAGGCTAGCACAATACATTGCGCATCAATAGCGCTGCATCTGTCGTGTAACACCGTGATGTTATGTCGCTTTAGTTGTGCCATCACGCTTTTTTGTACGGCCTGGGGGTGGCTGGCTGCTGGCATAGCTGGCCCTGCAATCAATGTGACCCGGCAAGCGGGCAGACGGTGTTGCAGAGCCAAGGCTAGTTCCACGCCAGCCGAGCCTGCGCCAATCACACTCAAGCGTAAAGCTTGCTGACCCACATGCTGCAAAATTTGTGGCCACAACTTGCCAAAAGCTTCGCTAGGTTGTGTAAACACTGCATGGTCTGCAGCGCCAGGAATCATCGTATTTAACGCTTCTCGGTCGATAACAGGGCGGGTGTCAACACTTACCACGTCATATGGCAAGACGGTGCCTGTGTTGAGCTGGATTTGCCTGTGGGCAGCGTGAAGCTGAAAACTGCTGGCAATGTGGTGCTTGATGTGGCTACCAGAAAGAAGGGTGTTTAGGTTCACAGTGCATTGCTCAGCGCTGTAATGGCCTGCCACCCAGCCCGCTAGCATGGGTGTATGAACGACATGGTCAAAAGCGGATACCAAATACACATCGGTGTCAGAGCGCTGCACAGCTTTAAAAGCTGTGAGCACATGAAGATGCGCAGGACTTACGCCTACTAAAACAAGTTTTTTGATGCTCAAGGCTGTACCACAATATCTGCAATATACCCTAGGCTGTTGCCTTGGGTGTTATCAGAATCTGCTCCAACAATGATAGCAGTAATCGATGGTATGGTGGCTGATTCTGCCCCAAAAACTTTGATAAAGTCTGTGCTGATGTTGCGTGTGTGTGTTTGCCATGATTTTGCTGTGTTGGTGCTGTTATTGAGCACCATATATCGCACACGTGCAGTGGTAGGGCTAGTGTGTATTGATCCTACATCTTCGGTGTTTGCCCAAACGTAACAGAGGGTGGCAGTGGGTAATTTATCTTTGCTAAGAAACTGCGCAAATTTAAACAAAGTGCGCTCTCTACTCGGAATATGGTCTGCAGGCATGTCAAAACTGAGGCACACCTTCAGGGCTGCATCCTCAGTGGCCTTGCTTTTGAAGCTGGCGTTGGGTAGCGGTTTGT
>JAYTPK010000047.1:0-1565 GCA_043747295.1 Polaromonas sp. | reverse complement strand
ATTTACGGCTTCAAAGCATTAAAACCATCTCGAAAATAGTACGCTTAAAGCACCGGTTTTTCATTAAACCGGTATATCCCGTCATGACACAACTGGCGTACCAACTTGCCTTCGTACCACAGCATATGCAGGTGCGCCACTGCTTCGCCCATGGCAAAAATCATTTGGTGCAAATCCAGTTCGCGCTTGAACATGATGGGCACGATGTCGGCGCCGCTGGTGGGTTTGTCAGCGCAGGCTTGCATCACTTCGGCCAGTCGGTCGGCGTGGTGCGTTTGCAGTTGCGCGATGCGTTGGTGCATGCCAGTGAAAGGTTTGCCGTGGGATGGCAGTACGAGCGTGTCTGCGGGCAGATCTAAATACCTTGTAATTGAAGTTAAGAACAGTTTGAGCGGGTCGCCCTTTGGCTCCAGGTCAAACACGCTCACGTTAGTCGATATGCGCGGCAGCACCATGTCGCCGCTGATTAAAGTGTTGATGTCTTGACAATACAGCGCAATATGCTCGGGGGCATGGCCGTAGCCGCTGATACAACGCCATGCTTTACCACCTATGTGAACGGTGTCATGGTCCATGATGCGGTGGTAGCTGTGCGGCACATCGGGCACCAGGCTGGGGTAGTAGCCTGTGCGGGCTTTGATCTTGGCCACTGATTCGGGGTCAACCAGCCCATGCGATGCATAAAAATCAGCGGCTGATTGGCCGCCCCGGGCGGTGTTGTAGCTGGAGGAGGCGTTACTCAGATTGCGCGCCACGTTGTAGTCCGTAGCACTGATCCACAGCGGCGCATTCCATTTTTCGCAAATCCAGTGCGCCAGACCAATATGGTCGGGGTGCATATGGGTGCAAATGACCCGCAAGACGGGCAGTCCTTGCAGTTGGGTGTCAAAAATCTGCTGCCATTGTGCGCGGCTCTCGGGCCTGTCGATGCAGCAGTCCACCACCGTCCAGCCCTCTTTGCCGTCAATCTTATCGCGCAGGAGCCACAGGTTAATGTGGTTCAACGCAAACGGCAGACCCGTGCGAATCCACTTAACACCAGCGACCACTTCTAGCGTGCCGCCCCCGTCGGGCAAGGCATCACCCAGCGGGTAAGTAAGTTCGTGTTCAAGAGAGTTCATGGGTTTGACTGGGGGCTGTGCTTTTCGTACATAATTGGGTTAATCGACGTTTACGTTTACGTAAACGTCAATCTAAAATGCATTGTAGGGCGCTGTGCCCATGGGCGCTGTCACTTGGGTTTTTAACCTGAACTTGCCACAGAACTTGTAAAAATTCACACCTGCACTTTTTGCACAACAAATATTATGGGCACCACCTACAGCATCAGCGATTTGGCACGTGAGTTCGATTTGACCACGCGCGCCATGCGCTTTTACGAAGACATGGGCCTGTTGTCGCCCGAGCGCAGCGGCCCCGCTGGGCGCAACCGCGTGTACACCGCCCGCGACCGCACGCGCCTGAAGCTCACGCTGCGCGCCAAGCGGCTGGGCCTGTCGCTGACCGAGGCCAAAGACATTATTGACATGTACGACAGCCCGCGCGACACCGTGCCGCAGCTGAAG
>JAYTPK010000046.1:0-17517 GCA_043747295.1 Polaromonas sp. | reverse complement strand
TGCTGGGCAACGGCCACTGCTTTAGAGACCACGTGCTAGAGGTGTGCCCCGAGTTTGCGCGCTTCGCCAGTAACGCGGAGGGCATTCGCAAAAGCTTTGAGGGCTCGTCACTAGAGACCATCAAACACATGGTGGCAGCGGGCATGGGCGTGACGGTGGTGCCACTGCTGTCGATACCACGCGCTGAGTTGGCTGCATCCATGAAGGCCACTAAAGCGATGGCCTTGGCCAAGCCAGCCAAGACCACTAAAAAACACTCGTCTTCAGCGGCAAAAGCTGATGCGCAGCATGATGATGACACTGGATATGTGCGCTACATACCTTTTGAAGGCGACCCTCCCACACGCCGCGTGGTGCTGGCATGGCGACGCAGTTTTACACGTTACGAAGCCATTGCCGCGCTGCGCAACGCGGTGTACGCCTGCGAGCTGGCGGGCGTAAAGCGTTTGAGTGCGTAATGCTTGCCATACACACTAGTACTATTAAAATAGTAGCAAACTATGTAATAAATACTTGGACTACAAGCATATTTGATTGTTAAAAGCCTTTAGAGGCGGCTTTTTAACTGACATGCAGCAGTAAGGTGCTGTGCAGTCGCTTAAGGTCAAGCCCCGGCGCGTATTTTGGTGACCAATGCACTGGTCGAGTAACCGTCCACAAAGCTCAGTGCAAACGCTTGGCCGCCGTAGCTTTCTACCAAAGTAGCCTCTTTCAAAAGCTTCATATCGTAGTCGCCGCCCTTGACCAAAATGTGGGGGCGCATGTCGTCAATGATTTCTAGCGGCGTGTCTTCGTCAAACCAAGTGACTAAGCTGACTGACTCTAGTGCAGCAATCAGTGCAGCGCGGTCTTGCTCGTTATTGAGCGGGCGATCGGGGCCTTTGCCTAAGCGGCGGGCTGATGCGTCGGTGTTGAGCGCCACGACCAGCGAGCCACCCAGTGCGCGCGCTGCGGCCAGGTAACTAGCGTGGCCCCGGTGCAGCACGTCAAACACGCCATTGGTAAACACCACGGGGCCGGGTAATGCGGCCATGCGCTGGGGGGCCTGCGCACGTGGCGCTATCTTTGCGATAAAACTAGGCTCGCTCAATCAGCACTACCTTAGCTAGCTTAAGCCGCGCGTGGGCTGTCGCCCGGCAGCAAGATCAAGCCTTCTGCTTTGGCTGCAATTTCTTTAGACAGCTCTTTGCGAAAGCGGTTGAGCTCTTGCACGCTTTCAAAGCTGCGCTCCATCAGCAAGCTCATGTTGTGCAATATGCGCTCTACCACTTTGTTCTCCCATACCGCATCAAACTTGATCTGCGTGTCAAGCCAGTGCTCCAGCCATTCGGGGTTAGGCAGGCGGCTTTGGATGGTGTCGCGCGGAAACAATGCTTTGTTGACATGCAAATTGGTGGGGTGCAGCGCTTGGGCTGTGCGGCGCGCACTGGCCATGAGCACACCCACTTTGGTAAACGATGATTTGGCTTCCAGGCCAAAGGTGCCAATGGCACGCTTCATGTAGCGCAGGTAAGCGCCGCCGTGGCGGGCTTCGTCTTGGCTCAGCTTGGTGTAGATGTTTTTAATCACCGGCTCGGTGTGCCACTCGCTAGCGCGGCGGTACCAGTGGTTCAAACGTATCTCGCCGCAAAAATGCAGCATCAAGGTTTCTAGTGCAGGCGCAGGCTCAAACTCAAAGCGTACTTCGTGCAGTTCTTTCTCAGTAGGGGCCAGGTCAGGGCGAAAGCGGCGCAGGTATTCCATCAACACCAGCGAATGTTTTTGTTCTTCAAAAAACCAGATCGACATGAAGGCCGAAAAATCAGAGTCTTCTTTGTTGTCGCGCAAAAACATCTCAGTTGCGGGCAGCGCACTCCATTCGGTAATGGCGTTCATCTTGATAGTTTGCGCTTGCTCGTCGGTAAGCTGTGCGCCATCAAACTGTGCCCACGGAATATCTTTTTCCATGTCCCATCGGACGGACTCAAGTTGTTTGAATAATTCGGGATAGAGCATAAAAACCTTTGTGGTCTAGTTATCTATAGAGGTTAAGTGGTTTGATTTTAAGCAGGTTCAATGACCGCCGTACGACAGAGCTGAAAAACCTTTTTGGTAGCAGGCATGCGCCCATGCGTCTAGCTAGGCCCATACCAAGCGCCTAGCTTACCCACACCAAACATCTAGCTTACCCACACCAAGCGCCTAGCTTACCCACATTAACCGCGCTGGTTGCGCCAGGCGCTGACAAATTGCCCTAAGGCCGCTAAATTTGTTATGGGTGTAACACCTTCAATAGTTTTGCGCAGCAGCACAGAACTGCTGCCGCCCACCCAGATCGCCACTGAGCGCGGTAGCTTCTGGCGCAATTCCTCTAGTCCGTTGACCACGTAATTTGGGCTCTGGCTGGCGGTAAAGCTCAGCGCCACCACATCACAGCGGTGCGCTGTGGCAGCTAGCACAATGTCCCAAATCGGAGTTTGCGTGCCCAGCGACACACATTTGCAGCCTTCTAGGCTCAGCATCACTTGGGCCATTAACAGGCCCAAACCATGCGGCTCTTGTGGAAATGTGGTCAACAGCACGCGTGGACGGGCAGTCGCAGCAGTTTGCGCAGCTTGTTGCAAAACCTGGTGCAGCACAGCATGGACGCACTCGGTATACATGTGCTCTTCAAACACTTCTAGCTGGCCTCGCATCCAGGCATCGCCCACCATCACATTCAGCGGTGCCACCACATCGCACACCAGCGCAGCCACGCCCAAGCGCATATTTGCCTGGGTCAGTGCGCGGCGCAGGCCGTCTGCGTCGTGGGCTTTGATCAGATCAATATAAATGCGCAAGTCAGTTGACTCTGTGGCCGCAATAGGTTGTGGCGCTGAAGACAATGCATCGCCTAAGGTTTGCAGGCTGTCAATGTCCATGGCCACAATGCGGCCAGGCCGGTGACCTGAATCTAAAAGCCGCTTGATAACACGCAGCTTTTCAACCTGTTCTAGCGGGTAAGCGCGCTCTTTAAAGGCATCGCGCTGCGGGGCAGGAAACCCATAGCGACGCTCCCACACGCGAAGTGTGTCTTTCGACAAGCCAGTGTCCCGCTCTACTGCAGCAATGGACACGGTTATCGGGCTAACTGCGGCCCTGTCATTCACGGTACTACAAACTCCATGGTGAACACGATATTTGGCTATGCATGGGCTACTACAGTACTGCACAGTGCCGTCAGTTTGCCCTACCAAGCCCTGATTATTGCGGATTGCATTGTTTGTGGGTTACCTCGTTAGCAGGTTGTTGAACGGGTTTGCCCTAATTAAATTACATTGGTGTGTCTTAGACAAAAACTATGCATCATGCATAATTGCACCAGCATTTAGTTCAAAAGTTTGCCCCATCCAAGAAGCTTCACCAGCATAAGGGGCTTTGTACATCGTAGTAAATGACCTCAAATGGTGCAGCGCACTCGTGTCACGGCAGCACCTAGATTCATGTTATTTGACCATGCTCGTCAAATGGTTGAATAAACTGGGCTTGCTTTTTTATACCATTTAGTCACAATACAACTAATAAGTTTTATTCGGAATCTATTTGTGCACACCCGGCGTTTTATACACAGCAACTTCACCACAAGGCTTGTCCTTGGTGAGGATGTTGGGCTGGGTTCAATAAAGTTTTTCTTGCTGCGAAGCCGTTCGAGAGCTGTTAGCTCGGTTGTAATCTTGAAGCGCTTCTCCTCCTCCCTCCCTCCATTATTCGCTTCGGGGCGCTTCGCAGCAATTTTCTATACCGCTTGAATGCTATGACACACCAGCCCAAAGTGGCCATTGTCGGCTCTGGCATTTCGGGCCTGTCCATTGCCCACAGCTTGGTGGGGCACGCACAGGTCACGCTCATGGAGGCCGGCGATTATTTTGGCGGCCACACGCATACTGTAGACATCACCTTGCCCACACCACAAGGCCCCGTCACCCATGGTATTGATACCGGGTTTTTGGTGTACAACGAACGCACTTATCCCAACCTCATTGCCCTGTTTGACCAGCTGGGTGTGCGCACCGTGCCCTCAGAAATGTCATTTTCAGTGCAAGTACCTGGGGCTTTGAAGGGCCGCACACTAGAGTGGAGTGGCACCAGTTTGTCCAGCGTATTTGCACAGCGCAGTAATTTGGTCAGCCCTAAGTTTTTAGGCATGCTGTGGGACATGCTGCGCTTTAATCGTATATGCACACGCATTGCAAGCAGTGGCAGCGAAGCGCAGATGGCGCAGCCGCTGCAGGCATTTTTAACGGAGCAACGTTTTGGCGATGCGTTTTGCAACTGGTACTTGCTGCCGATGCTGGGCTGCATTTGGAGTTGCCCTACAGACCAAATGCTGCAGTTCCCGGTGGCCACCATGATTCGTTTTTGCCACAACCATGGTCTGATACAGGTCACCAACCGTCCGCAGTGGTTTACCGTGGCGGGCGGTGCGCGCCACTATGTAGACAAAATTATTGAGCATATTGCCGATAAACGGTTGAACTGCCCTGTTGAGTTGATAGAGCGCGATGCCGATGGCGTGCGCGTCATCACGCAAGGCCGCGTTGAACGCTTTGATAAAGTAGTCATTGCTACCCACGCACCGCAAGCATTGGCCCTGCTGCGCGATGCCAGCAGCAACGAGCAAACTATTTTGGGTGCCATGCGCACGCAAGATAACCATGTGGTGCTGCACACCGATGCCAGCGTGCTGCCCTCACAGCGCAGCACCTGGGCTGCATGGAACTATGTGCGCGGTGACAAGACGCAAGAAAGCGCGCGCGTTTGCTTGCATTATTTAATCAACAAACTGCAGCCCATTCCGTTTGACCAACCTGTGGTGGTGAGCTTGAATCCGCTGCAGCCCATAGCGCGTGATTGCATCATGGGCGAATACCACTATGCACACCCCGTGTTTGACAGTGCGGCCATTGCAGCGCAAAAACGTATGGATGAGCTGCAAGGCCAACGCAACACTTATTTTTGTGGCGCATGGACGGGCTATGGCTTCCATGAAGACGGCTTAAAGTCAGGCTTGGCGGTAGCGCGCAATATCCTGAAATCTTTGCAGCTAGAGCATCCCAGCTACAGTGCGCAAGGAGTCGCTGCGTGAACCAAGCGATGATAGGTTTTGGCCAAGTGCGCCACACCCGGTTGCGCCCAGTGAGCAATGCTTTTGCTTATCCTACCTACTTTTTTATGTTACCACTGCGCACGCTAGCGCACACGCCCTGCGCTGCACTGGCACGCAACCGCCCTGACTGGCTGAGCTTTTTTGACAAAGACCACGGTGACGGCTGCAGTGCTGACGCACAAGACGGCGGCGCATTGGGCTGGATTGACGAGTTATTGCGCAGCGAAGGCATCAACGATGCTAGTGGTGAGGTTTGGTTGCACTGCTACCCACGCGTGCTGGGCTACACCTTTAAGCCAGTGAGCTTTTGGTATTGCCACGCGGCTGACAATACCTTGCGCGCCATCGTTGTAGAGGTTAACAACACCTTTGGTGAGCGGCACCTGTATTTGTTAGATCGCCCTGCATTTGGACGAGAGCAGACCGCAGCCAAAGTGTTTCATGTGTCGCCTTTTTGCGATGTACAAGGCAACTACCGCTTTCGTTTTATGACCAATGCACAGCGCGATAAAACTGTGGCGCGTATTGACTACGATGATGCCGAAGGTGCACTGATCAACACCAGCGTCAGCGGTGCATTAGAGCCTTTGACTGCGCAGTCGCAGCGGCATGCATTGGTCAGCTACGGCGCTATGACATTGGCCGTGATTGCGCGCATCCATTGGCAAGCCGTGCGTTTATGGCTGCGCCGCGTGCCATTTCATAAAAAACCCACTCCTCCCACAACGCTGGTGACGAGATGAATAACAACATTAGTTTTACACCTACCACGATGCCACCGAACAGCACCACAACTACCAACACGTCCACCGCATTTGCTGTACCTGGCAACGCGCCAGCCGCTGCGCGCACTTGCTTAAAGCTGTTGCAAAATCTTAAGCATGGCATCCTTACAGTGCAGTTTCCAGATGGCAGCATGCAGCGTTTTGGCGCAGCTGACGCTGTTGGCCAATTGAATGGCACATTGCACATCCACGATTGGTCAGTATGCTCGGCTGCGCTAAAGTCAGGTGACATTGGTTTTGCCGAAAGCTATATTGCAGGCCACTGGACCACCCCACATTTGGCTGACCTGTTACGCGTGTTCGTGGCTAACCGCCGCGAAGTCGAAGACATTATTTACGGCACTTGGTTGGGCCGCTTGGTGTACCGCGTGAAGCACTTGCTTAATCGCAACACGAAAACCAATAGCCAAAAAAATATCCATGCGCATTACGATTTAGGCAACCAGTTTTACCAACTGTGGCTGGACAGCACGATGAATTATTCATCGGCTTGGTTTGAAGGCGACACGTCCAAAGACATGGTGACGGCGCAGCATGCCAAAGTACGCCGCGCATTGCGCATGGCCAACGTGCGCCCGGGTGACCGCGTGCTGGAGATTGGCTGTGGTTGGGGTGCGTTAGCTGAAAAGGCAGCGGTAGAGTTTGACGCCCATGTGACCGGCGTCACGTTGTCTACCGAGCAACTAGCGTGGGCGCAAAAACGCATGGTCAGCTTATGCAAAGATGCGCAAGCTGACCTGCGCTTGCAAGACTACCGTGATATTCAAGACGCGCCGTTTGATGCTATTTGCTCGATAGAAATGCTAGAGGCGGTAGGCCAAGCCTATTGGCCTACCTATTTTCAAAGCGTTGCACGTTTGCTTAAAAGCGGTGGTCGCGCCTGCATCCAGTCAATTGTGATTGATGATGCTTTGTTTGCGCGCTATGTAGGCTCTACCGACTTTATTCAACAATATATCTTCCCCGGTGGCTGCTTGCCTTGCCCGGCTGAGTTTCGCAAGCAGGCGCAAGCTGCTGGCTTGCAAGTGGTGGATGAATTTGCCTTTGGCCAAGACTACGCTGAGACGCTGAAGCGCTGGCGTTTAGATTTCATGGCCCAGCAAGCCCAAGTGTTAGGCAATGGTTTTGATGAGCGTTTTGTGCGCATCTGGGAGTTTTACCTAGCCTACTGCGAGGCAGCATTTTTGGAAAGCAATATCGACGTGGTGCAGTACACGCTGCTCAAACCTTAAGGACTTGCCATGCAACTTAGTATTTGTCACTCCATTGTCAGCCGCTGCGTTACGGTTTGTATTGCAACGGCGTGGCTACTAGCTGCTGGCAACGTGATGGCAAACCAAAACACTGTCGCACGGCCCGCAGAGATCAGCGAGACCATCGGCGACGCGCGCAGCGTGGGTGCCACTAGGCTGCGGGTTTTTGGTTTTCAAATCTATGATGCCAGGCTGTGGGCGCAGCCCAGCTTTGAAGCGCAGGCCTACACCAACAGCCCTTTCGCACTAGAGATTAACTATCTGCGAAAATTTGACAACAATGCTGTTGCCGAGCGTTCGATCCAAGAGATGCGCAAGCTGGGCAGCATGACCGAAGCGCAGGCCGCGCAGTGGCTAGCACAGATGCGTAAAATTTTCCCGGACATTGCCAAAGGCGACCGTTTAGTGGGCATCCACAGCCCCGGCGTGGGCGCAGTGTTTAAATTCAATGGCAAGCCCGTTGGCGAAATTAAAGATACAGAATTTGCACGCTTGTTTTTTGGTATCTGGCTCAGCCCACAGTCTAGCGAGCCGCAAATGCGCCGTGAGCTGTTGGGCCTGAGCAGCTCGCAGCCATGACCACTGCCTGGGGCGCTCGCCAAGGCTTAAGCTACGGTTTATTGGGGCTTCCTTTAGCCTTCGTGGCGCTTCCTTTGTACGTTATTTTGCCTAACCACTACGCGCGCGAGTTTGGTGTGCCATTGGCCACCTTGGGTGCTTTGCTTTTAGGTGCACGTTTATTGGATGCGCTGATTGACCCCGCTTTGGGGCGCTGGTGTGACACATTGTTTGCCCGCAGCGCTGCCCGTGTGCTGCGATGGTCGGCGCTGATTGCGCTAGCGCTCGCGTTGGGCTTTGCGGCATTATTTTTCCCACCGGTGCGCGGTGATGCCTTGATTGTTTGGGCGCTGGCCGCCTTGGTAGTCACTTACACCGCCTACAGTTTTATCAGTGTGGCGCACCAAAGCTGGGGCGCGCGCTTGGGGGGAGACGCGGTGATGCGCAGCCGCATTGTGGCGTGGCGCGAGGGCTTGGCTTTATTCGGAGTGTTGTTGGCCTCGGTCCTTCCAGTCGTTGCAGGCTTAGGCGCCACCACTGGCGTATTTACGGGCGTGCTGGCGGCGGGTTTGTGGGCTTGGTGGCACGCACCGCGGCCAGCAGGCGCGGCTACCAACGCGGCAGGCCAGTCTGGTGCTCTGACAAAAGAAGCTCCAACGTCTGTATGGCTGCCACTGCAGCGGCCCAGTTTTGTAGCGCTGCTGGCGGTATTTATTGTTAACGGTATTGCCAGCGCCATACCCGCCACCTTAGTATTGTTTTTCATCCAAGACCTGTTGCAAGCGCCCAAACAGCTAGAGGGTTTGTTTTTAACAGCGTATTTTTTAACGGCGGCTTTGTCGATACCGCTGTGGTTGCGCTGCATTGCGCGCTGGGGCTTATGGCGTGTGTGGTTAGCGGGCATGTTGTTGGCTGTGGCGGTGTTTGTGTGGGCTGCCACTCTGGGGCCTGGCGCTGTGGCTGCGTTTATGGTGGTGTGCGCGCTGTCGGGCGTGGCACTGGGCGCTGACCTGACCGTGCCGCCTGCATTGCTAGCAGGCGTGATTGCCCACAATGGCGACAACGCCCGCGCCGAGGGCGCCTACTTTGGCTGGTGGAACTTTGCTACCAAACTTAATTTAGCCTTGGCCGCTGGCTTGGCACTGCCCGCACTGGGCTATTTTGGCTACACGCCAGGTTCGCGCGAACCGCAGGCGCTTGAGGCATTGGTCATCGCTTATTGCGTGCTGCCTTGCGTTTTAAAACTGATCGCTTTTGCGGCGCTAAGGGTGTGCGCACCCAAGCACCAATTTACCTAAGTTCACCGTTCATAAAGGACTCCATCATGCAACGCCGTACACTTTTACTCTCCTCATCGTTTGCTGTTGCCTCTGCCAGTGGCTTGTTAACCGGCTGCAGCACGGCGCCTCAAATCACCGACTACGCGCAAGAAAAACCGGTGTTTGATTTGAAAACCTATTTCACCGGCATGGTGGATGGCTGGGGTATCTTTACCGACCGCAGCGGTAAGGTGGTGAAACGATTTGTCGTGACGATGAATTGCAGTTGGAACGGTGATCAAGGCATTTTGGACGAAGACTTTGTCTACAGCGATGGCACCAAGCAAAAACGTATTTGGCGCATGACCAAGTTGGCCGATGGCAAATACGAAGGCCGTGCTGACGATGTGGTGGGCATTGGCAATGGCCAGCAAATGGGCAACGCCTTTCGCTGGGGCTACACCTTAAATTTGCCAGTGGACAATAAAGTCTACGAAGTACAGTTTGACGATTGGATGTACCAGATGGACGATAAAGTGGTGATTAACAAAGCCACCATGAGCAAGTTTGGTTTTACATTAGGCGAACTGGTCGTGAACTTTAAAAAACGCTGATGACAACACTACATAACAATATTTGAAATCGATCACGTATGAGCTTAAACCCCACTATGACCGATTGGCCAAGCCGCCGCGTGTGGCTGATCGGTGCGTCCACGGGCATTGGCCGTGCTACGGCCGAGCTTTTGCACAGCAAAGGGGCTAAGGTGATTGTGTCTGCACGCAGTGTGGAAACCTTAAACACTTTGGCGGCGCAATGCAAAGGCCTGCAGACTATTGCGCTCGATGCCACCAACGAAGACGCCGTGAAAGCTGCAGCTGCGCAATTGTTAGCTGCTGGGCCACTTGACTTGGTGATGTACTGCGCAGGCACCTACAGCGCGGTGCGTGCGCAAGACATGAAAACCACCGACATTGCCCACCATATGCAGGTGAACTATATCGGCGCGGTCTACAGCATTGCTGCGGTGCTGCCCAGCATGTTGGCAGCAGGTAATGGGCATATCAGTTTGATATCCAGCGTGGCGGGCTTTCGCGGCTTGCCAAAGTCATTGGCTTACGGCCCTACCAAAGCCGCCTTGATTAACCTGGCTGAAACTTTGTACATTGACTTGCATGATGGCGGTATTGGCATCAGCTTGATCAACCCAGGTTTTGTCCAAACAACACTCACGGCACAGAACACATTTACCATGCCGGCACTTATATCGCCTGCGCAAGCAGCTATAGATATAGTAGCGGGCTGGGAGCGTGGGAAATTTGAAATCCATTTTCCTAAACGCTTCACACGTTGGATGAAACTGCTGCGCATCGTGCCTTACAGCTGGTACTTTAAAGCCACGCGCAGATTTACAGGTTTGTAGGTTCGTAGTTGCAAGCCATGACCACCTCTGATATCCCTAGTAGCATGCAGTCTGCGCAAACTACGTTTGATGTACAAGCTTCAGTGAACAAAGTGACCGCGTTTTTTGAGTCTTTGCATCCAGGGTCTGTTGCGCAGATGGGCAACTACTACACCGTTGACGCCTACTTTAAAGACCCGTTCAACGAAGTGCAGGGCTTGCAACACGTGCAGCGTATCTTTAGCCACATGTATGTTGCGCTAGACAATCCGCACTTTGTGGTGATTGACCGTGTAGTGCAAGGCACGCAATGCTTTTTAGTGTGGGACTTTAAATTCCGCTTCAAACGCTTTGACACCACCACCGAGCAAACCGTGCGCGGCACATCGCATCTGCGCTTTGCAGCCGATGGCCGCATCAGCTACCACCGCGACTATTGGGATGCTGCCCAAGAGCTGTATGAAAAGCTGCCTGTGGTGCGGGTGCTCATGCGCTGGCTAAAAAAACGCGCCAATAGCTAATTGCAGGCTTTGGGGTTGCTGTATTGAACAGCCCGTTTCACACACTTTCATGCATCTCGTTGCACAGCGACTGATCTGCATCAGTCAGCGGGATGCTCAAAGTCCATCTCATCCGCACCCGCCACGGCTTTGCCAATTACATCGGGTGCAAAGCCCCGGCTGGCTAAAAAGCGCATTTGCTTCATGCGCCCTGCAGCATCGCCCGCAGGCGCGCCAAACTTTTTGCGCCACACTTCGCGTGCACGCGCCAGCTCGGTTAACTTTAGCACTGCTGTGGCTTCAAGCACGGCGCTGTGCTCTACGCCTTTGGCTTTGAGCTCTTGCACCACGCGCGCAGTGCCCAGCTTGGCACCACGGCGGTAGGCTAATGAATCAGCTACGCGCTGCTCGTTGATAAAGTCTTTGGCGCACAGCTCGTCCAGCACCTTGGCCAGCTCGCCGGGCTCGGCCTCAAAGCTGGCTAGCTTGCGCTGCAGCTCAGCGCGTGAATGCTCACGCCCAGCCAGTGCCCGCAGCGCACGGCCCTTTAAACTGAGCGTGGCTGCGGGTGCGTACATGACAAGCTATTTGCTATTAATTTCATAGCTATAGAAGTAATGAATACTTGGACTACTGGCATATTTGCTTACCAAAATACTGTTTTAAGCAGTTTGGAGCAGGTCTTTATGCATTTGTGCCGTCAGCAGCGATCAACGGAATGCCTAAGCTCTCGCGCACCTTGTTTTCAATCTCAATAGCCAGCGCTGGGTTCTCGCGCAAAAACTCGCGTGAGTTGTCGCGGCCTTGGCCAATCTTCTCGCCTTTGTAGGCGTACCAAGCGCCAGATTTTTCAATCACCTTGGCTACTACTCCCATGTCGATGATTTCGCCGTGGCGGCTAATACCTTCACCAAACAAAATATCAAACTCAGCGGTTTTAAACGGCGGGGCGACTTTGTTTTTGACAATCTTCACGCGGGTTTCGTTACCAATGGCCTCTTCGCCCTTTTTAATCGTACCGGTGCGGCGAATGTCCAGGCGTACCGAAGCATAGAACTTCAGTGCGTTACCGCCCGTAGTGGTCTCGGGGCTGCCAAACATCACGCCAATTTTCATGCGAATTTGGTTGATAAAAATCACCATGCAGTTGGACTTTTTGATGTGCGCTGTCAGCTTACGCAGGGCTTGGCTCATCAAGCGCGCTTGCAGGCCGGGCAAGCTGTCACCCATTTCGCCTTCTAGCTCGGCCTTGGGGGTCAACGCTGCTACCGAGTCCACCACAATCAAATCGACCGCGCCGCTGCGCACCAAGCTGTCGACAATTTCTAGCGCTTGTTCGCCAGTGTCGGGCTGGCTGATCAGCAGGTCTTGCAGGTTGACGCCCAGGTTTTGTGCGTACTGAATGTCCAGGGCGTGCTCTGCGTCCACAAACGCGCAGGTGCCAGACAGTTTTTGCATCTCGGCAATCACTTGCAGTGTGAGGGTGGTTTTGCCTGAGCTCTCTGGGCCGTAAATCTCAATCACGCGGCCGCGCGGCAGGCCACCTACGCCCAAAGCTACATCCAAACCTAATGAGCCGGTAGACACCACTTGGATCTCTTCAATCGCCTCGCCTTCGCCCAAACGCATGATGGTGCCTTTGCCAAATTGCTTTTCAATTTGGGCTAAAGCGGCCTGCAGGGCTTTGGATTTTTCAGTGTTGGCGGCGCTGGCAGCGTCGATCTTGCTGGTCTTGGCGGGGGCTGCAGCTTCTATTTTGCTGCCTTTAACTTGTGCGTCCATGGTGGGTTTCTTTCAATGTTATCAATGGGTTACTACAACTTTTGCCACTTGGTTGTAAATACAGCCTGTGTGCATAACCAGTAATGTAAATGCAGTTTATAAGCAATGCAACACTATTATTAGTCAGTTTGCCTGATTAAAATACAGCATGTTTAACAGCCCTTTACCCAAGCGTCCAAGCAAGTCACGGGGCAAGCCACAAACCGAGTCACATCTCAAGTCAACATCCAACCCGCCCAGCATAGACACCACCCAGGGCAGCTGGCGTGTGTCGCACCTAGGGCGCTTGCTGGGCGAGTCGGTGCGCAGGTTTGATGCCCGCGTGCTGACCTTGATGGCGCACGACATTAATGTGCCGCTGGCGCTGTCTAACTTGGCTGCGCGCGGGCAGGTGAGTGCGGCGCACATCCACATCACGCGGCATGTTGCCACTGAGGGCTCGCGCCTCACAGATTTGGCGCAGGCTGCGGGCATGAGCAAACAGGCCATGGGCGATTTGGTGACCCAGTGCGAGGCCTGGGGCATCGTGCGCCGGGCACCGGACCCGCGCGATGCACGCGCACGGCTGGTGTGTTTTACCCAAGCAGGCTTAGAGTGGCTGGCCGCATTTGAAGCCGCTGTGCTGCAAGCCGAGGCCGAGTTTCGCCAAGAGGTGAGTGACGATGTAGCGCGCGTGGTGGCGTTTGGCTTAGAGGGCTATTCACGCAGCTACGCATAAGCGTGCAGATTCATGTAGATGACTTATTAAAAACGCAGACAAAAATAAACATCTATCGCATACGACGTAAGGGTATGCGAGGTGCACAAAACTGGTATGCACGCAACAGTGCCAAGCCACTGAGAGTAAACTTAAAATCTCTTGAGACATGACGCATTTTTAGCACACCAGCACCTCTATGAAAACACTCGCCGATCTGCGCAGCCGCCGCTGGTTTAATGACGAGGGCATGCGCGGGTTTGCGCACCGACAACGCATGCAACAGCAAGGCGTGCGCAGGCAAGACGTGATGGACAAACCCATCATCGCCATCATCAACACCTGGAGCGATTTATCCCCCTGCCACGCGCACCTGCGCGAGCGCGCCGAGAGCGTGAAAAAAGGCGTGCTGATGGCCGGTGGCTACCCACTCGAATTACCCGCCATGAGCTTGGGTGAAGTGATGGTGAAACCCACCACCATGCTGTACCGCAACTTTCTGGCCATGGAAGTAGAAGAGCTATTGCGCAGCCTGCCGTGTGACGGCGTAGTGCTGCTGGGCGGCTGCGACAAAACCACGCCGGGCACTATCATGGGCGCGCTTAGCATGGACTTTCCCACCATCTTTTGCCCTGCAGGCCCCATGCTGAACGACCGCTACGTGCGCGCAGGCCAGCCCACCCGCGCCATAGGCGCAGGCACACACACCCGCATGTTTTGGGACGAATACCAAGCCGGAAAAATTGACAAAACCGAGCTGCAGCACCTAGAAAGCCGCATGACGCGCGCGCCCGGCACCTGCAACACCATGGGCACCGCCAGCACCATGACGGGTATTGCCGAAGCACTGGGCCTGTGCCTGCCCGGCAGCACCAGCATACCCGCGATGGACGCAGCCCACCCGCGCATGGCCACCGACTGCGGCGAACGCATCGTAGGCATGGTGTGGCAAGACTTGAAGCCCTCGCACATGCTCACGCGCGGCAGTTTTCACAACGCCATGGCCGTGCAAATGGCGTTGGGCGGCAGCACCAACGCTGCGGTACACATCATCGCCATGGCAGGGCGCGCAGGCATTGCACTGACGCTAAATGACCTAGACGCAGTAGGCCGCCAAGTGCCGGTCATTGCCAACTTGTTTCCTAGCGGCGATAAGTTGATGGAAGATTTTTACTACGCTGGTGGCTTGCCTGCGCTGATGAAAACGATTGAGCCGCATTTGCAAACGGGTGAGATGACTGTGACCGGTAAAACCGTAGGCGAAAATTTAGAGCACGCTAAGGTGCACGATGCCGATGTGATTCGCCCACTAACCAACCCCGTCAGCCCACTGGGTGCGTTGGCCGTGTTGCATGGCAACCTAGCGCCACACGGCGCAGTCATCAAGCCCTGCGCTGCTGAGCCACGGCTGATGCAACATACTGGCAGGGCACTGGTGTTTGACAGCCAGCCCGAGATGCTGGCCGCGATGGGCGATGCCAATTTAGACGTTGACGAAAACACCGTGTTGGTACTGCGCGGCGCAGGCCCAGTAGGCGCACCCGGCATGCCTGAGTGGGGCAATTTACCCATACCCAAAAAACTATTGCAGCGCGGCGTGCGCGACATGCTGCGCCTGTCAGACGCGCGCATGAGCGGCACCCACTACGGCACCTGTGTGCTGCACATATCACCCGAGAGCGCAGTGGGCGGCCCACTGGCCTTGGTAAAAAATGGCGATGTTATCGAGCTAGACGTTGCAGCGCGCAAACTGCATTTACAAGTGAGCGACGAAGAACTAGCGCGCCGCCGTGCAAGCTGGACAGCCCCCGTGCAGCCCTTTAAACGCGGCTTTACCAAGCTGTACCAAGCCCACGTGACGCAGGCCCACGAAGGCTGCGATTTTGACTTTTTGCAAGGTGTGGACGACACCCCCGAACCCGTGATTTACTAAACCAAAAAATAACTACCGTCATGAACAATCCATTCAAAGAATTACTAGCCCGTAAAGACCTGCCCGCAGGTTACCCCGTCGGCAGCTGGGTGATGTCCGCTTCACCCTTAGTGGCCGAGGCCATGGGCTGCGCAGGCTTTGACTGGGCGGTAGTCGACATGGAGCACACCCCGCTGGACATGATGGAGGTCATCCACTTACTTCAAGCCGTAGCGGGTACCAAGATGCTGCCCATTACCCGGGTGCCATGGAATGACACCGTAGTGGTTAAACGCGTGCTGGACGCTGGCGCGCAAACACTCATGTTCCCGTTTGTGCAAACCGTAGAAGAAGCTAAAAAAGCTGTAGCTGCTGCTAAGTACCCGCCGCACGGTGTGCGCGGCATGGCTGCCATGAGCCGTGGCTCACGCTTTGGCACAGTGAAAGATTATTTCAAAGTCGCTAATGCAGGTGTCAGTGTGATTGTGCAAATCGAAACCCCCGAGGCGATGGCGCGCATGTTTGACATTGCCAGTGTCGACGGCGTAGACAGCATCTTCATCGGCCCCGGCGACTTAAGCGGCGCGATGGGCCATGTGGGCAACCTGATGCACGCCGATGTAGTGCAGCTGATGGCCCAAGGTGTGAAGGCGTGCCACAAAGCTGGCAAACCGGTAGGCACGGTAGGTGGTACACCTGAGGCCGTGGCCACTTATCGCAGTGCGGGTTTTGACTATATTGGCTGCGCATCCGACCTGGGCCTAATGATGCGCAACTGCGCATCAGTGTTGTCCACCATTCGCGCACAGGACCTACAAGCAGATGGGCAAATTCATTCACAAGGCTACTAACACCATGAAGAACGCTGCAAATTTAATAGCTGCTATAGCAGTATTTACTTGGACTACAGGCATATTGGCTCAACAAACTGCTGCCAAATACCCTGAGCGCCCGATCCAAATGATTGTGCCCTTTGGCCCGGGCGGCACCACCGACATCATGGCCCGCCTGCTGCAGGACGAGCTGACCAAAGCCTTGGGCGCAGGTGCCAGTGTGGTAGTTGTGAACACCGCAGGTGCAGGCGGCATGATTGGCATGGCCAACACCGCGCGCGCCAAGCCCGACGGCTACACCATCGCCATGACCACCGCAGGGCCGCAAAGCCTGCAGCCCGCGCGCCGCGATGCCCCGCCCTACACGCCCGAGAGTTTTGACTATCTGTGCGGCACCTACGACGTGCCCGTCATGGCCATGGTGGCCGCCGACTCGTCACACCAAAACATCAAAAGCCTGATTGCTTACGCCAAGGCCAACCCTGGCAAGCTGAACTACGGCACCTCGGGTATTGGTGGTGTGCTGCACATGTCGATGCTGCAGATGGCCAAAGACCAAAGCTTTGATGCGGTGGCCGTGCCATTTAAAAGCACAGGCGATATGGTGCTGCCGCTTAAGACTTCACAAATTCAGTTTTTTAACGAAACCCCCACCGTGGCCACGCAATACCAGCTGCGCCCGTTGGTCGCTTTAAGCGACAACCCCGTGATGGGTTTTGAAAACGTTCCCACCGCCAAGTCGCTGGGCATGGCAGCACGCGGCTCGGTATGGGGCGGCTTGGTGGCACCTAAAGGCTTGCCGCCTGAGGTACGCCAAAAGCTAGAAGCTGCATGCCAAGCGGCCACTGCCACCACGATTTACAAAGCCCGCGCTCAGGCCGCCTTTACACCGCTGGCGTACCGCAGCGGTAGCGAGTTTCGCGGCTTTGCAGTGGCCGAGTTTGAGCGTTTTAAAGGCATGGTGAAAGAGCACAATTTGTATGAAAAATAATCAACCCGTTCGTTACGGCATCATCGGTTGCGGCAGCATGGGCCGCGAACATATTTTGAACATTGTGGCCATGGATGGCTGCACCGTCACCGCGTTGGCCGACACCTTTGCCCCCAGCCGTGAGGCTGCTGCAGCGCTGCTCTCAGGTGCTGCCACACCGCCTAAAGTGTTTGAACGTGCAGAAGATTTGCTGGGCAGCGGCTTGTGCGACGCAGTGGTGATTGCTACGCCCAACTTCACCCACGCGCAGTTGATGCGTCTGGCACTGCCTGCGGACGTGCACATCTTGATTGAAAAACCGTTGTGCACCACCATGGACGACTGCTGGGACTTGGTACAAAAAGCGCGTGGCCGCAAAAAACTGGTGTGGGTAGCCCAAGAATACCGCTACATGCCGCCTGTAGCCGAAATGATCCGCAT
>JAYTPK010000045.1:0-3164 GCA_043747295.1 Polaromonas sp. | reverse complement strand
CCGCCGATTCCTCCTAGATGCCGCTGCGCTGAAGTAGCACCGTCGGCATGATTTCACTGCGTGGTGGGGTAATCAACCGTTGCGCGCTAACTTGGTCGCGGCCTGAGTGTTTGGTGTGGATGGCGAAGCGGCATCAAGGAGGAGTCGTTGGCCCTAGGCCAACACGGGGGACAGCCGCGTAGCCATCCATGCCAAACACTCAGGCTAAATACACAAGCTAGAAAAATCATCTTCAAAAGCCGTAAACTAGACTAGATTCAAACCTTAGACAAAACCCTAGCTATAAAAGCCGTCTTTACCAATGAAAATGGCCAGTAGTTCAAGTATCTATTGCTCAAGCAGCTATAAAATCAATAGTAAATAAACATTGCAAAACCTATGACACACCACGCCCCCATCATCCTAGACGTCGCCGGTTTAACCCTTACCAAAGTCGACAAACAGCGCCTAGCTAACCCGTTAACGGGCGGCGTGATTTTGTTTGCGCGCAACTGGAAAGACCGCAATCAACTCACGTTGCTGTGCGCTGAGATTAAAGCGGTGCGCAGTGACCTGTTGATTTTGGTGGACCATGAGGGTGGGCGGGTGCAGCGGTTTAAGACCGATGGGTTTACCCACCTGCCGCCGATGCGCGCGCTGGGTGAGCAGTGGTTAAAAGATACAAAGGCTGATGCTCAACAAGCTGGTGGCGGTGCCATGAAAGCGCAAAACGCCGCCACAGCCGTGGGCTACGTGCTGGCAGCCGAGCTGCGTGCCTGCGGTGTGGACATGAGTTTTACACCGGTGCTAGACCTGGACTTTGGCGAGAGCAGTGTGATTGGTGACCGCAGCTTTGCGCGTGACCCGCGTGTGGCCGCGATGCTGGCCAAGGCGCTGATGCAGGGCCTGCTGCAAGCGGGCATGAAAAACTGCGGCAAGCACTTTCCTGGCCACGGCTTTGTGCGGGCCGACTCGCACACCGAGATTCCGGTGGACAAGCGCAGCCTTAAAGCTATTTTGGCCGATGATGCCGCGCCGTATGAATGGCTTAGCAGCGCGCTAGACAGCGTGATGCCTGCGCACGTGATTTACCCCAAGGTGGACAGCCGCCCAGCGGGCTTTTCGACCAAGTGGATGAACGATATTTTGCGTGCCAAGCAGGGCTTTACAGGCGCTATTTTTAGTGATGACCTGAGCATGGAAGGTGCACGCTTGATCGACAACCAGCGTGTCACCTATACCCAGGCGGCAGTCACCGCGCTGAATGCGGGCTGCGACATGGTGCTGCTGTGCAACCAAAGCGTGGGCGACGAGGGCCGGGCGGTGGACGAGCTGCTGGACGGCCTGGCCACCGCGCTGCGCAAAGGCCAAGTCAAAGCCTCGCAAGCCAGCGAGCAGCGCCGCCTGCAGCTGTTGCCCCAAACTCCGCCACTAGACTGGGACAGCCTGATGGTGCAGCCGCAGTACATGCACGCTATGGCGCTGCTGCCTTGAACCTAGAGCCATTGATAGTGGACTGTGGTTTTCATGCCCCTGTTTAGGGCAATTGTGCACGCCGCTAGATAGTTGAATTACTACCAATGTAATACTCAAACCGCTTTATGTACTGGCATATGCACTGAAGGCCAACATTTGTCACAGTTCGACCAAAATCCCCTTGTTTGCCCGATGCAAACAAGATAAATTCAGTCTATGCCCCTTGGATCACAAGATTTTTTGCAGTCTGAAAACATAGACACCAACAGCCCCGAAGCACGGCTGTTTTGGTTGCGTGAGACCGAGCAATTGAACTTTAGCGTCAATAAGTTGCGTATTTTGGCTATCCAAATCACCCAGTTGCAGCACAGTGACATGGGCAAAGCGCTTGCCGTTCACCAACACGTTAAGTCACTGCCTTTTGGCTGTATGGCTAATTTCACCCGCATAAAAGCATCCGATGTTGCGCTTAAAGGTTACGGCGATTGCCATACCAAAGGCTTGTTGTTTGTAGCTTTGCTGCGCGCAGTGCAAATACCGGCCAGGTTGCGCTTTGTCACGATGTCTACCCAGTTTTTGAACGGGCTGATTGACACTGGCACGCAGACCATGGTGCATGCGGTGGGCGAAGTATTTTTAGACGGTAAGTGGCGACAAAACGATACGTATGTGGTGGACGCTCAATTCGAAGCATCAGCGCGCAGCCAGCTGAGAGTGGAGGAGCGCATCTTAGGCTACGGCATACATGCCATGGGTGACAAAGACTGGAATGGCTTAAATCACGCGTACGCCCAATACACGCTAGCAGACCCCGAAAGCTTGCCCATCATCGACTGGGGCGTTACCCACGACCCCGCGCACTTCTACAACGATGAAAACCATGCTGGCCTAAAGCACAGCTTTACAACCCGCATGAAATGGACATTAGGCGCCGGCATAGTCAACCGCAAAGTCGCCCTGATCCGCGAGCGCGAGCATGACCGCGCCAACAGCCTTTTTGACAGCTTGTCACCTAAGCTGGACTAAGTTTGTAATTAGCGCTGAGCCGCAGCTAGGCTCACACCGTGTTCATACCGTGTAGTTCAGCGCCATGCGCCCACCATCAGCGGTAATAATCTCACCCGTCAAATAGCTTGACGCATCGCTGGCCAAATAGGCCACTACATCGGCAATTTCATCCGGCGTGCCCAAGCGGCGCATGGGCGTGCGGCTCATGATGCGGTCGCGCGCGGCGTCGCTGGTCAGCACCGCTTTCTGCGCCAATTCGGTGGCGATGGTGCCGGGTGCCACCGCGTTCACGCGGATGCCGTGATCGGCCAAGGCCAGCGCCATCACGCGCGTGAGTTGGTTCACGCCACCCTTGCTGGCGTTGTAGCTGGCTATGCTGGGAATGGCCATCACGGCGTTGACTGAACTCATGTTGACGATGCTGCCGCCTCCCGTTTTGGTCATGGCACGTGCGACGGCTTGGCCGACCAAAAACGCGCCTTTCAAGTTGACGTTGATGACGGCGTCCCAATCGGCTTCCGTGATGTCCAAAAAATCGGCCGCTTTGAAAATGCCTGCGTTGTTGACCAACGCGTCAACATGGCCGAAGCCTTGCAGCGTGTTGGCCAAGGCGGCATCGACATCGGCCTTGGCCGCGACATCGCAGTGAAAGTAGGTGGCCTGATGACCTTGTGCCACCAAGCTGCTGGCAAGTGCTGCGC
>JAYTPK010000044.1:0-2544 GCA_043747295.1 Polaromonas sp. | reverse complement strand
TTTTGGAATCTGCAGGCACTACCGTCCAGGGCGCATGTGGCGTGCTAGTTGCGCCCAAGAGAGCAGCGTAGGCTTTTTGGTAGTCGGCCCACTGCTTGCGTACTTCTAGGTCGCCGTGGCTAAATTTCCAGCGTTTGGTGGGGTCGTCAATGCGCTCTTGCAGGCGCTGGCCTTGTTCTTTAAAGCTGATGTGCAGCATGAACTTCATCACTGTCGTGCCCGTGTCGGTCAGCATGCGCTCAAAGTCGTTGATGTGTGCGTAGCGCTGCAGTGTTTGCTGGGGTGTGATCCATTTGTTGACTACTGGCACCAGCACGTCTTCGTAGTGGCTGCGGTTAAAAATCATCACCTCGCCCGCAGCTGGCGCGTGCTGGTGAATGCGCCACAGGTAGTCGTGCGCACGCTCAGCCTCGGTGGGTGCCTTCCAGCCGATGGCGTGCACGCCCAGAGCAGTGGTGTGGCCAAATACGCCGCGAATGGTGCCGTCTTTGCCTGAGGTGTCAGTGCCTTGCAAAATAACCAGTAGCTTGTGGCGATGGTCGGCGTACAGCAGGTCTTGCAAGGTATCAATCTCTATGGCCAGCGCGTCCAGCGCAGTTTTGTCTGCCGCTTTGTCACCGCTAGAAAAAGGCTTGGCGGCTGGGTCGCACTTCGTCAGATTGAACGGTTTGTGGGCGCTGATTGCAGGTGGCTGCCAAGGCTTGAGCAGGGCAGCTTGTTTGCTGACTTGCTTATTTGTATTTTTATCTGTGCTTTTGACTATATTTTTGGACATACGGAATTTCCAATTAATCGCACGGCCGGATTTCAACCCAAGTAGCCAGCCGCTTCACCATCCTAATCAACGCGGGCGATATGTCAAGCGCAGGACTAACAGTGTCAAGACTAGCAACGCACAGCTGGCTGCCAATACGCTGCTTGGTTTTGTATCTAACTCAAGCTTTCTTGTAGGCCTGCACAATTTGCCGCTGCTCACCCAAGCCTTCTATACCCAGTGTCATCACATCACCTTGCTTTAAAAAGCGTGGTGGCTTAAAGCCCATGCCTACGCCGGGTGGCGTGCCGGTGGTGATCACATCACCTGGCAACAAAGTCATAAACTGGCTAAGGTAGCTTACGATTTTGGCTGCGCCGAAGATCATGGTTTTGGTGTTGCCGGTTTGCATGCGTTGGCCGTTCACATCGAGCCACATGGCAAGCTTTTGCGGATTGGCAATCTCGTCTGTGGTCACCAGCCAGGGGCCGATCGGCCCGAAGGTGTCACAGCCTTTGCCTTTGTCCCACTGGGGGCCGCGCTCCAGCTGGTATTCGCGCTCGCTCACGTCGTTAACCAGCGTGTAACCCGCCACAAAACCCAGTGCGTCTTTTTGGTTCACGTACTGTGCTTTGGTGCCGATAACAATGCCCAGCTCCACTTCCCAGTCCGTTTTGACTGAGCCCTTGGGCAGCATCACATCATCGTTGGGGCCCATGATGCAGCTGGTGGCTTTCATGAACACGATGGGTTCTTTGGGAATGGGCATGCCAGCCTCAGCAGCGTGGTCTGAATAGTTCAGGCCGATGGCGATAAATTTGCCGATACCCGCTACAGGGCAGCCCATGCGCGGCTTGCCGCGCACGGCGGGCAGTTTGTCGGTGTTGATTTTGGACAGCTTTTTTAAAGCGGCTTGGCTTAGTTGGGCTGCGCTAATGTCGGGCACCACAGCGCTCAGGTTGCGCAGCACGCCGTGGGTGTCAATGAGGCCAGGTTTTTCTTTGCCGGGGTTGCCAAAACGTACAAGTTTCATGATTTATTGGCCAAATATGCCGGTAGTCCAAGCATTTGTTAATTAGTTAGCTATAAAAATAATAGCAATTATTAGGGTGACGTTAGCCCAGCAAACCCGCCAAGCTGGCTTCTAAATGCTCAGTAGGCATGCGCTTAAAGCCCGATCTTGCGTAGCGCTGCAGGCGGCCGACGCAAAACGACACCAGCACCGAGGCGCGCACATTGGCGTCTGCCGTGGGTGCGGCGCTGCCGCTGGCCTCGCCCAGCTCGCGCAGGGCTTGCTTGAAGGTGCTTTCTAATTTATCAAACAGCTGGTTCATGCGCTGGTGCAAGCGTTCGTTTTCAAACACCAGCGCGTCGCCCACCATCACGCGGGCCATGCCGGGGTTTTTTTCGCCAAACTGCAGCAGCATGGTGATGATTTTGGCCACACGGGCGGCGGGCTGGGTTTCGCGTTCGGTAATTTGGTTGGCCAGGCCAAATACGGTTTGCTCAACAAACTCAATCAGGCCTTCAAACATTTGCGCCTTGCTGGCAAAGTGGCGATACAGCGCGGCTTCAGATACATCGAGCTTGGCGGCGAGCGCAGCGGTGGTCACGCGCTCTGCGCCGGGGCGCTCTAGCATGCTGGCTAGGGTTTGCAAGATCTGCACGCGGCGCTCGCCTGGCTTGGGGCGTTTGCGCGTCGGCTTGGTCGCCTCGTTCGCAGCGGGGGCGGCGTCGGCGGGAGCGTCGGGCATGGCGGTAGGCATGGGGATGAAATTCATTCTCGCATA
>JAYTPK010000043.1:0-4226 GCA_043747295.1 Polaromonas sp. | reverse complement strand
TACGAGCACCCGTACTTTCGCACCAAGCACGAGTCCGAGAAAATTGTGCGCAAAGAATTTAAAGGCGCATGGACGGTGTACCGCCCGGCCATGGTGGTGGGCGACAGCCAGACCGGCGAGATGGACAAAATCGACGGACCATATTACTTCTTCAAGGCCATCCAGCGCATGCGCCAGCTGCTGCCGCCGTGGATGCCGATGATTGGTCTGGAAGGTGGCCGCGTCAACATCGTGCCAGTGGACTTTGTGGTCAATTGCCTGGACTACATCTCCCACAAAACCGCGATTGCTAAAAAGTGCTTTCACTTGGTCGACTCTGAAGGCTACCGCGTAGGCGACGTGCTGGATATTTTCAGTAAAGCAGGCCACGCACCCAAGTTCAATTTGTTTGTTAATGCTGCACTGCTGGGCTTTATCCCCAAGAGCGTGACCAAAACTTTGATGTCGGTCAAGCCCGTGCGACGTGTGAAGGCGGCCATCATGAAAGACTTGGGCATGCCCGAGGACATGCTGACTTTTATCAACTACCCCACACGCTTTGACCGCCGCGATTTGGATATCATTTTGAAGGGCTCAGGCATTGAGTGCCCGCACCTGAAAGACTACGCTTGGCGTCTGTGGGACTACTGGGAGCGTCACCTGGACCCTGATTTGTTCATTGACCGCTCGCTCAAAGGTACTGTGCAAGGCAAAGTGGTGCTTATCACCGGCGGGTCATCCGGCATTGGCCTGGCCAGTGCACACAAGTTTGCCGAGGCAGGCGCTATCACCATCATCTGCGGCCGCGACCAAGACAAGCTGGATGAAGCGCAAAAAGAAGCCAAGGCCAAAGGCTACAGCTTTGTCTGCTACGCCGCTGACATTGCCGACATGACCGATTGCGACCGATTTGTTAAAGAACTGTTGGCCAACCACGGCGGCGTGGATTATTTGATCAACAACGCAGGCCGCTCCATTCGCCGTGCGATTGAAAACAGCTACGACCGTTTTCACGATTTTGAGCGCACCATGCAGCTCAATTACTTTGGTTGCATCCGCGTCACCATGGGCCTGCTGCCTGCAATGACGGCCAATAAGAAGGGCCACATCGTCAACATCAGCTCGATTGGTGTGCTCACTAACGCGCCACGTTTTAGCGCCTACGTAGCCTCTAAAGCCGCGCTCGACGCATGGACACGTTGCGCCAGCAGCGAGTACAGCGACCAGGGCATCAGCTTTACCACCATCAACATGCCGCTGGTGCGCACACCGATGATTGCACCCACCAACATCTACAAAAACGTGCCCACGCTCAGCCCCGAAGAAGCCGCCGACATGGTGGCCGGTGCCTGCATTTACAAAAACGTGCGCATCGCTACCCGCTTGGGCATCACCGGCCAAGTGCTGCATGCGCTGTTCCCCAAGATCATGCAAATTGTGATGAACACCAGCTTTCGCATGTTCCCAGATTCGTCTGCAGCCAAGGGCGACAAATCTGCCAAACCGCAGCTGTCTGCTGAGGCTGTGGCCATGCAGCAGATGATGCGCGGTATTCACTTTTAATTATCTTTGTTTTAAAAATATATGCAGTTTTCATCCTTGCTGATGTCGTTGATTTTTTCGGTAGCTGTTAGCTTGGGCTCCACCGCCCAAGCCAGTGGTGTGACTGAGATAGCTAGCACCAGTTGGCAAACTAAAAAGAGCACTTCCGGCACTAAAAAATCTGGCAAATCGCGTGCAAGCAAAAAAGGCAAAGGCAACATCACTTTCAGCGACGGCTCTGCAGAGAGCCGCTCTGAGCGTGACCGCCGCTTAAGCCGCGAATGCAAAGGCCGCTCTAACTCTGGTGTGTGCGAAGGCTATACACGTTGATGAATCGCTACCCAGCCGCTACGGCTGTTGGGTAGTGATATCAGCTGCTTTACAACACTTTTACCAATGAAAAGTGCTTGTAGTCCAAGTATTTATTACTTATGCAGCTATTATTATTATAGCAACCCTAGTGCCTCAATGCGCTGCATGTGTGCCGTCAGCGACCGCGCGGCCACAGGCCACAGCTTAGGGGGTACGTCGTCATAGGCCAGCGGCAACAGGTCTTGTACGCTGGCACCGGGCTTGGTGCGCATCGCTTGCATAACTTTAGCTTCGCGGCGCAGGCGGTGGGCTTTCAGCTCCTCGATCGCACGGCGCGCACCGTCCGTATGGTCAGCACCCAAGCAGCGCGTCAGCACATAGCCGTGTGCAGGCAAAATAAAGTCTGCTTGGTGCGTGGTGCACAGCGCGGCCAAGGTGTCTAGCGACTGCAAATAGGTCGTCATATCGCCATCAGGCGGGTCAATCACCGTGGTGCTGCCGTTCAAAATATGGTCGCCGCTGAACAGCAAGCCGTCTTCTTGCAGCATGATGCACAGGTGGTTGGCCGCGTGGCCCGGTGTGAGCACCACTTGCAAAGTGATTTTAAAAGCATTTTTGCCCCGCTGAGGCCTGAAATATTGCTCAAGCAGCTCATTATTTTGTAGCACCACGTTAGGTTCAAAATAAGCGTTGTCACGCGCAGTCGGCTCGCTGGGTAAGCCCAAGATCGGGCAAATATGGCGAGCAAACTCACCCATCAAATCACCCGGCACGGTGTTGCTGGCCTCCACCACCAGCGCCTGCAGCGGCAGCGCAGCGGGAGAATGGTCAGCATGCGAATGGGTGCAAATGATGGCGTTGATATCGCCCTGGGTGGCGTCCAAAATGCGCTGAACATGCCCCATGTCGTGCGGGCCGGGGTCGATGACCACGTAGCCCAGGTCAGGCGTGCCCACAATGTAGGTATTGGTGCCCGGCCCGGTCATCAGGCCAGGGTTGGGCGCGGTCAGGCGCATCACGTGCTGCAGCAGCTGCACCGGGCGCTCGTGCTGCCAGTCTAGGTGGTGCACGATTTGCCCATCGGGGCTGACCATCGCCAGCTCGCCAAATGCTGCTTCGTGCTCCATAAAGCGGGCCTCTTGCCCACCCAGCAGGCCCGCGCGTGGGCAGCTGGTCCACAGCGGCTGCTCGCTAGCGCACGCTTGCAGCACAGCGTCTACCGTTGTGAATGCCTGCAGGCGCTCTAGCGTGCGCAGCGTGGGGAAGATCATAAAAAACTGCTTTTCTGCATAGCGCGCCAGTGCCTGTGCAGGCTGCACCCATTCAGGCGCAAACTGCTCAGTTTCGTCGGCCACCGGGGTTTGGCCTTCGGGCATGCGGGCCACCAAAAACGGCACGTCAAAGCGGCGCGGCAGGTCACGGTCAGTGATCCAGTGGGCTAACAAATACACACCATCGGCCTGCAGGGTATAGCCCTTGGCCTGCATTTGGTCATAAAAACCGGTCTGCCGGTCTAGCGCGGCCACGTCGGCTTGGTTGCACCATGCACCACCGGGTTTTTTGGCCAGCAAAATACCCAGCTCTTCAAAACTTTCGCGTATGGCTGCTAACACTTGGGTGCAAAGAGCATCCGTTTGTGTAACACGTCGCGCTACTAATTGTGTAGCTGCTTGAGCAGTAGATACTTGGACTACAGCATGTTTTTTATCTAAATCATCGACTCCACCGCCTGGAAACACATACGCCCCCGGTGCAAAGCTGGCCGTCATGGAGCGGCGCGTCATCAGCACCTCGATGCCGTGCGGTGTATCGCGCATCAGCATCACGGTGGCGGCGGGTCGCAGGGGCGCGCTTTCGCGCTGGGGATGTAGGAGGGTATGAAATCTGACCATGGCAAATTACAGCACGAGTTACGTTTAATTGCATTAAAAATTACCCCAACTGCAGCAGGTTTACAGCGTTTGAGCGGTTTGGCCATGCGTTGCGACAGCTAAATATTGCTGCGCTGAGGCCAGCTTAATGAACATCAGCCCGAATTAAAAGCCAGCCAGTCGCCCAGCATGGGCTAATATTCTGCCTGTACGCATTGATTGCGATAACCTATTGCACTACCACCGCACCCAGCCCGAGAAACACCCGCCATGACGACCAGCCCTATCGTAGATTTGTCCCACATCACCCCGCGCGACAAGGCCGAAATTTTGGCTCAGGCGCTGCCCTATATTCGCAAATTTCACGGTAAAACGCTGGTCATTAAATACGGCGGCAACGCCATGACCGACCCCGCGCTGCAGGCAGATTTTGCCGAAGACGTGGTGCTGCTAAAGCTGGTGGGCATGAACCCGGTGGTGGTGCATGGCGGTGGCCCACAAATTGAAACTGCGCTCAAGCGC
>JAYTPK010000042.1:0-2213 GCA_043747295.1 Polaromonas sp. | reverse complement strand
TTCAGTGCGATAGAGCTGTATGCCGAAGCGTTTGACGCTGTGGGCAAGCTGGACAAACTGGAAGGCTTTGCCAGTTTCTACGGCGCAGATTTTTACAATTTGCCGCGCAACACCAGCAGCATCACGCTGCGCAAAGAAAGCTGGACGCTGCCCGAGACGCTGCCGTTTGGCGAGGCTACGTTAAAGCCACTGCGCGGTGGCGAGGTGCTGGAGTGGCGCAGGGTGCGCTAATGGCTCGCAGCATGGCTAGATGGCTGAATAAAAGCATTCTACAGAGCATTTTTATGAAAAATAGGCCAGTAACCCAAGTAAAACCTGCTCAAGCAGCTATTTAATTGATAGTGAATAATACCTCCTTGATTGACCAGTTGACCCGCCTGGATTGGTCAGCCCCTTGGTGGCAGCCGTGGCGCGCTGCAGGGCAGCGGGTAGCGCAGCGCGTAGTGTCGGGTGCGCGTGTGCATGAAGCACTCAATGCTGATATCGACCTGCAAGCAAAGTCGCAAAGCCCGCGGGTTGCTCCCATCACCAACAGCAACTTGCGGTTTGCACCCCAAACTAGCTTGCCCCCTCACATCGCCTACGAAGCATTTATTTACAGCAGCGGCATGGTGCCCACGCGCGATAATTTGCACGATTTTTTCAACGGGCTGGCCTGGCTCGTGTTCCCGCACATCAAACGGCGGCTTAACCAATTGCAGGCCGCTGAGATTAACGCCAGCGGCGTGCGCACCACGCGTGGCCCACTGCGCGATGCGCTGACTTTGTTTGACGAGAACGCAGCGCTGTGGCCTGTTAATGCGGATGCGTCCACACAATTGCTGGATGCCTTGCGCGCCAAACAGTGGCACCGTGCCTGCATTGACCTGCGTGCACACTGGCCGCACAACGCACCCATACTACTGGGCCACGCCTTGCTGGAGAAGCTGGCAACACCCTACAAATCAATCACGGCGCACGTATTCATTGCTCAAGCAGCTATTAATTTAAAAGCAGAAAACGATTTGGATTCAAGGGTAGCCAGTCAGCTCAATGCGGCCAGCTTGGTGCCCAAACCTTTTTTACCACTGCCGGTGTTGGGCGTACCCGGATGGTGGGCAGCCAATGAAAATGCTGCCTTTTATGACGACCGCCAAGTATTTCGCACGCTTTAGTAGCCGGTTGCTGTTAACTCAGCTAAATGCTTGGCAAACCCTGCATAAACGAAGCACGGCTGCATTCAAACCCCTAAAAAACTTAAGGTAGTGCACCGTAACACTTGATTTTTGCGGTTTTGACCCTACTATTTCACCCATCGGCGCACCTTCGTGGGCTGTTTATTGAAATTTCTATGAAACGCATTTTCTTGTTTCTGGCCACCAACATTGCAGTTATGCTGGTCTTGGGTGTCGTCACCAGCTTGCTGGGGCTTAACCGCTTTATGGGCCCTGGCGGGCTGAATGTCACCACATTGATGGCCTACTCGCTGGTGATTGGTTTCACGGGTGCTTTTATTTCGCTGCTGATATCCAAGCCCATGGCCAAATGGAGCACAGGCGCACGCGTTATCACCCAGCCGCAAACCCAAGACGAGGCTTGGATAGTTGAAACTGTGCGCAAGTTTGCCGACAAAGCTGGCATCGGCATGCCCGAAGTAGCCATCTACGACGGTGAGCCCAACGCATTTGCTACCGGCGCATTTAAAAACTCGGCCTTGGTGGCAGTGTCTACTGGCTTGCTGCAAAGCATGACCAAAGAAGAGGTTGAGGCGGTGATTGGCCATGAGGTGGCCCACGTAGCCAATGGCGACATGGTCACCATGACATTGATTCAAGGCGTGATGAATACCTTTGTGGTGTTCCTGTCGCGCATCGTGGGGTATTTTGTCGACAAAGTCATCTTGAAGAACAACAACGATGGCCCCGGCATTGGCTACTACGTTACTACCATTGCCATGGATATTTTGCTTGGTTTTGTAGCTGCCATGATCGTGGCTTGGTTTAGCCGCCAGCGCGAATTCAAAGCCGATGCAGGCGCTGCCAGCCTGATGGGCCAGCCCCGCTCGATGCAAGCCGCCTTGGCCCGCCTGGGTGGGCTGACACCCGGTGAGTTGCCCAAAAGCATGGCCGCCATGGGCATTGCAGGCGGCTTGGGCAAGCTGTTTAGCACCCACCCGCCTATGGAAGAACGCATTGCAGCGCTGCAAAACTTGCAAAAGTAATTTGCCTGCCTTG
>JAYTPK010000041.1:0-1958 GCA_043747295.1 Polaromonas sp. | reverse complement strand
CATCACTCTCAATCACGATGATCTCGTCGCGGCCATCGCCGTCCAGGTCGTGCAGCCGCACCATCAAGTCTTCAAACACGCGGTGAAAGGGCAGGGTGTACACCACGTCTTGCCCAAGCGCTGTTGTGACATGCAGCGAACCTGCGTGAACTACAGAGCCCAACGCTTTGTGTGGGTAACGCGATGTAGGTGTGCCCAACCAAGCCCAGGCAATGTCTTTGCTGCCTTGCGCCACCAGGCTTTGGCTGATGCGCAGTGCTGCCTGCGCCGGTGCAATGGCAGAGACAATGGCAGTGGCAGTGGCTACGTTGGGTGCAGCGCAGTCAGCGCGTGCGGGCTTGATCATCAGCCCCATAGCACAGGCACCGCTGCTGCCTAGCAGCCAAACCAATGCAGCCAAGGTTGCGCCGTAGCGTGACCATGGAGGTAAAAAATAATTCAAATTTGGCACCTGTGTAAGTCGTCTGTGTACACGCTTTCTTACATGCTGGTATGTAGCTATCTGGGCTAATCGTCAAGCAGCTAGAAGGTAAACGCGGCACAATCTCTGGGGACAATAATAGTTATCGTATTTCCGTATCACGCAAAGACAGCACGCTGCACGAAAGGCCGCCATGATCAAGTTTTACTACCACCCTTCGCCTAACCCGGCCAAAGTAGCACTGTTCCTGGAAGAAACCGGCACGCCCTATGAGATGGTGCCTATCGATACACGCAAGGGCGACCAGCACAGCGACACCTTCAAAGCCATCAACCCCAACGCCAAAACCCCCGCCATGACCGATGGCGAAGTTACCCTCTTCGACAGCACTGCCATGCTGCTGTACCTGGCCGAGAAAACTGGACAGTTTTTGCCTTTTGACATACCCGCTGCGCGTGCCAACATGCTGTCGTGGATGATGTTTGTCGCCAGTGGCATTGGGCCGTACAGCGGCCAGTGCGTGCACTTTAAACACTTTGCACCAGAACCCAAAGAGTACGCAGTGAACCGCTACGACTTTGAAGCTTGGCGTCACTGGAATATTGTCAACAACCAGTTGGCGAAAAATAAATATATGCTGGGTGACACCTACACTATAGTTGACATGGCGGTGTGGGGCTGGGCGCGCGCAGTGCCCTTCATACTGGGCACTGACGCGTGGAACAAACTGCCGCACGTCAAGCGCCTGCTTGACGAAATCAATGCCCGCCCCGCAGCGCAGCGCGCAGAGGCTTTAAAAGCCAAGCACGCCTTTAAAACCGAGATGGACGCCGCCGCCCGCGCCGCCATGTTCCCGCAAAACGCACGCTTGGCGGTGTAGGCCCATGCTCACGCCCCGCCTGCTGCGCACGCTAACGGTAGACCCCAGCGCGCACCCGCGTGGGCAGCCCCACCTGAGCGCGGCCAGTGGCTTGGTGCACATTAATGACCGCTGCTACGTGGTGAGCGACGATGAGCACCACTTGGGTAAATTCAAAACGACGGGCAATGACCTTGTCAAACTGCGCCGCATGTTTGACGGTGACCTGCCCACTGACCCTGTACAGCGCAAAGCCGCCAAACCTGACCTGGAAACCCTGTGCCTGCTGCCCGCCACGCCGCGCCACCCCCACGGCGCACTGCTGGCGCTGGGGTCGGGGTCTAAAGACGCCCGTCACACGGGGCTGCTGATGGCATTTAACGCACTGGGCAAGCTGGGCAAAGGCGATGAACTGGTGACGCAACGGCTAGACCTGGGCCCGCTGTACGCTAGCTTGCACACCGAGTTTGCCGACTTGAACATTGAAGGCTGCTTTGTCGATGGCGATGTGCTGCACCTGGTGCAGCGCGGCAACCGGGGCAACCCCCGCAGTGCCTGCATTCATCTGCACTTGCCGCAAGTGCAAGCCTGGATACTGGACGAAGAAAACACCCCGCCGCCGCCTAGCCATATAGTTGAGATAGATTTAGGCGAGGTTGACGGCATACCGCTTACGCC
>JAYTPK010000040.1:0-21166 GCA_043747295.1 Polaromonas sp. | reverse complement strand
CACTTTAATGGCCGTGTCTGCCGCCTCAGAGCCTGAGTTGCAAAACAATACTTTGTTCAAGTCGCCCGGTGCCATGTGGGCAATCATCTCGGCGGCTTTGAAGGCCTGGTCGTTGCTGGCGTTAAAGGCGGTGGCGTAGTCCAGCGTGTCCAGCTGCTTTTTAATCGCCTCGTTAATCGGCTTGCGGTTATGCCCCGCGCCCACGCACCACAAGCTGCTGATGCCATCGAGCACTTTTTTGCCATCATGCGTAGTAAAGTGCATGCCGTCAGCAGCCACCAAGACGCGCGGGTCTTGGCGGAAATGGCGGTTGGGCGTGAAGGGCAACCATTGGTTGTCCATATTGAAATCGTTGTAGGCCATGATAGAAGCTTTCAGTTAGGCAATGTCAATACTATAAATTTAATAGCTGTTCGAGCAATAAATACTTGGACTACAGGGTGATTTGACTCCTAAATCACCTTGCTGGGTTATTCTGCAGCATCCGCACCCTCAGCAGGGCAGTGAGCTCAACTGAGGGCCTAGTTATGCCGCACCAAAGTGCTATCCTAGCGCGAATTTCGCCTAAGTGCCATTAGCACCTGCACCCAGCGCCCCGTTCTAGGTGCCGTGCGGGACATAATGCAGGCATGAGCTCGCGCATCCCACCCATCCAGTGTTTACTGACTTTTGAAGCTTTGGCGCGCTTGCGCAGCGTGACGCAAGCTGCTGAAGAGCTGTGTGTTACGCCCAGCGCGGTCAGCCACCGGATTCGCCAGTTGGAAGAGGCTATCGGTGTGCCGTTGTTTGGCCGGGCTGATTTTTCGCTGACCACCCATGGCAGTGAATACCTAGCCCAAGTGCGCGAAGGCTTGGCCGCGCTGGAGCGTTTTCCGGGCAATGAGGTGCCGCAAGGCAAACGCAAGTTGCGCGTGGCGGTCACGCCCACATTTGCGCGCTCCATTTTGATGCCCCGTCTTAAAGGCTTTACAGACGCTTACCCCGAGATTGATTTAACTTTGCAGGTGAGCATTCCGCTGCTGGACGTGGTGGCCGAAGATGCTGACCTGACCGTGCGTTTTGGCACCGGCCGTTATGCTGATGTAGAGCATGTGTGCTTGTTCAAAGACGTGGTCACACCCATGGCCTCACCCGGCTATGTGCGTGAACACGGGCCTTTTGATACACCACAAGACTTAGCTAAGGCCAAGCTGCTGAAAAGCCCGCTGGAGCCCTGGCGCACTTGGTTTGCCGCGCACCAGCTGGACTGGCCTGAGCCTGTGGACGGATCCAGCTTTAATGACATTGGCCTGATGTGCGATGCTGCTGCCCTGGGCCTAGGGGTAGCTTTGGTGCGTCTCAAACTGGGTGCACCGTGGTTAGACAGCGGGGCTCTAGTGCGCTTATCAGCCACTAATCTGCCCAGCCCACATGCGCATTACCTGTGCTGGCGCACGGGCGCGTTAGACCGCTGGGAATGCGCAGCGTTTGCGCAGTGGCTGCAAACTAGCCTTGCTACGTAAGTCGGGCCTACTGTGCGTTAATAGCAGGCGCTGCAGGACGCGACGAAACAGGCAGCACTCCGCTGTTGTTAGAGCTTGTGCTGTCCGCAGTGACCTTGGGTGCTGCAGGCTTACGCCTGGGTAGCTCTTTGTGTGCCACGCTCAGTGCGCTAGTCACACACTGCTTTTGGAATGCACTTTTCTCCACTGTCTGGCCCGCAGGCAGGCTGCGGTATTGGCGTGCGCAGTCACGCGCAATCAGTCGCTCGCCCTCGGTACGGTCGATCAGGCACTCACGCAGCGTGCGCGTGCGCGCAGAGCCTTGCATGCCAGAGATCTCTACTTGGCAGCGCTGCATGCGTGTAGGGTGGCTACCCAGGTCAGCAGCGGTCACGATGGGTGGTGGCTCGGCAGCAAGCGTTACTTTAGACGGTGTTTTGGGCGCGGCTTTTGCTGCAGGTTTAGCACTCTGCTTGGCCGACGACGCCGCGGCCAAAGGCGCAGCAGTCTGTGCCCACACTGGCGGCAACATGTGGGTGAGCAGGCAACTGAGTAAACCTGTGGGGAGCATAGTGCGCAAACGCATCACGTGGGTCATGTAATTAAAACCATCTTAGGTAACAACACGAATGTGCTGTGTCTTGGGCAGATTATCAAGCTAAGCTGACAACTGGGGCAGCCTGTTTTGGTAATCTTAAGTACAGCTGAGTATTGCAGCACAGTTGCTGGGTTTTTGCCGCTTATTTGCGACACCACTTGCCTGTCCTCAGTGCCTGCCATCATTAGTTTGCAAGCAATTGTGAAAAATCATCAAACAAACAGCCTCCTGGCAGGGCGCTAAATGGCCTACAGTAAGGTTTATGTTTAACCAAGGCTGACCGCATATGAACGCCCCCATACGAGCCGAGCTATTGCAACCACCCGCCCGCAGCACCGCCAGCGCACCCGTAACGCTGCTGCAGCTGTTGCCCCAGCTTCAGTCAGCGCTGCCAAAGCACGCCATTTTGTGGCACAACGAAGACACCGTGCCGTATGAGTGCGACGGATTGACCGCTTACCGCCAACGCCCGATGTGTGTCGTGTTGCCAGAGACGCACGACCAGATCGTTGCTGTTTTAAAAATCTGCCACGCGCTGCGTGTGCCCGTGGTGGCACGCGGCGCAGGTACAGGCTTGTCGGGCGGTGCCATGCCGCACCAGCACGGGGTAACTTTGTCATTGGCCAAGTTCAACAAAATTATCAAGATCGACAAATTCAGCCGTACCGCGGTGGTGCAGTGCGGTGTGCGCAACCTGGCTATCAGCGAGGCCGCTGCCCCCTACGGCCTGTACTACGCACCTGACCCCAGCAGCCAAATTGCCTGCACCATCGGCGGCAACGTTGCCGAAAACTCTGGCGGTGTGCACTGCCTAAAGTACGGCCTGACCTTGCACAACATTCTTAAAGTCAAAGGCTTCACCATTGAAGGCAAGCCTGTAGAGTTTGGAGGTGAGGCTTTAGATGCCCCCGGGTTGGACTTGCTCAGTGTCATCATCGGCAGCGAAGGCATGCTGGCCATCACTACTGAGGTCACCGTCAAGCTGGTGCCTAAACCGCAGTTAGCGCGCTGTATCATGGCCAGCTTTGACGACATCCGCAAGGCTGGCGATGCCGTGGCCCAAGTCATTGCTGCTGGCATCATCCCGGCTGGGCTGGAGATGATGGACAAACCCATGACCGCTGCCGTAGAAGACTTTGTGCACGCCGGCTACGACCTGAACGCCGAGGCAATTTTGCTGTGCGAGAGCGACGGTACCCCCGAAGAAGTAGAAGAAGAAATTGGCCGTATGAGCGCCGTGCTAACGCAGGCAGGCGCGACCGCCATCGCCGTAAGCCGCGACGAGGCCGAGCGCCTGAAGTTTTGGAGCGGCCGCAAAAACGCCTTTCCTGCCAGCGGCCGCATTAGCCCGGACTACATGTGCATGGACAGCACCATCCCGCGCAAACGCTTGGCTGATATTTTGTTGGCCATTGCCGAGATGGAAAAAAAGTACCAACTGCGTTGCGCTAATGTGTTTCACGCAGGCGACGGTAATTTGCACCCGCTGATTTTGTTTGATGCCAACGACGCTGACCAGCTGCGCCGCTGCGAACTGTTTGGCGCAGATATTTTAGAAACCAGTGTGGCTATGGGCGGTACCGTGACGGGTGAGCACGGCGTAGGCATCGAGAAAATCAGCAGCATGTGTGTGCAATTTTCTGCCGCTGAAAATGAGCAGATGTTTGGCGTGAAGCGCGCGTTTGATACCTACGGCTTGCTGAACCCCGGCAAGGTGATACCTACTTTGCAGCGCTGTGCTGAATACGGCAAGATGTTGGTGCGGGCGGGGCAGATTAAGCATCCTGAGTTGCCGCGGTTTTAAGTTCAATGCACCTGCTCAGGCAGCTTAGGGCTACGCGGTAAGAAAATTATGCCCTTCAATTTGCTATTTAATTAATAGCAAACTATGTAATAAATACTTGGACTACAGCACTATTTGATAAGAAAATTAGTCGTAGCTAACCATTTCAGGATCATTAGCCTCTAGTTCATAGCTAGCCGCCAACATAGCCAGCCTGCCGATCACTCCGTACATGTAAAAGCGATTCGGCTCACTCGCGCCGGGCTGCATGCCGGGCTGGGGCATGTGGGCTGATTTGTTAAAGGCCAAGGGTACAAAACTGGCACCGGGTGCATTTAAGTTTTCGTCCACACCGCGCTCTGCGTGCACGCGGTAAAAGCCGCCCACTACATAGCGGTCCATCATGTACACCACTGGCTCAGCCACCGCGTCGTTCACACGCTCATTGGTTAACACGCCTTCTTGGATGATCACGTCGCTCACGGTTTGGCCGTCTTTGATGACTGACATTTTATTTTTGGTTTTGCGATTGATCTCTTCCAAATCTTTCACATCGCGCACCGTCATGATGCCCATGCCGTAGGTGCCGTTGTCGGCTTTGACCACGACAAACGGTTTTTCGTTGATGCCGTATTCTTTGTATTTGCGTTTGATCTTGGTCAGCAGCGCATCCACATTGGTGGTCAGGCATTCCATGCCCGTGCCCTCGGCAAAGTTCACATCACCGCATTTGTCAAACATCGGGTTGATCAGCCACGGGTCGACCCCCAGCAGTTTGCCAAAGCGTTTGCTCACCTCTTCATAGGCTGCAAAATGCTGCGACTTGCGGCGTGTGTACCAGCCTGCGTGCAGGGGTGGCAATAAATGTTGCTCGTAAATCTCTTCCAAAATACCCGGCACGCCCGCGCTTAAATCGTTGTTCAGTAGTACGGTGCAGGGGTCAAAGTTCTTCAAACCTAAGCGGCCTTTGCCACCACCGTTAATGCCTCCGTGCGTGCGAACGACTGGCTCTAGCAGTAGCACCTCGCCATTGGGCAGGGTAATCGGCGTGGGTTCTTTGATATCAGGGTTGATTGAGCCAATGCGCACATTCAGCCCAGCCATGTTAAAAATGCGTGCCAGCTGCGCCACGTTAGACAAATAAAACGTGTTGCGAGTGTGGTTCTCAGGCACGATCATCAGGTTACGTGCTTCGGGGCATATTTTTTCTATGGCAGCCATGGCCGCTTGCACGGCCAAGGGCAACATTTCATTGGTCAGGTTATTCCAGCCACCGGGGAACAAATTGGTGTCAACTGGGGCCAGCTTAAAACCTGCATTGCGCACGTCAACCGACGTATAAAAAGGCGGTGTGTGCTCCATCCACTCTAGGCGAAACCAGCGCTCAATGGCGGGCATGCTGTCTAAAATGCGCTGCTCTAGTTCGTTGATAGGGCCTCGAGACGCGGTGATAAGGTGGGGGACCATGCTGTGACTTTATGATTGATTATTTAGATTGTAGGTACATGGAGGCAAATCTACCAGTTACAAGGCGTCTAGTTGGCAATTAGGCTTGCACTAAACCCCTAAAATCAATGCAGTTATTTTTTGTTACCGGAGCTGTCATGCAATTTATTCGTTTTTCTGACCTGTGTGTCCAAGGCGCTGTAAAAAACAAACGCGTTTTTATCCGCGCTGACTTGAACGTACCGCAGGACGATACAGGCAAGATCACCGAGGACACCCGCATCCGCGCCAGCATACCGTGCATACAAATGGCGCTGGACGCGGGCGCTGCGGTGATGGTGACCTCGCACCTTGGCCGCCCCAGCGAAGGACATTTTCAGCCCGCTGACTCGCTAGCCCCGGTCGCTGCGCGCATGAGCGAGCTGCTGGGCCGCCCGGTGCCGCTGCTGGCCAACTGGGTGGGCGGCGTAACCGTAGCGCCCGGTCAAGTGGTGCTGCTAGAAAACTGCCGCGTGAATGTGGGCGAGAAAAAGAACAACCCCGAACTGGCACAAAAAATGGCCAAGCTGTGCGATGTGTTTGTGCACGACGCTTTTGGCACCGCCCACCGCGCCGAGGCCAGCACCTACGGCATTGCGCAGTACGCACCCATTGCGTGTGCCGGGCCGCTGCTGGCCGCTGAGATGGACGCGATAACCAGCGCCTTTGCCGCGCCCAAGCGCCCATTGGTGGCGATTGTGGCAGGCAGCAAGGTCAGCACCAAGCTGACGATCTTGCAGGCACTGTCCAGCAAAGTGGACGGTTTGATTGTGGGCGGCGGCATTGCCAATACCTTCATGTTGGCTGCAGGCTTTCGCATTGGCAAATCACTGGCCGAGGCCGACTTGATTGGCGAGGCGAAAGCGGTGATTACCGCGATGAAAGCACGCGGTGCTGAAGTGCCGATCCCCACCGACGTCGTAGTGGCCAAAACCTTTGCTGCTGACGCGCCCGCCACCGTGAAAGCGGCCAAAGATGTAGCCGATGATGATTTGATTTTGGACATTGGCCCGGCGACCGCTGCCAAGCTGGCTGAGCAACTAAAACTAGCGGGCACGATTGTGTGGAACGGCCCGGTGGGCGTGTTTGAGTTTGATGCTTTCGCCCACGGCACCGAGACCATTGCCCGCGCGATTGCTGCGTCGCCTGCGTTCTCTATTGCAGGCGGTGGCGACACGCTGGCTGCCATTGCCAAATACGGTATTGAAAAAGATATTAGCTATATCTCTACTGGCGGCGGCGCGTTCTTAGAGGTGCTGGAAGGCAAAACTTTGCCAGCATTTGAAATTTTGCAAAAGCGCGCTGCTGGCTGAATTACTTTTATACAGCTTTTAAACTGCGACTAGGCTGCTGTTAAAGCATCGTCCAACATCTCAACCCAGTGGCGCACTGGCGTGCTGGTGCCGCTTTGCAAATGGCTGATGCAACCAATATTGGCGGAGACGATTTGCACAGGTGCGGCTTCTTGCAAAGCCTGCAGCTTGCGGTCGCGCAGCTGGTAGGCAACGCTGGGGTTGAGCACGCTGTACGTGCCCGCTGAGCCGCAGCACAAATGTGCTTCACAGCTGGCAACTTTCACGTCAAAACCCAAAGCATTCAAATGCTGCTCGACCCCGCCTTTTAATTGCTGGCCATGCTGCAAAGTGCAGGGTGGGTGAAAGGCAATGTGGCCTGGTGCGGCTTTTATCTTGCCTTGCAGTTGCTCGGCCAACAGTGGTAACAGTTCGCTTAAATCTTTGGTCAATGCGCTGATGCGTGCGGCCTTGGTAGCGTATTGCGCATCGTCTTTTAATACGTAACCGTAGTCTTTCACCATCACGCCGCAGCCGGAGGCGTTCATCACAATCGCCTCTACTTTGTTGTCCTCTTGGTTGCCCCCATTGCCATCTATAAACGGCCACCATGCGTCGATGTTGGCACGCATGTGGGCTTTGCCGCCGTCGTGGTCGTTTAAGTGGTACTTCACTGCGCCGCAGCAGCCTGCACTGGCTGCAACCAGGGTTTGCATACCGGCGGCGTCTAGCACGCGGGCGGTAGCGCCGTTGATGTTGGGCTGCATGGCGGGCTGCACACAGCCGCTGAGCATCAGCACCTTGCGTGTATGCACACGCGTGGGCCAGGGTTTGGTGACTTGTTTTGCGGGTACTTTATTTTTAAGTGCTGCAGGTAGCAGGCCGCGCACAGCTTGGCCCACGGCCATGGCAGGTGCAAACAGCGGTGAGGGCAAACCTTCTTTTAATGCCCAGCGCAGGGCTTTTTCACCCATGGGGCGCTCAACCTTGGCGTCGACCAGCTTGCGGCCAATGTCCACCAAGTGGCCATACTGCACGCCGCTGGGGCAGGTGGTTTCGCAGTTGCGGCAGGTTAGGCACCGGTCTAGGTGCTGCTGGGTTTTGCGCGTGGGCTCTTGGCCTTCTAGCACCTGCTTGATGAGGTAAATGCGCCCACGCGGGCTGTCTAGCTCGTCGCCCAGCAGTTGGTAGGTGGGGCAGGTGGCAGTGCAAAAACCGCAGTGCACGCATTTGCGCAAAATGGCTTCAGCAGCTATGCCGTCTTGGGTGCCTGCGTATTCGGGGCTGAGGTTGGTTTGCATAGTGGGCGGTGGGAGCGGTGGTGAATGGGCGGCTTATGCAAACCACGGCATGCGGCCGGGGTTAAAAATACCTTGCGGGTCAAACTCGACTTTGAGTTGTCGGTGGATTTGGTCTAAAGGTGGTTTTAGTGGCTCAAATCGGCTGGTAGTCCAAGCGTTCATTGCTTTATTAGCTATGAATAATGTAGCGTATCCACCGGCCGCCTGCGCTGCAGCGCGGATCTGCGCCGCTGCGTCTGCAGGCGCCCACACCCAGCGCTGGCCGCCGTGCCAGTCAATCATTTGCGCGCTAGCGGGTGCGCAGGGCAGATCGATCACCGGCGCGGTCTGCGGCACACTGATGCGCCACAAACACGCGTTGTCAAACGGTGGCGTAAAAAACGGCAATTGCAAATGGCGCGATAGTGTCCAGTCGGCCAGGGTTTGCGCGTTGTCCATGCGCGTGCCGCTGTGCTGCGCCAGCATCTTGCTGCACGCCGCCTCGACTGCCGCCACCGCACCGCGCAAGCGCACAAACAGCAGGCCTTTGCCGCTATCGTGCACCCAGTTGCTAGCGTTCAGTGGCAGGGGCTCGCCGCCCCAGTGGTTCAGCTGCTTAAGCGCCAACGCCTGCGGCATGTCAAAGCACAGCGTGGCCTCTGCGGGGCTGTGGCCCAGCACCTTAATGGATACTTGTGTCATCACCCCCAGCATGCCCCAGCTGCCCGCAATCAAGCGCGACACGTCGTATCCGGCTACGTTCTTCATCACCGTGCCGCCAAATTGCAAATGCTCGGCTTTGCCATTGAGCATATGCACGCCCAGTACGTAGTCACGCACGCCCCCTACGCTGGCGCGTGATGGGCCACTTAAACCTGCAGCCACCATGCCGCCTACGGTGCCGGTGCCTGTACTGTCGCCGTTGACCTTAAAGTGGGGTGGCTCAAACGGCAAGCACTGGCCTTGCTCGGCCAATGCCGCCTCTAGATCCACCAGGGGCGTACCCGCCTTGACCGTCACCACCAGCTCAGTAGGTTCGTAGCTGACAATACCGCTGTGCGCGGTGGTGTCCAGCAACTGGCCTTGCAGCTTTTGAAGCGGTTGGTCAGCCAAAAAATCTTTGCTGCCATGCCCACGAATACGCAGCGCTTGTCCGCTGCTGTGCGCAGCGCGGATGCGGTCTGTCAAATCTAAGAGTGATGAATCCATGCGCCAATGGTAGCTGGGCTAGGGCCTTTTGTGCGGTTGTGGTGGTGTGAATTTTTTGCACGCTGGTTGTGATGCTTGCTTTTGTTCGCTGTTCTGGGGCGCGACATGTCCCGCCGCCCTTCCAAGGTAAACAACGAACCATTGCATTGCCAAGGGGCAGTTCAACAACAAAAGCCAAGAAAAACCAAAATGCTATAAATTAAATAGCTAAAGAAGTAATAAATACTTGGACTACAGCCCTATTTGATGCACAAATTAGCTTTGGCCGGCCTCTACACTGGCTTTCCACACCGCTTGGGCCAAGGCGTTGCGCGCACTGCGTGGGCGAAACAGTTGCACGTCAAAGCGGCTAGGTGCAACGCTAGGGTCTGCCAACACCAATGCACCGTTTTGCAAATCAGAGCGCACCAGTGATTGGGGCAACCATGCCACGCCGTGGCCGTTAAGCGCCTGCTCATGCAATGACTCGGCAAAGTCTGCCTCCATCACATCATGCAAATACAGCGCCCGGCTGTCGCGCGCCAGGGTGTCTTGCAAAATTAAATGCAAAGCCAAACTGGGTGCATAGCGCAGCACGGGCACAGGCTGCTTGGCGGTGCCCGGCAGGCTGTGCAGCGCTACGCCCGGTGTAGCGGCGGCCGACACGGCGACCAACTCTTCGTGCGCCACCGTGATGCAGTCATACAACGCGGTGTCAATCGCCAATTGCAGCCGTGGGTGGCTGTAGCTGAGCATAAAGTCGGCATGGCCTTGCTCTAGTGCCATCACGGCATCGTTGATTGACCCCGTGATCAAACGCAGCTTGATCGACGCGCCCATGGTGCGGCGCAGGGCCTGCACCCACAGCGGCACCCAAGTGCGCGACAGCGTGCGCCCAGTGGCCAGCACCACCCAGTCGCCGCCGCGTTGCGCGCTGTTGATGCGGCCTTGCAGGTCAGCCAGCGCTGTGGTGGTGTTGCGTGCGACGGGCAGTAGTTGCTCGCCAGCGTCGGTCAAGGTGAGCGGCACGTTAGCGCGGTTCACCACGTCAGCACCCAGCCACAGCTCTAGCGCGCGAATGCGGCGGCTAAACTGCGGCTGCGTCACATGGCGCGTGAGTGCGGCCTTGCTAAAGCTGCGCTCACGCGCAAGTGCAATAAAGTCTTCAAGCCATTTATGATCGACACTGGACATGCCACCATCGTAACCCCAGCTGCGTGCACAGCTTCACACCCACATGACACTACGCAAAGACCACCTGGACACGCGCGCGTATCTGCTGCTGCTGGGGTGCTGTGTGTTTTGGGGGTTTCAGCAAGTGCTGGTCAAGGCCACCATGCCCGAGGTGCCGCCTGTGATGCAAGCGGCCGTGCGCTTTGCTGGGGCCAGCGTGCTGCTGTGGCTGTGGTGCCAATGGCGCGGCTTGGCACTTTGGGGCCAAGACGGCACGCTATGGCCGGGCCTGCTGGCGGGGTTTTTGTTTGCAGGCGAGTTTGCTGCGCTGTACATTGGCCTGCAGCAAACCGCAGCCTCCAGGTTGACCGTGTTTTTGTACACGTCGCCGTTTTGGGTGGCGGCCCTGCTGCCCCTGTTTGTACCCGCTGAGCGTTTGCGCGCCGTGCAATGGGTTGGCTTGACCTGTGCCTTTGTGGCTGTGGTGTTTGCGCTGTGGGGCGGCTTGCATGTGACGGGCGCGCCGTGGTGGGGCGATGCGCTGGGCCTAGCTGCTGGCATGCTGTGGGGGCTGACCACGGTGGTGATCCGTGCCACGGGTCTGGGGCGCATCTCGCCTGAAAAATTACTCATGTACCAAGTGGGCGTTAGTGCTCTGCTGCTGCCTTGGTTGTCATGGGGCTTGGGCGAGCGCTGGCTGGCAGTGCAATGGTCTGGCTTTGCCATCACCTCGGTGCTGGTGCAAACGGTGCTGGGTGCTTTTGTGTCTTATTTGGTATGGATGTGGCTGCTGGTGCGCTACCCCGCCGCCAAGATGGGGGCTTTTGTATTTTTAACGCCAGTGGTGTCGCTGCTGATGGGTGCGCTGTGGCTGCACGAGCCGATCACCTCCACTTTGGTATGGGCCGTGGCTTTGGTGGGTGTGGGCATTGTGCTGGTGAACAAAAAATAAGCGTTTGCAGCCCATAAAACTAGTTTAAAAGTATTAATTTATCGGCTTAAGCCACCACAGCTATTCGTCAACATCCTCTAAAGCGACGATTAAATAACCGTTAATCGCAAATTCTTCACGTTTTTGCCTATCCGGGTTACTACGGGTGCATAATCCGATTTCCGACCAACTGGTTGTGTCAAACGTAGTCCATGAACCGTCTTGCTGCTATTTTGCCTGCTGCCCAAGTGCAGGTAGGTATCGATGCCACTAGTAAAAAGCGCGCTTTTGAAGAAGCGGGGCTCTTATTTGAAAACCTGCATGGGTTGTCGCGCGCCTTGGTGACCGACAGTCTGTTTGCTCGCGAGCGTTTGGGCTCTACAGGTTTGGGCCATGGCGTCGCCATACCGCATGGGCGCATCAAGGGCCTAAAGGCTCCCATGGCCGCCGTGTTTCGCCTAGCGCAGCCCATTGGGTTTGACGCACCTGATGAGCAGCCAGTTGGCTTGCTGATTTTTTTGTTAGTGCCCGAAGCGGCTACCCAGAAGCATTTAGAAATCTTGTCTGAAATAGCTGAAATGCTCAGCGACGCTGCCTTGCGTGAGCGCATTAAAGGCACTGAGCAAGCAGACCAACTGCACAGCTTGATTGCGCGTTGGCAGTCAGCCACCGTAGGTTTAGCGGCCGCGGCTTAAACTGACCGTAGTTAGTTTTTGCAGGCTGACATCAGGCTAAGATGTCAGCCTATCCGCTAACACCCCATTTGTTATGAAACCTACCGTCATCAGCGCCGATGTGCTGTTTGAAGACCACCGCGCCCACCTCAAGTGGGACTGGGTGGCTGGCTTGGGCGCATCTGAGCGCCGCTTTGACGAGGTGGCCGTGCGTGCTGCCCGATCAGGCGCTGACCTGGTGGGCTATCTCAATTACATCCACCCGTACCGCGTGCAAGTGCTGGGTGAGCGTGAAGTGGCCTACCTTACTAATTCTGACCCCGAAGACTGCGCACGCCGCATCTCGCGCATCGTGACGCTAGAGCCGCCCATGCTGGTGATTGCCGACGGACAGACCCCGCCCGACACCTTGCTGTCACTGTGCGAGCGTGCGCAAATTCCGGCTTTTCAAACCTCAGAATCAGCCGCATTTGTCATCGACGTGCTGCGCGCCTATCTGTCGCGCCACTTTGCTGATCGCCACACCATGCACGGCGTGTTTATGGATATTTTGGGCCTGGGTGTGATGATCACGGGCGAGTCGGGCTTGGGCAAAAGCGAGCTGGGCTTAGAGCTGATCTCGCGCGGCAACGGACTGGTGGCTGACGACGCGGTAGATTTGTTTCGCATTAACCAAACCGCCATCGAAGGCCGCTGCCCAGAGCTGCTACAAAACTTGCTAGAGCTGCGCGGTATTGGCCTGCTGGACATTCGCGCCATTTTTGGCGAGACAGCCGTGCGCCGCAAAATGCGCTTGAAGCTCATTGTGCATTTGGTGCGCCGCCAAACGATGGAGCGCGACTACGAGCGCATCCCCTACGAACCGCTCACGCAAGACGTGCTGGGCATACCGATTCGCAAAGTAGTGGTGCAAGTGGAAGCAGGCCGCAACATTGCCGTGCTGGTAGAGGCGGCAGTGCGCAACACGATTTTGCAGCTGCGCGGTATTAATACCTTTGACGAGTTTGTAGAGCGCCAACGCAAAGCGATGGACGCTAGCCCACCCAAGCGTTAACGCCGCAATGCAACGCCTGTCGCCCACACAACTGTGGCTTTTAGTGGGGCTGACCATCGTGTGGGGCCTTAACTGGCCCGTGATGAAAGTGGGTGTGCAAGACTACCCGCCCCTGACCTTTCGCGCACTGTCGATGTGGCTGGGCATCCCTGTGCTGGCGCTGGGCCTGCGCCTTTTGAAAGTGCCCTTTGCCATCCCGCGTGCACATTGGCGTGAGCTGTTTATTTTGGCCGTGTTCAACATGTTCATTTGGCACGGTTGCATCATCATCGCCATCAAGCTTTTGTCGTCTGGCCGCGCCGCTATCTTGGGCTACACCATGCCGATTTTTAGCGCCATGATCGGCGCGTGGATTTTTAAAGACAAGCTGGCCCCACGCGCATGGCTGGGCGTGGGCGCGGCGGCGCTGGGCGTGGTGCTGCTGCTGTCACACGAGTTTGGCAACTTGGCAGGCAAGCCACTGGGCGTGATCTTGGCGCTGGTAGCCGCGTCTACCTGGGCGCTAGGTACCCAAATGCTACGCCGCACCAGCATGCCCGTGCCTACGCTGGCCATTTCGTTTTGGATGACGTGTTTGTCAGCCCTAGTGATGACGCTGCTGAGCATCACCTTTGAGTCATCACAATGGAAGGCCCCCAGCCGTGTGACGTGGTGGTCGATTGGCTACAACGCGGTGCTAATTTTTGGCTTCGCCCACGCCACATGGTTTTATCTAGCCCGCAGCTTGCCACCGATAGCGTCCACCCTGAGCGTGATGATGATCCCGGTGCTGGGGCTGTTCAGCGGGGCGTGGGCACTGGGCGAGGTGCTGTACTGGCAAGACTGGGCTGCAATGGGGCTGATGGTGGTGGCCATTGGGTCAGTGCTCTGGCCTAAACGTGCTTAGTCTTGTACTGTCTCGTTGTTTTAGATGGTTGGTTCGTGTACGTTTTGGTTGAACTTTTTGGTGCTTCGGGCGAGATGGCGTATGCCCAACGCGCTCATACTGGAGTACCAGAAATCGCGCATTAGGCACACGCCATCTCACCTGCACCCAGGGTTGCGCGCTACCGGTATTGAACACGTAGGCTTTGACGAAACTACTGGTTGCACATGAAAGTTTCACCTGTTACTACCGGTAGCGCGCCTAGGTCTTCGAGGCGTAGTTGGGTCTGTGTTCACCGACCGATTTCTGGTACCCCAGTATGAGGGCGGGGGACACAGACCCAACTACGCCGATCGGGAAACCTCAGATCGAAATCCCCGGACAGATAGCATTAAGCAACTTGCAAAGTTTCCATAGCCAGCATCAGATCTGCCCACGCCTTAGCCTTGTCCGGCAAGTTACGCAGCAAATACGCCGGGTGGTAGGTGACGATCACCGGGGTTTGAACAGTACCACCAGGCAGTGCATGAACACGGCCACGCAGCTTGCCCAGAGGCTCGGTGCTGCCTAACAGCGACTGCACAGCAAAGCGGCCCATGGCCAAGATGATTTTGGGTTGCAACAGCGCTATCTGGCGCAGTAAATACGGCTGGCACATGGCCACTTCTTCGGCGCTGGGGTTGCGGTTAGCGGGTGGGCGGCACTTTAGAACGTTGGCAATAAACACATTGCTGTGGCGGCCTAGTGGCTGGCCGTTGACCACCATCGCGCGCAGCATGTTGTCTAGCAGTTTGCCTGCTTGGCCTACGAAAGGTTCGCCTTGAATGTCTTCGTTCTCGCCCGGTGCTTCGCCTACGATCAACCAGTCTGCGCGTGGTGCCAGTGAGGGCTCGGTGCTGGGCTGGCCTACGCCAAACACGGTGTTTTTGCGGCTTTCGCACAAGCTGCAGGCTTGGCAGCTTTGCACAGCGGTTTGTAGCTGCTGCCAGTCCATTTGCGCGATGCCACTGGGCAATGGGGCACGTGCCACTGTAGGTTGCGCTATATGCGCAGGTGCCGCTTTGGGTGCCGGCTCTGGTGCAGACACTCGCTGTAGCGCAACGGACGCTGCATCACGCGCAGGCAGCGTACTGGCGGGCACCTGCACAGTCGCATCCTGAGAGGTGCTTACTATGCTTTTAATAGCTGTCTGAGCAGTAGATACTTGGACCACAGGCTGTTTTTCTTGCAAAACAGCAGGTTGCCACAGGTGAATACCCATGGCTTCTAACATGGCGCGTTGGCGGCTGTCTAGCGTGGCTGTGGTTGGCGCAATAGGCGCAATAGGCGCAGTAGGCGCTGTATCGGTCATAACTTGTAGCTCATCACAATAGCGTCTTCGCATGAGTTGTGCAGTGCGGGATAGTAGTCTTTGCGTTTGCCCACGCGGCGAAAACCAAAGCGTTCATACACCGTGATGGCCTGCAGATTGCCTACGCGCACTTCTAGCCACAGCCACTGCGCCTGTTGGCTGCGTGACCAAATCGCCAGCGCGTCTAGCAGCACACGGCCCCAGCCTTGGCGCTGCAGGGCGGGGTCTACCGTGATGTTAAGCAAATGCACTTCGTCCACGCCTTGCATGGCAATCAGGTAGCCCAGCACGGTGTCGGTGCCGCCGATGAGCTGCACACAGTGGTAGCCTGAGCGAATGCTGTCCGCAATGTTGACTTCGGTCCACGGCAAGTCGTAGGCGCTCAGCTCGATCTGCATCACCTGGGCTAGCGCGTCTGCACGCATGGGTTCAAGACGTGCTTCTTTCAAGTCGTGCGCAAACTCTAATGCTGCAGGTTGGGTGGGCAAGGCGCTCATGGTGACAGTGTAGCCCCAGGCAGAGCAACGGATAACGCAATGACAGCTACAGCACCTTCACGCTCCGCCGTGGTTTGCGCCACCTTGTCGCGCATGTACAGCGGCAGCGCGTCTTGCGCGTCTACCAAGTGGCCAGCGGCTATCAACTGCGGCGCCAGCTGCAGCATGGCGGTGGCGCTGGGCAAACACGCCAGATAGGGCGCAGCTAGCAGCGCAGCGGGTAACTGCGCGTCGTACGCAGGGCGCACATTGCCTGCCAATACAAAACTACCCACACCATTGCTTAAATCATCCAGTAACACCATATTTAGAGGTGATTTAGGCAGATAGTCCAAGTATTTACTGCTCAGGCAGCTATCAAAATTATAGTAACCGTAATACAACTCGCCCATGCGTGCGTCCAGCGCGGCGCACACAGCTCGGGGCGTTTGGTCTGCTGTCAACATGCTGCGCGCTTGCTGCGCTACCGTCTGCAGCGTGTCAACGGGCAGCACCTGCACATTAGCCGCAAACGCCAAGCCCTGCGCTACCGAACACGCCGTGCGCAGCCCGGTAAATGAGCCCGGCCCACGGCCAAAGGCTATCGCGTCGAGTTGCGCAAACTGCAAACCCGCTTGTGCCATCAGCGCGGCAATGGCAGGTATCAACGTGCTGGAGGTGAGCGCGCCGCCCACGCCGGTGTGCGTAAAAATCTGCTCGCCGTGCTGCACCGCAATGCTCATGACATCGGTAGACGTGTCAAAGGCCAGCAGCTTCATGGCGTTACGCTTTTACCGCTGCTACCGCAGGGGCTGCAGAGACCGCCGGGGCTGCAGGGACCGCTGGTTCTGCAACACCAGCAGGCGCCTTAGCCGCAGCGCGTACACCCACCACAATGCCCAGCGTCACCAGTGCCAGCCCGGCGATCAAATTCCAATACAAAGGCTCGTTTAAAAAAACCACTGCACCCAGTGCCGACAAACCCGGCACCACAGCAGTCAGCATGGTGCTGCGAATCGGCCCAAAGTATTGAATCATCTTGGTAAACGTGATGCCCGAGATCACCACCGACCCACCTCCCTGCCACACCGTGTGAAACACAATCTCAGTCCACGGCGCAGTGGCCAGCTTGCTGTGCAGCACCCCCGTGGCTACTAGCAGTGCGTACACCGGGATGTAGGTAAGCACACAAAACACAATCACCGCAATGGTGGCCGGCACTGCGCCCAGCGCATGCTTGCGACAAGTGACCGCATAAAACGCCCAGCAGGTAGACGCGCAGACAAACAGCACATCGCCCTTCCACACTTGGCTAACGCCGTCTAAATTAAACACCGCCTTGAACAGCGACACGCCACCCACCAGCAGCGCCCCGCCAAAAATCATGGCCAGCCCAGTGATGCGGCCTTTGCTTAAATGTTCATTGAGCAACCACACCGAAAACAGCGCCGTAGACAGTGGCAACATGCCCGGCAACAGCACCGACCCATGCGCAGCAGGCGCATACACAAACGCGCTGTAGGCCAACACGGCGTAACCCACGCCGCCAAACACACCAATAGTGAGCGTGACATTTTTAGGCAGTGGCGACAAGCCCAACCAAGTTTGCGCGCCCTGCCCGTTGGCCCGCATCTTGCGCACCATCAATAAACCCCAAGGCACCAGCACCAGCGCCGCACCCACAAAGCGGCACAGCACAATATCCAGCGGCGTCAAGCCCTTAAGCGCCATAAGGCGCGCGACCACAATAAATGACGACCAGATGAGGATAGTGATGACAGCGGCGGCAATGCCAACGGTCTTTGGGGAGAAGCGCATGGCTTGATTATCTCAGCCTTATCGTTTGTTGTTCGTAGGGTTCTGCTTGACTACGGTTTCGTTCATAGACCTCGCAGCTTCGCGCCAGAGTGCACGCAGTACCCATGCGCCCCGTTCTGCGGCCCCGGTCTGCGGCACCTGCGGGTGAGCTTCTGCGGTGCTCAAAATTTGGGTCAATGTGCAAACTCGCGCAAGCGCTCAAACAAGCACATTGCCTGATCCAAATTTTTCCGTTTCTCGAGCCTGCAGCACGCTTCTCAGCGCAGTACAGCATTAAAACGCAGCCGTTGCGGCGCCATGTTAGACGTAGTAGCTTCAAGGCGCTCAGCCAGCCAGATTTTGATCACTGACTGACGGGTCACGCCCAGTTTGCTGGCCTCGCGGTCTAGTGAATCAATCATCCACGTTGGGAAATCAACATTGACGCGCTTTTGATCTTGCAAAACACGTTTAGACTTTGACAAATCTAAGGATGCAATGATGTCGACACCATCGTCAAACTGCTGGTCAAATTTTTTAGCTTTCATATAAAGATACCTCTTCACTGCGTGTACGCCGTACAGAAATTAAGCAAATGTTGTCGCCTCGATAGGTGATCACAGCAGTCCAATACTTTTCGCCTATCAGCCCAATCACCACGAACCGCGGTTCATCCTCAGTTTTCGCTGCGATCTCTAGCAGCATAGGGTCATTCCAAAGAAATTGCGCGTCTACGAAATCAATGCCGTGCTTTGCAAGGTTAGATTCGCTCTTAGCAGCGTCAAATTCAAAAGAGTACATGATATAAAAATTATACCTTAATGGGTGCTTTTTTGTAAATTAAAGAGAATTGCGGCGAATTAGCAGGCCTAGTATGCTTATTTGTTGGGTTTCTTTCGTTCTACGATGCCCACTACAGTTTTCTCTCTATCGAAAGTCCCACCATGAAACTCGGCTTCACCATCATCTACGTTCCCAACGTCTTAGCCTCTATCGAGTTTTACGAAAAAGCTTTCGGCATGCAGCGCGGCTTTATGCACGACGGTGGTGATTATGCTGAGCTGGCCACGGGCGAGACTACGCTGGCGTTTGCTGCGCACAGCTTGGGGTATAGCAATTTGCCTAACGGCTATGTCGAGGCTAGTGGGTCGCTCAAACCGCTGGGCATTGAGATTGCATTGGTGACTGATGACGTGACTGCGGCGCACGCCAAGGCGCTGGCTGCGGGCGCAACTGAGCTGAAAGTACCTGCGCTTAAACCTTGGGGGCAAACGGTGTCGTACCTGCGCTGCCCAGACGGCAGCTTGGTGGAGCTGTGCACGCCCGTGGGCTGATATGCACTGGAGTTAGCTGCTACGTTAGCGGCATGTGCTTTGGATATACAGACAACAATAGCGCTATGGTCATACAGCGGCCTTGCGCTTGGCAGTCAGCAAATACAGCAATGGGCCAAACGAGCCTGCCACCAGCGACAGCGCAAGCCAAGGCCATGCATTGCGGCCGGTGGCTTTGGCGTCGTGCCACATCCATAGCATGGCCAGTGACACAGCAATCACCAAATCGGCCAGCACTTGGCCTGCGCCAAAAGTTTTAAAGTGCGGCTCGAATAGGCCCCAATAGCCGTGCTGCCATAGCGCTACGGCGGTCAGTGCGCTAAACAAAGCCAAAACTATGGTCAATAAACTACGTTGCATATCAAGTCCTTTTAGTGGGTTGACTTGCAGTATCTGGCCGCCGCGTCATGTGCGCAATTACCTGCAAGGTCATTGAATTGGCGCGGGGCTGTGGTTCAATACAAGCATGAACGTGTTGACCCACACCTTGCCGATTACCTTGCAGCAGGCGCGCAAAGCCAAGCGCTTAAGCCAGCTGGAACTGTCGATGCGCCTACTGGTCTCGCAGCGGCATGTGAGCTTTGTAGAAAGCGGCCGCGCCAAGCCCAGCCGCGCGCTGCTGATGGCCTGGCTGCATGAGCTGGACGCACCGCTGGTGGTGCGCAACGCGGCGATGCTGCAGGCGGGCTACGCACCCGCATACAGCGCTGCGCCGCTGGGCGACCCTATGTTGGCGCAGGCTAACGACGCGCTGGTGCAACTGATCAAGGCGCACGATCCGCAGCCTGCGTTTGTCTTGGATGCACAGTGGAATGTGCTGCGCTGGAATGACGGCGGCAAATGGTTAGCGATGACGCTCATGCCGTGGGCTGCGGATGCGCTGCGTGCGCTCACGCCCAGCAGCCCACCGATCAATCTGCTGGATATGCTGGCACACCCGGAAGGCTTTTGCAAAACCATGCTCAATCTGGCCGAAGTAGGCCCTGCGCTGCTGGCGCATTTGCGTGACGATGCGTCTGTGCAACCCGCGCTGACACCTAAAGTAGAAGCCTTTGCGGCGCTGCTGCGTGACCGCATAGGTGGTCAAAATCCGTACGCCACGTGGCCTAGTCAAGCGGTACCTGTGCTGACATCGCGCTTCGCCACAGCGCATGGCGAGCTGGCCTTCTTCAGCATGTTTACCACCTTTGGCACACCGCAAGACATCACGCTAGCATCGCTGCGGGTAGAGCATATGTTTGCGGCTGATGCGGCTACGTTGGCGGTGTTGAAGGCGCAGATAATTTGATATGGGCAGACTGCCCTGGACTTGTATAGGCATAGACCTACGTACGCTCGGGATTTTGTACTTTGGTCAGGCGCTTGGCGTGGACAGCTACGCGGCTGTCCCCCATGGCGGCTTATGGCCGCCGATTCCTCCTTGATGCCGCTTCGCCGTCCACACCAAGCGCCTGACCCTGCGACCAAGTTCGCCCGCAACGGTTGTTATCCTCCACATCGCAAGATCAGGTCGACGGTGCTACTTCGGCGCAGCGGCATCAAGGGGGAGGTGGCGGCCCTAGGCCGCCCCGGAGGACAGCCGCGAAGCTGAAGTAGCACCGTCGGCCTGATCCCGTACAAAACAAACACCGCTGGAGTAGCACCGTCCACCGTATCCAGTACAAAAGAACGACAGTTACATCACTTCATAAAAACTCATCTCCACCCGGTCTGGGTAGCGCGCCCCGGTGCCGATAAAGAGGCTTTGCGTCATCCAATGCAGTGACGGGCTTTCTACCTCGAAGCTGGGGGCGCAGCGAAAGTACACGCGCTCGGGCGGTACCGCCTCACCGCGTACCAAAGCCGCAATGTCGTCCGCGCTGCCCCGGCGCAGCGCGTGGTTGTGCACATACACATGCGATCCGTCGTCCAGCAGCAGCACATAGCGCGCGTCCAGCTCGGCGGTGGTCTCGTTCAGCACCAACTGAAAATCTGCGCCGCCCGGCAACACTGCGCCGTGAATGGTGCCGCGCACCGTGCCGCCAGTAATCGGGATGATGCGGCGCTTACCTTGGGAATGCACGCCTTGCACTTGGCCTGCCTCAATAGGCTTGGCGACAAACACGACCAAGTCACACAGATGGTTCAGGGCAGGTGCTAAAAGTGGCATGACGGGTTAGCTTTCTGGATGTAACATTCTGGTTATGACTGTACAACACCCCAGCGCGGCCAACGCGACACCATTGCCGCCGCCACTGTCGTTATCACTACCCCCACCTTTCACGCCACAAATTCGCCTGTACCAAGACTGGCTGGCGCGTGAGCGAGGCCTAAGTTTTGCAAACTACGACGCGCTGCACCACTGGTCCACCACCGACTTGAATGCGTTTTGGCAATCGGTGTGGGACTATTTTGATGTGCAGTC
>JAYTPK010000039.1:0-2118 GCA_043747295.1 Polaromonas sp. | reverse complement strand
TTCCAGCATGGTCAAGTGCTGCTGCAATTCTTCTTTAGTCGCCCACGCCGTGCCATACACGCGCTGCAGCATTTCATTGCGGTGGTCGCCGCGCCAGTAGGCCCCGGCCAGCTTCATCAGCTTAAAGTGCTTTAGCTTGCCAGTGCTGGGCACGTGCGGGCCACGGCACAGGTCTTCAAACGCGCCTTCGCGGTACAGGCTGACGTCTTCGCCTGCTGGGATAGCACCGATGATCTCAGCCTTGTAGTGCTCGCCCAAACTTTTGAAATACGCTACTGCTTCGTCGCGCGGCAGCACGCGGCGCGTGACGGGCTCGTCTTTGTTGGCCAGCTCGGTCATCTTCTTTTCTATCGCCGTCAAATCGTCAGGCGTGAACGGGCGCTTGTACGAAAAGTCGTAGAAAAAACCATTCTCAATCACCGGCCCAATGGTGACCTGCGCGTCGGGGAACAGCTCTTTGACAGCATAGGCCAGCAAGTGGGCAGTGCTGTGGCGGATTACGTCCAGGCCCTCGGCGTCTTTGGCGGTGATGATAGACAAGCGGGCGTGGCGGTGGATAGTGTGGCTGGTGTCCACTACACTGGCATCGGCGCCGTTCTCGTCATAACTTACCTTGCCCGCCAGCGCCGCTTTGGCCAAGCCTGCACCGATTGACAGCGCTACATCGGCCACGGTGACGGGGCCTGGGTACTCGCGCTGCGAACCGTCGGGGAGTGTGATGTGAACCATGGTGAATTCTTCCGAAAATTTAAATTGAATTTTGGGCCGCTGCATGGAATCTTTTCCAATGTGCCACTGGGTAAATGCAAAAACGCGACTCCAGGCCGCGTTTTACTATAAAAACCGTAGCTGCTAGAGCAGTCTACACGCGTCCTAATACCGATATGCATGCCGTAATGGCATGCCAAGTGTTGTTGTAGTTCGCGGTGTCATAACCAGCAGTGCCTTTCTCGCTATTACAGTGTTATAGGTACAAAGTAAGATTTTACCTCGCAAAATGGCAGGTAACTGCAAGCAACACAACATACGAACTGCGCGGCAGCCTGTTTTCAATGCCACACCTGCCGCGCCACGCGCACCATGTTCTGGCCCATGACCAGCGCAGCATCTGCTGGCGACATGCCCATTTGGGCCAGCGCTTGGGGCAGCAGCTGCCAAGTCTCCACAGGGGTGTATTCCATGCGCGCGATGGCGCGGTTGTAGCCCGCCTCACGCGGCCACCAGTACACAGGGTCGTAGTTACCGGGGGGGTTGTCGTTCAGCTCGGGTTGCCTGAAGCTGATGTCCAGGCCAATGCCAATGTGCTGCACACCCACCAAATCCGCCACGTAGGCCGCGTGGCGGGCCATGTCGGTGGCGTCTGGCGTGTTGCTGCCTAAAAAGGCAGACACGCCCGACAGGCACACCACGCCGCCGGTGGCTGCGCAGGCTTTGATCTGCTCGTCGGTAATATTGCGGCCATGCTCTGCCAAAGCCAGTGGATTGGAATGGCTGAAGATCACGGGTTTGCCAGACGCAGCCATGATGTCCAGGCTGCATTTGCGGCCCGTGTGGGAGCAGTCCATCAGCATGCCTGCGTCATTCACTGCTTGCACCATGCGTTTACCTAGTGCCGTGAGGCCGCGCTCTACGTCGTGGCAGCCATCGGCCACGGAGTTATTGCGGTTGTAGGCGAAGTGAATTTGTTTGACACCTAGGCTGGCGTATAACGCCACCATCTCGGGCTGGTCCATTAGCGGCATGGCACCTTCTAAATCAAACCCAATGGCAATTTGGCCATGGGCTTGGGCTTTTTCTACATCGGCCACACTGCTGGCCAGCAAAAACTTATCAGGCTGCGCGGCGATTTTGGCGCGGAATGCACCTAGCACCGCCATCACCTGCGGCACAGGGTTCATGTCCATGCCGACGTTGATCGACACGTAGTTGACACCTACTTTGCGCAGCGCGTCAATCGGTGCAAAGTCAGCACCGGGGTGCAGCGGCAGGCAGGCGTGGGATTCCCAGTTGATCATGGTGTGCTTTCTTTAACTGTTCTATTTGACTGTGCTCTTTGATTGTGTCTATCATACAATTAATTTTATAGCTGCTTGAGCAGGATTTACTTGGGTTACAGGC
>JAYTPK010000038.1:0-14047 GCA_043747295.1 Polaromonas sp. | reverse complement strand
ATGCCTTTGGCCTTCAGGTCACCCAGCTTCTCCAGCAAGCCCATCACATCATCAGGCTTTACGCTGGCTGCCCCTGCTGCCCCTGCAGCAGCGGCGGCTTGTGCGGCCACGGCGGGGTTGGCACCTGCTAAGCCGGCCTGCATGTTTTGCGCCAGTATCTGGCCCATTGCCAAGCCTGCGCCCAAGCCCATAGCGTCGCCAGCAACACCGCTGCCACCGCCTGAGTTTTCGGCAAACTTGGGGATAGCCTGCGCAGTTTGGTACTGCATAAACTTGCCCATGTCGTTGCCCACCATGCCCATACCGATTTTTTGGTCGAGTATTTTTTGCAGTTCTTCTGGCAGCGACACGTTTTGCACGGTCATGCCGTCTAGCTTGAGGCCCATGGCGGCGTACGCAGGCTCCAGCTCTTTGGTCAGCGCGGTGGCAAACATTTGCTGGTTAGCCGCCAGGTCTAAAAACGCAATGCCGCTGGACGCAATGGCGTTGCTGATGTTTTGCAGCACAGTGCCGCGCAGCTGGCCTTCAATGTCAGCTACGGTGTACATATCTCGCGTACCCGAGATTTCGGTGTGGAACAGCTTAGGGTCAGCTATGCGGAAGTTAAAGTTACCAAAGGCGCGAATGCGCACTGCGCCAAAGTCTTTGTCGCGAATGGTAATAGGCTGTGGCGTGCCCCATTTGCAATCTAGCTGCTGGCGCGTGCTAAAAAAGTACAAGTCACTTTTAAACGGTGACTCGAATAACTTGTCCCAGTTTTTCAGGTAGGTCAGCACGGGCAGCGTGTTGGTGGTGAGCGTGTGGTTACCGGGGCCAAATACGTCAGCTACTTTGCCTTCGTTCACAAACACGGCCATTTGCGATTCACGCACCGTGAGCGCCGCGCCGTTTTGAATTTCCATGCCCTCCATGGGGTAGCGCCATGCCAAGGTGCCATCGCCCTCCTCGGTCCACTGCAGAACGTCAATAAATTGCTTCTTGATAAAGTCCATCAATGCCATGTGCTCTCTCCTGAAAAGTATTAACTAAATAGAACGTTTTAAAACGCCAGCAATTACAAGCTTAATCGAAAATCGGGCGAATCTAACGATTTATAGTTAAGTCGCCTTCACGTTTTACGACATCAAGTTGGCATAAATCTTAAGTTTGTGCGGCTTTTAGCGCCGCTTTGGGTGCATTTCACGGCGCTGCAGCTGCATTTCGTCGCAGCGCGGTGGCTTTGGGATCGCTGCGCTGGCACATTAGCGTCCATGAGCACTCTAACCCTAGCTAATATGTCTCCCGCTATCGCAGTTCACTTGGCCACCGCACTGGTGGCCGTGATGATTGGCCCTGTCGCCATTTGGGCTCGCCGTGGCCGTACTGTCCGCGCCAAAATGCACCGTGCTGCGGGCTATGCTTGGGTTACCTGCATGGTCATCGCATCTGTATCGGCTCTTTTTATTCGGGGTTCTGGTTTGGCCAATATTGCCGGATTTTCACCCATTCACCTGCTGATACCTGCCACCTTAGGGTCACTGGTGTTGGCTTTTCGCGCCTTAGCACGGGGCGATATTCGTACCCACCAAGCCATGATGGTCAGAACCTACATTGGCGCCTGTATCGTCGCCGGGGCCTTTACCTTGCTGCCAGGGCGCTTTTTAGGGCGTCTGTTGTGGGGTTAGCTAGCACTGTTTATCAGTTGAAATTTTTGCACTACGATGGAGATCAGTATGCCAGCCACATTAAGTTATGAAGCCATAGAAGACCTAGCCCGCAAACGCGCGGGCGCTAAGCTGGGCTGGTTTATTCATGCCAGCGTGTATGTACTGGTCAACACATTTTTGATGTTCACTGCGCTGTACCATGGCAAAGCTTGGGCGTTCTTCCCGTTGATGGGCTGGGGCTTGGGTTTAGCCATCCATGGCGCAGCCGTGTGGTTTGCCAGCAGTGGCAGCGCGCTGCATGAGCGATTGCTGGCGCGTGAGCGCGCACGGTTGCAAGCGCAGCGTGACCCGTGGTGAGCTTGGGCTGCGCAGCGCCACAAGGCCACGCCTAGATGGCAGCACAATAGCGCTTATATGAATTTACCTTATACCAAGCTGCTAAAGCACTTGGGCCTTTCGTTGATGTTTAACACGCTGATAGCTTTGGCCATTACAGCGTTTGGGCACCAGCCGTTTGCTATCAATCTGCTGTATTCACAGCTGATTGGCCTTTTGATTTGGGCTTTGATTGACATTGGGCGGTTTTACTGGCACCCCAACGGTTGGCCCAGCACGCCTGCTATGGTGGCCTTGGTGGCGGTATCTACAGTGGTCGGCTACTTTGGCGGCTCGTCCGTTGGCAATGTGATCCAAGGCTTTTCTGCGCTGCACGGCTGGAGCGAGTTTCCCAAAATGATGGTAGGTTTTTTACTGATGTCACTGGTGGCGGGCACCGTGATTACCTATTATTTTGTTAGCCGTGAAAAGTTACACCGCGTCAATCTAGAGCGCCAAGAAGCCTTGCGCCACGCCAGCCAAGCCCAACTGGCCTTACTGCAAAGCCAGCTAGAGCCGCACATGCTTTTTAACACCTTGGCTAACCTGCGCGCCTTGATCAGCACCGACCCGCAGCGCGCCACCCACATGCTAGACCGCTTAAACGACTATTTGCGCAGCACGCTAAGCGCATCGCGCGTGCTAGAGCGTGGGCAAGACCACAGCTTGACTGCCGAGTTTGACCGCCTGCGTGACTACCTGGAACTGATGGCCATTCGCATGGGGCCGCGCTTGCAGTACCACCTGAGCTTGCCCTCCTACTTAGCTGCCACGCCCGTACCGCCGCTGCTGCTGCAAAGCTTGGTAGAAAACGCCATCGTGCATGGGCTAGAGCCGCGGGTAGCAGGCGGTAGCGTGCACGTCAGCGTGCAGCTAGACGGTGACATGCTGATACTACAAGTGGCCGACACTGGCGTAGGAAACCCCCAAGAGCTGAACACTGAAGGGTTTGGCATTACGCAGGTACGCGAGCGCATAGCCACCCGTTACGGCACGCTGGCTACTATTAATTTTATAGCTACACAAGCAATGAATACTTGGACTAGTGGGCTATTTGAACCCCAAAACACTACTTTAGGTGCCTCTAGTGCACCTAGTGCGGCCAGCCACGGCATCACAGTGCAACTGCGTGTGCCGTTTAACCTTGCCAAAGCGTAAGCCACCATGCACACACCGCACCGTGCTCCTACCGCACTGATTGCAGAAGACGAGCCTTTACTTGTTCAAGCGCTGGTGCGTGATCTGGCTACCGCTTGGCCAGAGCTGCGCATTGCGGCCACCGTGGGTGACGGTTTAAGCGCTGTTCAACAAGCTTTGCTAATGCAGCCAGATGTGCTATTTTTTGATGTGCGCATGCCAGGTCTGAACGGTTTAGACGCAGCAGCAGACATTGCCGACCAATGGCCTGCGGGCCAACCTCTGCCCGCTTTGGTGTTTGTAACTGCGTATGATGAGTACGCCATACAAGCGTTTGAACGCGCTGCTGTTGACTATTTACTCAAACCTCTGCAAATCGCTCGTTTAGAGCAGTGTTTACAACGAATTAAGCCGATAGTCCAAGCATTTACTGCTCAAGCAGCTATTAATAATGTAGCATCCATGCCGCCTGCATTAGCCAATATGGCGCATGACCAGTCAGCCCTAGACCGACTGCGCGCATTGCTAGCACCTGCCGCCACACAGCCCACGCCACTGTTGCAGCGCTTGCAGGTTAGCATCGGCAGCACCATTACCTTGGTGCCCATAGACGATGTGCTGTACTTTGAAGCTGCCGATAAATACGTGCGTGTGATCACCGCTGATAAAGAGCACTTAATACGTACACCCATCAAAGACCTGCTGGCGCAGCTAGACGCGCAGCTGTTTTGGCAGATTCACCGCAGCACCATCGTGCGCGCCAGCGCTATCCAAAGCGTAAAACGTGATGATGCTGGCAGGCAAAGGCTGCAACTGACTGGGCGGCCTGAGTTGTTGGCAGTAAGCCGCTTATTTGCGCATCTTTTTAAACCGATGTAGCCAAGCTGCCGCCTGCGGCATTTGTCTAAATGTGAAAGTTTTACGCACCCACACTAGCCTGCTGCACAGCCACGTCCCATCGGGCCATCAGCTCATCGGCGCGCTGGCGGCTCAGCGTAGGTAGAAAGCGCCGCTCGGCGCGCCACAGCTGGCTTAATTCCTCAGTACTTTGAAATACACCGCTAGACAGGCCTGCCAAATAGGCTGCCCCCAAGGCCGTCGTTTCGGTCACTGCTGGCCGCACCACGGGTATGCCAAGCAAGTCTGCTTGAAACTGCATGAGCAAATCATTCACACACGCGCCGCCGTCTACCCGCAGCTCGGCCACAGGCACGCTGCCTGCGGCCAGGGCATCGCGCCCCATGGCCAGCAGCAAGGCGGCGCTTTGGTAGGCAATGCTCTCCAGCGCCGCGCGTGCAATATGCGCCACCGTGCTGCCCCGTGTGAGGCCAGTGATGGTGCCGCGTGCGTCAGGTTTCCAATAAGGTGCGCCCAGGCCAGTAAATGCGGGCACCATCATTACGCCGCCTGAATCAGGTACGCTTTGCGCCAGCGCCTGCACTTCGCCACTGCCTTGTATGGCGTGCAGCCCATCGCGCAGCCACTGCACTACGGCACCGCCTACAAACACACTGCCTTCGATAGCAAACTCTGGCCTCGCGCTGGCTTGTGCCGCGCTGGTGGTAATCAGCCCGTTACCAGAAGTTTGAAATTTGTCCCCTGTGTGCATCAGCATAAAGCAGCCCGTGCCATAGGTGTTTTTAACCAAGCCCGCTTTAAAGCAAGCTTGTCCAAACAGCGCACTTTGCTGGTCACCGGCTACACCGCCAATAGCGATGCTGTGGCCCAACACATCAGGTTTTACCTCACCATACATCGCGCTAGACGGCAGCACCTTGGGCAGCATATTGGCCGGAATATTTAGCAGGGCCAGTAGCTCATCGTCCCAAGTATTGGTGTGCACATTCAGCAGCATGGTGCGCGATGCATTACTCACATCAGTGGCGTGTACTGCGCCGCCTGTCAGCTGCCACATGAGCCAAGTATCTACCGTGCCAAAAGCTAGCTCGCCGTTGTTTGCCTGCTGGCGCGCACCCGGCACATTGTCCAAAATCCATTGCAGTTTGGTGCCCGAGAAATACGCATCAACCAGCAAGCCCGTTTTTTGCTGGATCAGCCCCGCCTTGCCTTGCGCGCGCAGTGCTGCGCAGGCGGGCTCGGCGCGGCGGTCTTGCCAGATGAGGGCATGGTGAATGGGCAAGCCAGTTTTGCGGTTCCACACCACGGTGGTTTCGCGCTGGTTAGTGATGCCTAGGGCTTTAATATCACGCGCTGTAATACCTGCCTTGACCAACACCTCGCGCGCTGTGGCCAGCTGGGTGCGCCATATCTCCATCGGGTCGTGCTCTACCCAGCCTGGCTGAGGGTAGATTTGCGGTAGTTCCAGCTGCGACATAGCCACTATCTGGCCTTGTCTGTCAAACACAATACTGCGAGAACTGGAAGTGCCTTGGTCTAAGGTAAGCAAGTAAGTCATAAAAATGAGAAATGTAAATTTTCGTATTTGTTCGAATATGTATCTTTTTGATGGCTATTTGTTACCTATTAGTCCGCCACTTCCAAAATTACCCCAGCCTCTTTGAGCAGCGCAGGGAAAGGATCGGGAGGATTTTTATCGGTAAATAGGCGGTCAATTTGGTCTAAAGTGGCTAATTCCACCATCGCTGGGCGGTGAAATTTATTATGGTCAGCCGCCAACCACACCTCTCGCGAATGCGCAATGATAGTCTGCGCCACCTTGACTTCACGGTAGTCAAAATCACGCAGCGAGCCATCTGCTTCAATGCCCGATACACCTATCAAAGCAATGTCGACTTTGAACTGGCGAATAAAGTCGACAGCCGCTTCGCCAACAATGCCTTGGTCGCGCCCGCGCACCACACCACCCACCACAATCACCTCAGTTTGGCTATTGGCGCTGAGTATCGTTGCAACGTTAAGGTTATTAGTGATGACCCTTAAACCCGTGTGATTCATTAGCGATCGTGCTATCGCTTCTGTAGTAGTACCAATGTTAAGTATGAGCGAGCAATCATTGGGCACAGCCGCTGCTACGGCATTGGCAATGCTGTTTTTACCTTCAGCGTTCAAGCTGATGCGTTGCTGGTGGGCCATGTTTTCAATGGTCGAACTGGGTACCCGCACACCACCATGAAAGCGGGCTAGCAGGCCCTCATCTGATAGGCGCTGCACATCACGGCGCACGGTCTGCAGCGTCACACCTAATTTATCGGCTAGCTGCTCAACACTGGCTGAGCCTTGACTGCGCACCAGTGCCAGCAGCGTCATTTGTCTTGGGTTGGGATTCATGCTCCTAATTGTCATCCGAAAAAACAACTTCACCATCAAAACGAAAGATAAAGATTACTTCAAGGGTAACTACTGATCGAAAAAGAAAACAAACGAACAATAATTATCTTATTAGAAGATTTCAAATGGCTTTAAGTCACACACTAAGGGACATAGATGCAATTGAGTTTAGAGGGCGTCAGCAAGAAAGTTGGCGCACAACAATGGCTTTACGAGCTGGGCATTGCGCCCCGCAGTGGTGCAGTCACTGTGCTGCTGGGCGCTACCCAAGCCGGTAAAACCAGCCTCATGCGCATCATGGCGGGGCTAGACGTGCCCACCACTGGCAAAGTACTGGTCGACGGCAAAAACGTGGTCGGCCAGTCGGTACGTGAGCGGGATGTAGCCATGGTCTATCAGCAGTTCATTAACTATCCTTCCCTGCGTGTACGCGACAACATCGCATCGCCCCTTAAACTGCGCGGCGATAAAAATATTGAGCAAAGCGTGCACGCGTTAGCCGAGAAATTGCATATCGAAATGTTTTTAGATCGCTACCCTGCCGAGCTATCAGGCGGGCAGCAGCAGCGCGTGGCACTGGCCCGCGCCCTGGCCAAAGGCGCACCATTAATGTTGCTAGACGAACCCTTGGTTAACCTGGACTACAAACTGCGCGAAGAACTGCGCGAAGAGCTCAGCGACTTGTTTGCCACAGGTGACTCCACCGTTATTTACGCCACCACCGAGCCGGGTGAGGCCTTGCTACTAGGGGGCTACACCGCCGTGATGGACGCTGGCGAGTTGCTGCAATACGGCCCCACGGCAGAAGTGTTCCACAAACCTCAGTCGTTGCGAGTTGCGCGTGCCTTTAGCGACCCCCCCATGAACTTGCTAGCCGCCAGCCTAGGTGCCGGCGGCGTGCAACTAGACCGTGGCCCACTCTTGGCAATGGGCCTGCCCCCTGGCGCATCGCAGCAATTGACTGTGGGCCTGCGCGCCAGCGCCCTAGGCGTTGTGCAAAAGCCAGGCGATTTATCGCTGCCCGGCACGGTAGAACTTGCTGAAATATCAGGTTCAGACACTTTTGTGCACGTCAATACAGTATTAGGCGAGCTGGTACTGCAGCTAACTGGCGTGCACTTTTTTGATCTCGGTGCACGCATCACGGTGTACTTTAATGTGGCGCAAACCTATTTGTTTGATGCCCAAGGCCTGCTACTGCAAGCCCCCGTACGCGCGGGAGGGGTATAGCCATGGCCCGTATTGAACTTGACTTGTCCCACGCCTACAAAGCCAACCCTCAGCAAGACAGCGACTATGCGCTGCTGCCGCTCAAAATGACTTTCAACGACGGCGGTGCTTACGCGCTGCTAGGGCCATCGGGCTGCGGCAAAACTACCATGCTCAACATTATGTCCGGGCTGGTCACCCCATCACAAGGCTCGGTACGCTTTGATGGCAAAGACATGACGCACGCCACACCGCAAGAGCGCAACATTGCGCAGGTGTTTCAGTTCCCGGTGATCTATGACACCATGACGGTGTTTGACAATCTGGCGTTTCCGCTGCGCAACCGCAAAGTACCCAAAGAGCAAATCAACAAGCGTGTGGGCCAGATTGCCGAAATGCTAGAGCTCAGTGGCCAGCTTAACCAACGTGCTGCAGGCTTGGCAGCCGACGCTAAGCAAAAAATATCTCTAGGGCGCGGATTGGTGCGGCCTGATGTGTCCGCCGTTTTGTTCGACGAACCGCTCACCGTCATTGACCCGCACCTTAAATGGCAATTGCGTCGCAAGCTCAAGCAAATTCACCATGAGCTTAAGCTGACCTTGATTTATGTAACGCATGACCAGATCGAAGCGCTAACTTTTGCCCAACAAGTAGTCGTGATGACGCGCGGGCGTGCAGTGCAAATGGGCAGTGCCGCAGATTTATTTGAGCGGCCAAGCCACACCTTTGTAGGCCACTTCATCGGTTCACCGGGTATGAATTTTTTACCCGGTCAAGTGGTTACCGACACCGTGCATTTAGCCGGGCACAAGCTAGCCTTGCCAGCCGGGCGCTCTATGCCCGATGGTGACATCAAGCTGGGCATCAGGCCCGAATATGTGCAGGTGGTTGCGGCGCACAGCATAGACGCATTGCCAATGGCTGTGTCGCAAATTCAAGATGTAGGCACCCATGTGATTTTGACCGCGTCGCTAGCAAGCCAAACCCTCAAGGCACGCTTGCCTTCTAACGCAGCACGCCATAAAGTAGGCGACACCGTGTGGCTGCAGGTGATGGGAGCACACACCTGCATCTACCGCAACGAGGAGATCGTGCCATGAGCACCACTAAACCCGTCAACCAAAAAGCATGGTTTTTAATTTTGCCAGTGCTGCTATGCGTTGCCTTCTCGGCCATTTTGCCGCTGATGACGGTGGTGAATTATTCAGTACAAGACATTATTTCACCTGAGCGGCGCATTTTTGTCGGCACCGAATGGTTTGCCAAAGTCATGCGCGACGAAGAACTGCATGGCGCTTTACTGCGCCAAATTACCTTCTCATTGTCGGTACTAGCCGTAGAAATTCCTTTAGGTATTTTGCTGGCCTTGTCGATGCCCGCGCAGGGCTGGAAAGCCTCGGTGGTTTTGGTAATTGTGGCTTTATCACTGCTAATACCTTGGAACGTGGTGGGCACGATTTGGCAAATTTTTGGCCGTGCAGACATTGGCCTGATGGGCGCTGCGCTCCAGGGCATGGGTATTGACTACAGCTACACAGGTAACGCCACGCATGCGTGGCTAACCGTGCTGCTGATGGATGTGTGGCACTGGACACCACTGGTGGCCCTGCTGGGCTACGCAGGTTTGCGCTCTATCCCTGATGCGTATTACCAAGCGGCCAGCATTGATGGTGCCAGCAAGTTATCGGTGTTTTGGTATGTGCAACTGCCCAAAATGCGCGGCGTATTAATGATTGCAGTACTGCTGCGCTTTATGGACAGCTTCATGATTTATACCGAGCCGTTTGTGCTCACTGGCGGCGGGCCGGGCAACTCCACCACTTTCTTGTCGCAATTTTTAACGCAAAAAGCCGTGGGGCAATTTGACCTTGGCCCTGCCGCTGCGTTCTCGCTCATTTACTTTTTGATCATCTTGCTGATGTGCTTTATTTTGTACAACTGGATGCAGCGCGTAGGCACGCAAGAAAAGGAAGGTGCTCATGCATAAACCTAAATTCCAAAAACGCACGCTGTTTTTAATTGCTTATTTAATTTTTGCACTGTTGCCCATCTACTGGATGGTCAACATGTCTTTTAAAACCAATAGCGAGATATTGGCCAGCTTCTCGCTGTTTCCACAGCAATTTACCTTGGCCAACTATAAAACTATATTGACCGACGCGTCGTGGTACTCGGGCTATATCAACAGCTTGATTTATGTGGCGATTAACACCGTCATCTCCCTTACGGTGGCCCTCCCCGCAGCCTATGCGTTTTCGCGCTACAGCTTTTTGGGTGACAAGCATGTGTTCTTTTGGTTGCTGACCAACCGCATGACACCACCTGCTGTATTTTTACTGCCCTTCTTTCAGTTGTACACCACCGTGGGGTTGATGGACACCCACTTGGCTGTGGCGCTAGCCCACTTACTGTTTAACGTGCCGCTAGCTGTGTGGATATTAGAAGGGTTTATGAGCGGCATTCCACGCGAGATTGACGAAACAGCCTATATTGACGGCTATTCATTCCCTAGGTTTTTTATCACTATATTTTTACCGTTAATCAAAGCGGGCGTGGGTGTGGCAGCGTTCTTTTGCTTCATGTTCAGCTGGGTTGAGCTACTGCTAGCGCGCACTTTAACCAGTGTGAATGCTAAGCCGATTGTGGCCACCATGACGCGCACCGTGTCAGCCTCGGGCATGGACTGGGCTACCCTGGCTGCAGCGGGGGTGCTCACCATCGTGCCAGGTGCCATTGTGATTTGGTTTGTTCGCAACTACATCGCTAAAGGTTTTGCGATGGGTCGCGTGTAGCACACATAAAAATAGACTGGAGCAACACATGTTTAGATGGATGGCTTGGACAACCCCTGTAGCGGTTTTCTTTACTTGTATTGTGTTGATGCTCATTGCCATGACGGTGTGGGAGCGCAAATCACCCACCACGCAGCGCAAAGGTTTTTTGCCGCTGGAGACCACGCGAGGTGACCGCTTGTTTATTGGTTTGTTAAGCGCCGCCTATATCAACTTGGCATTTATCGGTATCAGTGGCAAGCTAATGACTTGGTTTGCACTGGCCAATGAGCCCTCTATTTGGATTAGTTTTGTGTTGTCCATGTTGGCCTTGGTGTTCATCATGCGACGAGGATAAAAAAGTTTCCAAGGTAATCCGGCCCATCGCTTCCCCAGGGCCGCGGTCACCCACTTGCAATTGGGGAGGCGATCTGAGGAGATGAACAATGAAGACACTGCGCTATACCGCGCTGACTGCAGCCGTTGTGTTGGCTATTGCAGCTTGCGGAAAGAAAGAAGAACCGGCGGCTCCTGCTGCACCTGCACCGGCGGCTGCACCTGCTGCCGCACCTGCGGGTGGTGGCGGATCGGCCGCAGCCACCAAGTGGATTGAAGAATTTCAACCGTCTACTTTAAGCAAAGAGCAGCAAGGGGCCGAACTTAAATGGTTTGCTGAAGCTGCTGCCAAGCTAAAAGGCAAGGGCGTCAATGAGATTGCTGTGGTGTCAGAAACCATCACAACCCACGAGTACGAAAGCAAGGTCATGGCCAAAGCTTTTGAGGAGATCACAGGCATCAAAGTTAAACATGACTTGATTCAAGAGGGCGACGTAGTTGAAAAACTGCAAACTTCGATGCAATCAGGCCAGTCGATTTACGATGGCTGGATCAGCGACTCTGACTTGATTGGTACCCACTACCGTTACGGCAAAATCTTAAACCTGACCGACTACATGACCGGTGCAGGCAAAGAGTGGACCAACCCAGGCCTTGACCTTAAAGACTTTATCGGCACCAGCTTTACCACCGCGCCTGACGGCAAGATGTACCAGCTGCCCGACCAACAGTTTGCCAACCTTTACTGGTTCCGCGCAGATTTGTTTGCCAAGCCTGAGCTGAAAGAGCAGTTCAAAAAGAAATATGGCTATGACCTAGGCGTGCCGCAGAACTGGAGCGCCTACGAGGACATCGCCGCATTCTTTACCAATGACGTGAAAAACATCGACGGCAAACCGATTTATGGCCACATGGACTACGGCAAAAAAGACCCGTCGCTGGGCTGGCGCTTTACCGATGCGTGGCTGTCTATGGCAGGCACGGCAGACGTTGGCATTCCTAACGGCAAACCAGTAGACGAGTGGGGCATTAAAACCACGGCTGACGGTTGCAACCCAGTAGGCGCTTCGGTATCGCGCGGTGGTGCTACTAACTCGCCAGCGGCTGTGTATGCCCTGACCAAGTACATCGACTGGATGAAGAAGTACTCACCCAAAGAAGCTATCGGCATGACATTTGGCGAAGCAGGCCCCGTGCCTGCCCAAGGCCAAATCGCGCAGCAGATCTTTTGGTACACCGCGTTTACCGCCGACATGATCAAGCCAGGCTTGCCAGTGGTCAATGCCGATGGCACACCTAAGTGGCGTATGGCCCCAGGCCCTAACGGCCCGTACTGGAAGCAAGGCATGCAAAACGGCTACCAGGACGTAGGCTCATGGACTTTCTTTAAAGACCATAACCCCGACAAAGTTGCTGCAGCTTGGCTTTATGCCCAGTTTGTGACAGCTAAAACCACATCGCTTAAAAAGACCATGATGGGCCTGACGCCAATCCGCGAGTCAGACATTCAGTCTAAAGCGATGACCGACGCAGCACCCAAGCTGGGTGGCTTGGTAGAGTTCTACCGCAGCCCCGCCCGTGTGGCCTGGACACCTACTGGCACCAACGTGCCTGACTATCCTAAGCTAGCGCAACTGTGGTGGAAAAACGTAGCCGTAGCCGTGACGGGTGAGAAAACACCGCAAGCTGCCATGGACAACCTGGCCGAGGAGATGGACGAAGTGATGGTGCGCCTAGAGCGCGCTGGCATGGCCAACTGCGCACCCAAGATGAACCCCAAAGGCGACCCAGCCAAGTACCTGAGCGACACAGCTGCGCCCTGGAAGAAGCTGGCTAACGAGAAGCCAAAAGGCGAAACCATTGCCTACGAAACGCTGCTAGACGCGTGGAAGAACGGCAAGGCGCGTTAAAGCTTTTTAACGCTATGTAAACCGGGCGTGCACTTTAACCATGGGCTAATGTGCACGCCCGTCTTCTATACTCACCGGGTTTGAATTTTAAGAAGTTAGTTGTTCCATGTCTGCTGCTCAGCCCTCACTTACCACCACACGTGCCGCCTTGATTGCGCAATTAGCGCAGGGCCGTGAATACGATGTGGCCATTATTGGCGGTGGTGCCACAGGCTTGGGCGTAGCACTGGATGCAGCTGCACGCGGCTTTAGCGTGGTGTTGTTAGAAAGCCATGACTTTGCCAAAGGCACCTCATCGCGCGCTACCAAGCTGGTGCATGGCGGTGTGCGCTATTTAGCGCAAGGTAACATCAGCCTAGTGCGCGAGGCACTGCACGAGCGCACCACGTTACTGGCCAATGCGCCGCACCTAGCGCAGCCCCTGCCCTTTGTCATGCCATCGTACGCTTGGTGGCAAGCACCGTTTTATGGCATTGGCCTGAAAATGTATGACCTATTAGCTGGCAAAGCTGGCTTAGGTAAAACCGAATTTTTAAACCGCAGCGAAACGTTAGGTTTGCTGCCCACCGCACAGCCCGCCCATTTAACCGGTGGCGTGAAGTACTGGGACGGCCAGTTTGACGATGCGCGGCTGGCGCTGGCTTTGGCGCGTACTGCAGCTGCCAAGGGTGCGCTGCTGGTGAATTACTGCGCGGCAACTGGCTTGATTCACGAAGGCGGCAAAGTGGCTGGCTTGCACGTTAAAGATGTGGAAACAGGCCAGGCTTACGACATCAAAGCCAAGTCCGTCATCAATGCCACCGGTGTGTGGGTGGATCAATTTCGCATGGAAGATGGCAAGGCGCTGGGCCGCGATGTAAGCGCCATGGTCGCGCCCAGTCAGGGCGTACACATCGTGGTGGACAGGTCATTTTTACCGGGCAACCACGCCATGCTGATCCCCAAAACAGCTGATGGCCGGGTGCTGTTCGCCGTGCCGTGGCTGGGTAAAACCATTTTGGGCACAACAGACACGCCGCGCAGCGACGTGATACGCGAGCCGCTGGCATTTAAAGAAGAGGTCGATTTCATATTGAATGAATCGGCGCGGTATTTGACTAAAGCGCCGACACGCGCTGATATCAAAAGCATCTGGGTCGGCTTGCGGCCTCTGGTCAAGCCTGCCGATGATGATGGGGACAATACGAAAGGTTTGTCGCGTGAGCACACCATTCTGGTCAGCAAAAGCGGGCTGGTCACAGTGACAGGTGGCAAGTGGACGACCTACCGGGCGATGGCAGAGGACGTGCTGGACAAGTGCTTTGAAGCGGGCTTGCTACCTGAGCGGGCAGGCGGTGTGACGGTTGATTTGAAGCTGGTGGGAGCGCAAGTTACAAAGCAAGCCATCAGTGATTTACCGGGACTTCATCTTTAC
>JAYTPK010000037.1:0-2005 GCA_043747295.1 Polaromonas sp. | reverse complement strand
ACCAGGTCAATAAATTTACCGCCAATGGGGCCATCGCGGCCAAATTTAGCCGTGGCTTTCACGCTAAGCAGTTGCAAGCGCTCTTGCACCACGCGCATGCGCACTTTGACATTCAAGTTGGGTTCTAGATCAATATTGTCGATCTCGCCAATTTTGAAGCCCTTGAGTTTTACGGGGGTACCTACTTGTACACCCACAGCACCGGGCACTACAACATACAAATGTGCAGTGGGCGTAAACCAGCCTTGCCGCCATGCAGAAATACCCACCAGCACCAAGCCTGACACTATCGCCAAAATTAACCAAAACCGGCCCGGGTTGCCACGGGCCAGCTCGGCCATGTCGTGGTCTAACAAAGTCGCAGCCAGCGAAGGCGCCGGTGTGGGTGCTGCTGTTGATTCTGCAGAGGCCGGGGGGGCTGCTGGAGGGCGCGGATCTGGCTCAGTCATACACCTGAGGATAGCGCATTTAGCCAGCACTGCGTGTCAAAATGCAAAAGGGCGAACCGTGGCTCGCCCTCAAAATAAATGTACTTATGACGCGGCACCATTTGGCGCTGCGTGCAATTTAATGGCCCATTACTTGTTTTTACGCACTTCTGCGATTAAAAAATCTGTGACTTGCAACGCGCGCGCCATGGTTTGTGTGAGCGATGCAGAGGTAATAAAACGCCCTGCCGTGCCCAGCGATGGAACGCCTTCGACCTTGTAGTCGTTTTGCAGCTGCGTGGCCTTGCGTGCCTTGGTTGCAATGCTAAAGGAGTTGAACATGGCCGTGAACTGGTCTTTTTTCACGCCTTGCTTATTAACCCATGCAGCAATGGTGTCAAAAGTATTGAGTTGTTGCTTTTCTACGTGGATAGCGTAGAACACTTTAGAGTGCAGGCTTTCCAGCTTGCCCATCGCTTCAAGCGAATAGAACAAGCGCTGCTGCGCCTCAAAGTTGGGCTGAAAGGCAATAGGCACGCGGCGCACCACGACGTCCTTGGGCACTTTTTTGATCCATGCCTCAAGCGCGGGCTCAAATGCATTGCAATGGCCGCAGCTGTACCAAAAGAATTCAACGACTTCGATTTTTCCGGGTGTAGGTTCAGTGATTACGCGTTTGTCTAGCGCAATGAAATCTGCACCTTCTTGAAAAACGGCTGCCGCTGGGGCTTGGGCGTGCGCAAAAGGCGCCACCACACCTGTCGCCACCGAAGTAGCCGCTAAGCCTAAAGAAAAATCACGACGCAACATATTTCTACTTCCTTTTGCCGACACGCGGCATGTCTATTGATTGCACTACTGACCCAAGCACGCCACCGAAGGTTCCGCTGCGTGCCTTGTAATTACTAAGTTAGCGCTGCACACGCACCAGCGCCGTTTCAAAGCCACCACCATCGAGTTTTTCTTTGGTTTTTTCGGCATCATCTTTGTTGTTGTACGGCCCCACGCGCACACGGAAAACGGTTCGACCTGACTGCTCACGCTCGGTCACCTTAGCGTCCATGCCCAGTAAACTGAGTTTGACGCGCTGGGCCTCGGCATCTTCAGGGGTGCGAAACGCTCCCGCTTGTACCAAGTAGATAAACGGGTCGGCACCGCCTGCGGTTGACCCAGCAGATGGTGCGGCAGCGGTTTTAGCCTTGGCCAGATCACCCAAAGGGTCAGCACTGGTGGGTTTGGGCGCTGCTGCGCTAGGGCTGCTAGCGGTTGGTTTTGCAGCGGCTACCTTGGGAGCAGAGGCACCCGCTGCAGGCGCAGCAGGTTTTGCTGCAGCGGTGACTGGCGGCACTGCAGCAGGGGCTGCTGGTGCTCCTGGTGCTGCACCGGGGTCTGCAGCGCCAGCGCCACCTACTGCGCCACCTACTGCACCTGAGGCCGTGGCATTGGGTCTAGCCGGGTTTTTGCCATACAGTGGGGCATTGGGGTCCCAGTTTTTGTTCTTTTGCGCCTCTGCGGCATCTTGCTCGGTACCGGTACCACGCGAGTTGCCTTTGTTGACAAAAGGCACTGGCACTTTG
>JAYTPK010000036.1:0-3570 GCA_043747295.1 Polaromonas sp. | reverse complement strand
AACGTAGTCAGCGCTATTTTAGTGCGCACTTTTCCTATCACCGTAGCTTCGCGCGATGGCAATAACGTGGTACTGAGCCAAGGCGGCCAATCTGTACGCGAAGGCGCCCGCTACCAACTGGTGTCTATGGGGCAAGAGATCAAAGATCCGCAAACCGGGCAGTCGCTAGGCCGCACAGAATACGAGTGCTGCGAAGTGGTGGTGGACAAGGTAAGCCCCACGATGTCACAGGGTCGGATTGAAAATATCAAAATGCCGCTAGACCAAATTCAAGCTGGTGGTCTGCAACTGCGAGAGCTAGGCAGCAGCAAATTGGTGGCGTCTGCAACCGCCCAAGCCGCCAGTGGCCCTAAAAAGAAGGTTGTTGCAGCCAAGCCTAAAGATATATTTAAGTCTGATGATGGTAAATGGTAAGCATGCGTTATAGCTGCTAACAATCTATACTCCAAATACACGCAGGGGCACATTCGTGCCCCTTTTTGTTTTGTCAGCTTGCTTTCACGGCGAGTCTTAAATACTGGAGTATTTTCATGTCACTGCGCATCAACGACACCGCCCCCAACTTTACAGCTGCAACCACCCAAGGCAGCATTGATTTTCACCAATGGATTGGCGATAAGTGGGCCATTCTATTTTCACATCCCAAAGACTTCACACCGGTGTGCACTACCGAGCTGGGTTATATGGCCAAGATCGAGCCTGAATTTACCAAGCGCAATGCCAAATTAATTGGCCTGTCAGTTGATGACGTCAGCAACCATGCCAAGTGGGCCGCTGACATTGAAGAGACCCAAGGCGCTGCTGTGAAGTACCCGATGATTGGCGACACCGACCTGAACGTGGCCAAGCTGTACAACATGCTGCCTGCAGGCGAGACTGGCGGATCGGACGGCCGCACGGCAGCAGGCAACGCCACTGTACGGTCTGTCTTTATTATTGGCCCAGACAAAAAGATCAAGCTGATGATGACCTACCCGATGACCACGGGCCGCAATTTTGACGAGATTCTGCGCGTACTGGATTCAATGCAACTTACGTCCAAATTCAAAGTGGCGACACCTGTGAATTGGAAAAACGGTGACGACGTGATCATTGCTGGATCAGTCACCGATGAAGATGCTAAAACGCTGTTTCCAGCAGGCTGGAAAGCACCCAAGCCGTATCTGCGTGTGGTCAAACAACCTTCTTAAAAGTATAGCCAGCAGACTATTGTGGTTAGAACTACTTTTTTAGTTCGTCACGCTGGGCATAGGCAGATTGCATCTTCAGTCTGGCTTCCTGCACCTGTGCTTCCAACAATATGATGCGTTCGAAATAAGTGCTATTCAAGCGGCTGTGGCCATTAACTAAACCGCTACGCTCACCTGGCTGAGGTACTTGCCCACGTTGAAGCGCTGATTCGGCCTGCTGCAAATGGGTTACAGCTTGTGCAACGGTATTGTCTGCGTTAACCAACATTTGCCGGAAGGGGTGTTCTGCAGGCACCGTTTGGCTACCAAGACGTACGAGTGCAGCGCGGTTGCCATCTGATAAATTTTTTACAGTCAGGGTACGCGTTATTTCGCCTTGCGCTGCGGTAGGCCTCTGGTCTGAATAAACCACAGTACCGTCAGTTTCACGCCATTCAAACATTACCTCCGCGCGCAGATAAGGGGATGCAAGCACCATCCAAGCTGCTGTTGCTAATACGAACTTTGATTTTATGAGACGCATGGTAGTGCGCATTGAATTTGATGTTTGTGCTGTGTGTAGCGATGCGGTAATCTACGATAGCGCAATCTGCAGGCGTGCTCTGTGCGCTGGCGCACAGACAGTCGCATAGGATCACGTTAAGTTGTCAGCATATGCAAATATGCACATTTCATGCGGCACTGCCTTGCTACCCAAAAATGGAAATCCAATCATGAGTCTTTTTCACGCTGTTGTTTTTGTTGACCACCAATCTGCCCAAGTGCTGCAATTTGGCTCAGAACATGTGCAGGAAAGAAAACTGCACAGCCATGCCCACTACACCCGCCAGCATGCCAGCGCGGTACGGTCCGAGCACGAGTTTTATGGGGAGGTTTGCGACGCTATGGAAGGTATAGCTGAAATTCTGATAACCAGCGGGCATGTAGGCCTGGCTGATTTTCGCCATTATGTGACCAAGCATCGCCCGCACACAGGTGAACGCATTGTGGGCTACGAGGTAGTTGACCATCCGACAGAAACTGCGTTAGTTAGCCTAGCCCGTAAATATTTTGCCAAATACGATCAGATGGCGGGCATACCATTGCCACGCTAAAGCGGCGGTAAGTTGCCTTGGCACTTCAAGCGTGGCTCGCCAATAATTTAAGCATAACGCTGGCGTGCCAGCGCAGCGCCCAAGCCCAGCGCTTGCAGCTTTTTCATGGCGACCTCGCGGCTCATGGGTGCCAAGCCGCAGTTGGTACACGGAAACAGCTTGTCTTTGGCCACATATTGCAGTGCGGTGCCAATCGTGTCGGCTATCTGCTCGGGCGTTTCAATCACGTCGCTGGCGACATCAATCACGCCCACCATCACATCTTTGCCCTTCAGCAGCGCCATTAAATCGGGCGGCACATGGCTTTGAAAACACTCCAGGCTAACTTGGTCAATACTGCTTTGCGCCAGCGCTGGGAACACCTGTGCATACTGGCGCCACTGGTCGCCTAAGGTGGCTTTCCAGTCGGTGTTGGCTTTGATGCCATAGCCGTAGCAAATATGAACCGCTTTGGTACATGTCAGCCCTGCGCAGGCTATCTCCAGCGCTTTCACGCCCCAGTCTGCTGCGTCAGCCATGTATACGTTAAACGCGGGTTCGTCAAACTGCACTATGTCTACGCCATCGGCTTGCAGCGCAAGCGCTTCCTGGTTTAAAAGCTTGGCAAACGCATACGCCATCTTCACTTTGTCGCCATAAAAACGGTCTGCCACAGTGTCAATAATCGTCATGGGGCCAGGCAAGGTAAACTTGATTTTTCGAGTGGTATGGGCGCGTAAAAATTGCGCCTCTGTGCCATGCACCCTGCCCTTTAGTTTTAATTCTGACACCACCTGCGGCACTTGCGCGTCGTAGCGATTGTTGCGAATGCCCATAGTGACTTTATGCTCAAAGTCAATGCCGTCGACATGCTCTAAAAAGCCATGCACAAAATGCTGACGCGATTGCTCGCCATCACCAATAATGTCCAGCCCTGCGTCTTCCTGCGCCTTGATCCACAGCAGCGTGGCGTCTAACTTAGCTTGCGCCAGATCGGCACCCTCAGCCTTCCACTGTGGCCAAAGTTTATGGGTCTCAGACAGCCAAGCGGGTTTAGGCAAACTGCCTGCGATGGAGGTAGCGAACATTCATTGAACTTTCTGTAGTTGTTTATTTTGTAGCGGCTCGAATGTCATCCGAATTGATCTGTAACTGGAAATTCAAGACAATAATGTGCAGTAAGGAAAATTTGATGTCAAAAATATTTCTTAAGTAATACTAGTTAGGGTAAATTGCACTATATTTTTAGTTTGATGCACCTACATTTGAACAATATATTACAATTATTAGTACATAAAATAATTAGC
>JAYTPK010000035.1:0-2598 GCA_043747295.1 Polaromonas sp. | reverse complement strand
AACGAAGTCGTCGGTTCTGGGCGCGGGCAGATCGGGGAATGACGGGTCGAATTGAAAATCTTCAGCAGGTAGTTCGTACACGCGGTGAAACTTGTCTTGCGGGTTGACGCCCGCAGCCACCAGCGCGGCGTGCACTGACTGGAGTACGCCTTGCTTAAAGGCACTAGTTTTGGGTTGGCGAACCGTGACGGTGACAATCGGCATAACGATTTAATTTTAGCTAAAGCACGAGCATAAAGTGATTAGATTAAAGTAGTAAAATTTCAAAATACTTTCTCCACCACATACCCCCGCTGCTGCATCAACGCAGGCAGTCCCATCGGCCCTATCATGTGCAGCGTACCTACTGCTGTAAAAATGGTAAGGCCTTGGGTGTGCAGGGCGTCAATGCGCTGGGCCATGTGCACGTTGCGGTCGTCTAGCATGCGGCGCATCTCGGCTCGCTCTTTATCGGTGTTCATGCAGTTGCACCAGGTGGCGTAGCTGCTGATGGTGTTGTAGTCGCTGTCTGCCCAAGCTTGTGCTAATTTGGCCAATAAGGTTTGCGCGGTGCCGTTTTCTAGCTGGGCCAGCCCTTCATCCAGCATGGCCAGTGCCTCGGTTCTGCTACCTGCTTGCATGGCTTTGATCTGATCGGTGGCGGTCTCTAGTGCTTCAATGGTTCTTTTGCTGCTGTTGGCCATGCCGGCAATGACTGCGTCAGCGCCGTAGCCTGGGTGTATGCCTTGCTTTTTCATGGCCAAGACAGACAAAGTGACGAGTTGAAATTCTGGTCGTAATGTTTTGATGTTCGCTTCGGGCACGCAGCCGGCCTGCGCTTGGCGCGCAACACGCGCTTGTAGCGCGGCGGGCAACGGCTGTGCACTGGTGTCTTGCATGCCTTGGCCCAGCACCCGCAACGTGTCTGGGTCGGTGGGGTTCAGCTCAAAAGCTACCGCGTCTGTTTGCAACACAGCTTTGACCAGCTGCGGGCCAGGGAAGGCCCACTCTAGCTTGGACACATGTATGGTGCCGTACAGATAAGACGCGCGACTGTCTTTGGTAATGCGCCATAAAAAACCGCGGTCTTTGGCAGATTTTTGCAGTGCGGCTAGCTCCGCAGGCGCAGGCAGCGTAGGCTCTGGGGGGCAGCCATCTTGCGCGTGGGCCGCACTCAGCAATGCAAATGTCAGCGCTAGTAAAAAGCATCGTATAAATTTCATGGACAAATAGTAGCAGAGACATTTTGCAAACTAATTAACAAAATCTATTACAACAATGACAGTTTTACCAAGCGGTAGCGGTAGCACCACACGAATACTTTTGGATAACATCGCGGCTCTTCTTAATTATTGGAGTCTTTAGATGAAAATCCGTCACGCCCTGATTGCTGCTGCAGCTTTGTTTAACTTCGGTTTAGCCCAAGCGGCCGATTGCGCTGTGGAATACACGCGCACTGCCTGCCCTGGCAAAGAAGTAGAAAGCTATGCCAAATGCGATGGCAAAAAGAACTGCGTCAAAACTGAACCCGCAGATACAGCGCAAGCCTGCCAAGCCAGTGCGCTGAGAGCTTGTGCCAACGACCGACTGGACATCACCCAAAGCAAAGAAATCAAGGCCAGCTTTGATGGCAAACCCATCAAATCGGCGTCTGGTAAAGACGATTTTTGCGCTGATTACGCCAAGCGTGATGCAGAATTTAACCGCTGCACGAAGTAAACTATTTGGTCATGCACAAGCTAAATCAGCGCCACTGGTTTGGCTTTTGTGCCGTGGGTATTGACGCAGGTGTTCCATGATCCATCACGCTACAGGCACTTTTGAAGTGTCCATGACCGTACCCGATTCGCTGCAAGAGCGCACCGTAGGCACCTTGGGGCGCATGCTGCTAGACAAACAGTTTGCGGGTGATTTGGTAGCCAGTAGCCAAGGCCAAATGCTGACTGCCATAACGCCCACCAAAGGCTCGGCAGGCTACGTGGCGATTGAACTGGTGACTGGCACACTGGGTGGACGCACCGGCAGTTTTATGTTGCAGCACAGCGGCACGATGGACCGAGGCGCACCACAACTATTGGTGACTGTGGTGCCTGATTCTGGCACGGAGGCACTAGCGGGCATCAGCGGGCAACTAACTATTCGCGTAGCAGAGGGCAAGCATTCTTACACGCTGGACTACACTTTACCAGCGTAGAAAGCAGTGTTTCATACGCTACTAATATAATAGCTGCTTGAGCAGGTTTTACTTGGGTTACCGGTCATTTTAAGCATAAAAGTAGCTCTTCAAAAGAGGTTTTATGCCATCAGCTTAGCTGATTAGAAGACTTCTGCCCAACGCCAGTTCAGCGCATTAAAAAAACCGCGCCGGATCGACAGCATGGCGCAAATGGTCTGGTAGCGCCGAGCGGGTGGCGGTGATATGCGTTGCCACTTCTTGCCCACACAGCGCAGCAAAGCTTAAGCCCCGTGACCCCATGGCGCTGCACATGTACAAACCGGGCGCAATAGCTGCTGACACAGCACCCACCACTGGCAATCTGTCGCGGGTAGTGCAGCGGGTGCCTGCCCAGCCGCGCAGCAGGCCAGCGCTGTGCTGGGCGGCCAGCAGTGTGGCTGCGC
>JAYTPK010000034.1:0-13693 GCA_043747295.1 Polaromonas sp. | reverse complement strand
GAGATGATGGCAAAGGTGCGGCGGCGGCGGGTTTCGTTGGCGTAGGTCACGGTCAATTAACTTTTGTCTATAGGTTGGGATGCGCAAGAGTGCGGATATTCAATGGCGGGCTGATTTAATCTGGTGAATAAGCGTGCGCATTGCACTTGCCGAGCTGCCTTCAAGTCTGGATACAAGGATTTAACTAAAACTTAAGCTTTTTTATCAGTGTGATGTTTATCATTAGATTGAAAATCACAACATTTTAGCTTTATGTCTACTGAAGCATTAGAGGTTTGATGAGTCGATGTAAATTGCTATCTTTGCGCGCAGCTATCGTCTTGCCAGGTGCTTTTGCTGAAGGTGTACTGGCTGTTTTGCTGCCTTGGTCTATTGCACAAGCTGCTATCGGGACGTCATGGTTGGGGTTCTTGTCGGCACTGCTTGTGGCGGCGGCTATCGTTGGCACGGTGCTGGCTTCACCTGTATCGCAACGTATAGGCTCTCGGCGAATGACAGTTTATTCCGCCAACATTTCATGTTTATGCATTGTGTGCGGCACGGTGATGTGGATGGTCGATTTAAAACTAATCGCATTTGCGTTGGCGTTGTGCGCGATGGCGTTTGATGGGATGGCTGACCTGGGCTTTGCTGCTCGCACCCCGGTGATGGCGCGTTTATACAAGCTTTCGTTAGTCAGCTTCTCGGGCGGCAACTGGCTTTGGGGCATCGTAGGGCTTGCTATGGGCAGCTCTTTGGCGGGCTGGCTTGTCAGCCTGAGTCAAGTCACAGCGTTGCTGATAGCGTTGAGCGCCAACTCGCTGCTCGTAGCGATCAGTTTGTCCAGAATGATGCCGCGCGATGGCAGAGGTCTTCAAAATCAAGAAAGCCATTGGAAAACAGCATTCTCTGCAAAGCTGTGGACCCCACAGATGATCGCATTGACCACCTGCATGGTTTGGTTAAGTTTTGTCTACGGCCCCATGGACAACTTGCTTATTCCTGCGCAACTGACATCGCAGCAACGCGAAGCCAGTGTTTTTGGCATGCTGGTGACAGCCGGTGGGCTAGGGCTGGCTGTAGGGCTGGCCTTCACTCAAGCAAAGCATGCCTATTCAGGCACCAGCAAGGTGCACATACTGTGGTTTGGTGTTCTGGCGGCCATACTGCAGATCGCGCTTATTTGGTGGGCGCCTGACAACTGGTTATTGATTGTGGGTACTTTTATAACTGCAGCGGTGTTCTCCCCTTTCCTGCCCATGACCGAAAGCACACTGCTACTGGCGGTGAAACCGCCTTCGCGCACGCTGGTGTTGGCGGTGGTGGGCACCTTGGCCAGTGGGGCAGATATGTTGGGTACGGCTGCTGCAGGCTGGGCCATGCATTACGCTGGGGTCGACCGCGTACTGGCTGGATGTGCTTTGGCCTTGTCGCCATTGTTGGTGTATTTGTATAGCGTGCGAGGCAGTTTTAATCAGCGCCCACACGTCGCATGAAAGAATAATGTCAATAGGTTAAAATCTAAATATCCGAGGAGCGCTGCAGGCCACGCAAAGTGGTCGAGGCTCGGAAACGCCGCTTCAATATGGTTTGAAGCGGTTCAAGTTTCTAACTGCGCTCACCCACTGAAAACTGTGCGGTGAGTGCTTCAGGCAAGTCCCCTGGCTATCCTTCCAGCACGTTAATCTCAGTGGCTCGTTCACCTTAACGGAGCACTTATGAACGCTGTTGTCAAACCCCTGAAAAAACAAGATTACGCGATTGCGGACTTGTCCCTGGCCGCTTTTGGCCGCAAAGAAATGAACATCGCCGAGACCGAAATGCCGGGTCTGATGGCGATTCGTGAAGAATTCTCCAAGTCCAAGCCACTCAAGGGCGCACGCATTACCGGCTCGCTGCACATGACGATTCAAACCGCTGTGCTGGTGGAAACTCTGCAAGCTCTGGGCGCAGATATTCGCTGGGCTTCGTGCAACATTTTCTCGACCCAAGACCACGCCGCTGCTGCGTTAGTGGCCGAAGGCACCCCCGTGTTTGCCTACAAAGGCGAGTCACTGGCCGACTACTGGGACTACACCCACCGCATTTTTGAATTCGACGGCAAAGGCGCAGCTGAAGGCCCGAACATGATTTTGGACGACGGTGGCGATGCTACGCTGCTGATGCACCTGGGCACCAAAGCTGAGAAAGACATTAAAGTGCTGGCCAAGCCCGGCAGCGAAGAAGAAAAATGCCTGTTTGCCGCCATCAAAGCCAAGCTGCGCATCGACCCCACATGGTACTCGCGTCGCCTGAAAAACATCATCGGCGTGACAGAGGAGACTACTACTGGTGTATTGCGTTTGAATGAAATGTCGGCCAAAGGCACGTTGGCCGTGCGCGCTATCAACGTGAATGACTCTGTTACCAAGTCTAAGTTTGACAACTTGTACGGCTGCCGTGAGAGCTTGGTAGACGCTATCAAGCGCGCCACCGACGTGATGATTGCTGGCAAAGTAGCCGTGGTTACTGGCTACGGCGACGTGGGCAAGGGCTCTGCTCAGGCACTGCGCGCTTTGAGCGCGCAAGTGTGGGTAACTGAAGTGGACCCGATCAACGCGCTGCAAGCTGCGATGGAAGGCTACAAAGTGGTCACCATGGAATATGCTGCAGACAAGGCCGACATTTTTGTGTCTGCTACGGGCAACAAAAGCGTGATCACCCACGACCACATGGCTGCAATGAAAGACCAAGCTATCGTCTGTAACATTGGCCACTTCGATAACGAAATTGATGTTGAAGCGCTAGAGAAATACAAGTGGGAGGAGATCAAGCCACAAGTTGACCACATCATCTTCCCAGAAGTCAAAACAGGTAAGGGCAAAAAGCCATCCAAGCGCATCATCTTGCTGGCCAAAGGCCGTTTGGTCAACTTGGGCTGCGGCACCGGTCACCCTAGCTTTGTCATGTCATCAAGCTTTGCTAACCAAACGATCGCACAGATCGAACTGTTTACCAAGCAAAAAGAATACAAAGTAGGCCAGGTGTATGTGTTGCCTAAGCATTTGGACGAAAAGGTGGCACGCCTGCACCTGAAAAAAGTGGGTGCGGTATTGACCGAGCTGACCAAAGAGCAAGCTGCCTACATCGGTGTGTCAGTAGACGGCCCTTACAAAGCCGATACCTACCGCTATTAAGCCGATTGCATAAAGGCGGCTATGCGCGCCGATCAATTCCTAGTGCACAAAGGCTTGGCTACTTCGCGTAGCCAAGCTGCACGCCTGATTGAAGCTGGCGCGCGTTGGCTGCACAGGGGCGAATGGAAACAGCTGCGCAAAAGCGATGATTTGCATGACGATGCGCTAATCGAGTTGTTAAACCCTGCAGAGTCAAAATACGTCTCGCGTGGTGGTTTAAAGCTGGAAGGTGCGCTGGCTGCCAGCAACGTCAACGTGCAAGGTAAAGTGTGTCTTGATGTGGGGCAATCAACCGGTGGCTTTACCGACTGTTTGCTGCAGCATGGCGCGCAAAGCGTGGTGGGCGTTGATGTAGGTCACAGCCAATTGCACCCCAGTCTGCGCATTCACCCCCAAGTTGCGTGTCTTGAAAACGTCAATGCACGCACCCTAAGCGCTATTGATTTCAGAGCTATTCGAGCAGTAAATGCTTGGACTATGAGCCTATTTGATAGAGAAAATGCCTTTGAGCAAGGTATTTTTGATGTCATCGTAGGCGACGTGTCGTTTATCTCGCAAACACTGATCGTCGAAGCCTTGGCTAGCTGCTTAAAGCCGTTGGGTCACCTGCTGATGTTAGTCAAACCGCAGTTTGAGCTGCAGCCCGAGCAGATTGGCAAAGGCGGCATTGTTAAAGACACGGCTCACTACGCCTTGGTCGAGCAACGCATTCGCAATGCCTATGCCGAACATGGTTTGCAAGTGCAACATTATTTTGCCAGCCCCATTGAGGGCGGCGATGGTAACCGCGAGTTTTTTGTTCACGCTGTAAAAGGATGAACATCAATCGCACTAAAGGATGGTTATGAATACCTCAACATTACCTGTTAGCTTTGAATTTTTTCCGCCTAAAACGCCTGAAGGTGTTGAAAAGCTCGTGGCTGTGCGCCAAAAGTTATACGCACTCAAACCAGATTTTTTTAGCGTGACCTACGGGGCGGGCGGCTCTACGCAGGACGGTACGCTGCAAACTGTGCAAGCCATCATTCAAGATGGCTACGCCGCTGCGCCGCACTTCTCGTGCATAGGCGCGACCAAGGACAGCGTGCGCGCGCAGCTGGCTTTGTTTAAGCAAGTCGGTATCAAACGCATGGTCGCATTGCGTGGTGACCTGCCCAGCGGGCACGGTACCTTTGGCGAATTTAAATACGCTAGTGAGTTGGTGGAATTTATACGCGCCGAATCAGACGATCATTTTCATATTGAAGTGGGCTGCTACCCCGAGGTGCACCCTCAGGCCAAGTCGCCTGAGACTGACTTGCAGGCCTACGTCACCAAGGTAAAGGCTGGGGCCAGCTCGGCCATTACACAGTACTTTTTTAACAGTGACGCGTATTTCAGATTCGTAGACGACGCACACAAACTAGGCGCTACCGTCCCCGTAATCCCAGGCATCATGCCCATCCTCAGCTCCTCACAACTTATGCGATTTTCTGATGCGTGCGGTGCCGAGATACCACGTTGGATTCGCATGCGCTTACAAGCTTTTGGTGACGATACGGCATCTATCAAAGCGTTTGGCCTGGATGTGGTCACCGATTTGTGTGACCAATTGCGCAATGCTGGGGTACCTGGGTTGCACTTCTACACTATGAATCAATCAGCTGCTAGCCTTGAGGTTTGTAAGCGGCTAGACTTGGCTTGATGCATCAAATACTACATAAGCCGATCTACAAACTGGCGCAGTGCCTAGGCCGATGGGTTGGGGTTGCGGCGCTGTTAGCTGCGGTTAGCGCATGCAGCGTGGTGCCTAAGTCGCCCTCTGTGCTTGCAACAACTACGGCGGCTTCGTCGAAGCCGAATACCGGCATTACTGCGCCTGTGGATGCGGGTAAATCTCCCACAAGCGCTACAACGGTCCCATCGGATGCAACGTTGGCTAGTTCACCAGCACGTCTAGAGGCTGATAAACAGGCTGTGCAGAGTGGCAGCATTGCATCGGAGGCTTTTAACGGTAGTGCTTACTCTGCGGCAGGTGCGCAGGTAGCTACTGGTTGGACAGAGTCTGGCATCGCTTCATGGTACGGCCCGCGCTTTCATGGCAGGCTTACCGCCAATGGCGAGCGCTTTAACACCAACGAGCTGACTGCAGCGCATAAAACATTGCCCTTTGGTACGCGCGTGCGTGTGAAGTCATTGGTCAACGGCAAAGAAATTGTGGTGCGCATCAACGACCGTGGCCCATTTATTAAAGGCCGCATCATTGACCTGAGTAAAGCGGCAGCACAAGCCATTGGCTTGATAGGCATTAAGCAAGTAGAAATCGAGCGCCTGCGTTAGCGGGATGTGGTGATTGCGTACTGATGCCACAATGGCTATGTCAGCTTCACCACATTATCTTAATCACTCAGGAGAGCTTAAATGAAAATTGAAACTATCGCCGTTCACGGTGGCTACACGCCCGACCCCACCACCAAGGCCGTGGCCGTGCCGATCTACCAAACGGTAGCCTACGCTTTTGATAATACCCAACACGGCGCTGATTTGTTTGACCTGAAAGTTGCGGGTAACATTTACAGCCGTATCATGAACCCTACCAACGGCGTGCTAGAGGCGCGTGTGGCAGCACTAGAGGGCGGCATTGGCGCGCTGGCTGTGGCCTCGGGCATGTCGGCTATTGCCTACGCCATACAAACCATCACCGAGGCGGGTGACAACATTATTTCTGCATCTACTTTGTATGGCGGCACCTACAACCTGTTTGCCCACACCTTCCCACAAATGGGTATTGAGGTGCGTTTTGCTGACTACCGCGACCCGGCATCGTTTGCCATGCTAATCGACGCGCGCACCAAAGCTATTTACTGCGAATCAATCGGCAACCCGCTGGGCAATATTACCGACATTGCCGCGCTAGCCAAAATAGCGCATGACCATGGCGTACCGCTGATTGTGGACAACACCGTACCCAGCCCCTACCTGTGCCGACCGTTTGAGCACGGCGCTGACATTGTGGTGCACTCGTTGACCAAATACTTAGGCGGTCACGGCACAACGATTGGCGGCGCAGTGGTCGACTCTGGTAAGTTCCCGTGGGCCGACCACAAGGCGCGCTTTAAGCGTTTAAACGAGCCTGATGTGAGCTACCACGGCGTGGTCTACACCGAGGCCCTTGGCCCTGCTGCCTACATTGGCCGCTGCCGCGTGGTGCCGCTGCGCAATATGGGTGCAGCCCTGAGTCCGATGAATGCTTTTCAGATTTTGCAAGGCATTGAAACGCTGGCACTGCGCATGGACCGTATTTGTGAGAACGCTGTGAAGGTGGCTACGCATTTACAAAAGCACGCCAAGGTAGCCTCGGTCAACTACGCAGGCTTGCCAGACCATGTTGACCACGCACTGGTCGAAAAATATATGGGGGGCCGCGCCTCAGGCATCATCAGCTTTACGCTCAAGGGCGACACTGGCCGCGAAGCTGGGGCACGTTTTCAAGATGCGCTTCAATTATTTACCCGCTTGGTCAACATCGGCGACGCCAAGTCGTTGGCTTGTCACCCAGCGTCCACCACACACCGCCAGCTCAACCCTGCTGAGTTGGCTAAAGCAGGGGTGAGCGAAGGCATGGTGCGCTTGTCGGTAGGCATCGAGCATATCGACGACTTACTGGCTGACTTAGACCAAGCCCTAGCGGCAGTGTGATGGAATGAGCGCTGATTTACTCAGCGCTCATCCGTATTGACTCGATCAGCGCTCGTCCGTATTGACTCGATCAGCGCTCGTCCGCGTTGACTTGATCAACGCTCGTCATAACTGATGACAACCCGCTCAGATACGCAGTGCGCCTGGCAAGTCAGCACAAAGCCTTTGTCAATCTCCCACTGCTCTAAGGTAAAGTTTTTTTCCATGGTCACCTTACCTTCTAGCACCTTAGCGCGGCAGGTGCAGCACACTCCCCCTTTGCAGGCGTAGGGCAGGTCAAGCCCGCCATCAAGTGCGACGTCTAGCACATTGTCTTGCGCTGACATGCCAAAACTGTGACCTTTACCGTCCAATACTACTTCCAAGTGAAAATCAGGGTGTTTTTGGGCTGTAGTCCAAGTATTTATTGGTTTTATAGCTATGTTTTTAATAGCGTTATGCGCACCAGAAGCAAATCGCTCAGCATGCACCCGCTCGCGTGATACGCCAGCTTGGGCAAGCGCGCGCTCTGCGCCTTCAATCATAGGCTCGGGGCCGCAGATAAAAACCTCGGTAATGTGGGCAGTAGGTATAGCTTGTTGCAGCAGGTCGCTAATTTTCGGTTCATCCAAGCGGCCGTTCATCAAAGCCATCTCTTGCGGCTGGCGCGATAGCACGTGCAAGAGCGACACGCGGGCAGCGTAGCGGTCTTTCAGGTCTTGCAGCGCTTCGCTGAACATGATGGTGTTGCTGCGTTGGTTGCCATACACCAAGGTAAAGCGTGATGCAGGCTCAGCAGCCAAAGTGTGCGCCATGATGGACAAGATAGGCGTGATGCCAGAGCCTGCTGCAATGCCTAAGCGGTGCGCTGATGCAGTGGCCATTGCGGGCTTTGGGGTAAAGCGCCCATCGGGTGGCATCGCGTCTACCGCATCGCCCACTTGCAACTCTTTAGTTGCCCAAGTGCTGAATACGCCATCGTCGACACGCTTAATGCCTACGGTAATTTCTTGCGATGCCGCCAACGCAGCGGGCGTGCTGCAAATAGAGTAGCTGCGCCGCACCGAAGCACCGCCCACCATAGCGCGCAACGTGACAAACTGCCCGGGCGTAAAGACAAAGGTATTGCGTAAATCAGGGGGTATCGCCAAGGTGATGGCGGCTGACTGTGCTGTTAAAGCCTCAATACGTTTAACAAACAGCGGGTGAAAATGTGGTGTACTCATGCGGCTTAAAGTTATTTGTAGCGGGCTTGGGTCGTGAATTGATCGCGTAAAGTGCCGATCTAGTAGGGCTTGAAATAGTCAAACGGCTCAAGGCAACTTAAACACTTGTACAAAGCTTTGCAGGCTGTGGACGCGAAGTGCGAAGTCTCGGTGGTGTTTAGGCTGTTGCAGCGCGGGCAGGGCACGTTGTCTGCTGTGTGCAGGTATGGCGCTTTGGTGTGCACAAACTGCACCACCTTGCTGCTGGCCAAATCTGTAGCCCTTGACGGCGCACTGCACTGCGGCGGGGCAATGCCGTAGTTGCGCAGTTTTGTTTTAGCCTCTTCGGTCATCCAGTCGGTGGTCCAGGCGGGGGCTAACTGGGTGACTATGCGTGCTTGCAAGCCCGCGCCCTGCAAAGCCGCTTGCACATCGTCTGTAATCTGGCCCATCGCCGGGCAGCCGCTATAGGTGGGTGTAATGACCACTTCGATTTGCCCATCTGCAGCGCTGCGCACATCGCGCAAGATACCCAGCTCGCGTATGCTGACCACTGGAATTTCAGGGTCAGGCACTTGCTCTAGCAGCTTCCAGACCGCAGCCAGTGTGTCTACCATGATGCCTGCGGGTGCGCGCGTGCCAGGCTTTGCATCTCGGTCAGTAGATAAGTCAAATGCTCAGAATGTTGGCCGTGCTTGCCGCGTGTCATGTAGCCAGAGTCAGCAGGCATTTTTAATGTGGCTTGTGTCACCACGGTGGTGATGGTGGTTTGCCAAGCGCTGTGTAATGCGGGCATGTCGATGGTATGTTTCTCCAAATCACTGGCGGCAAACCATTCCTGCGTAAACGGCATTAAGTAGTCCAGCGCGGCTTGCATACGTGTGTGCGACTCGGTTGTGCCGTCGCCCAAGCGCAGCATCCAATCAGTGCTGTGTCGCAGGTGGTAGCGCACTTCTTTACTGCTTTTGGCTGCGATGGCGGCCAGCTGCGCGTCGCTGGCGCTTTCTAATTGCGCCCACACCAGCTTCATCAGCGATGCAGATAAAAAGTTGCGCGCAATGGTCACCGCATAGTTCATCTCAGCCTGCACCGAAGGCGCAAAGGCCGTGCGGTGCGGCAGCTCCAGCATGGTGTAGTTTAAAAACTGCTCGGGGTTGCGAAAGTACGCTAGCTTGTCTTCGGTGATAGTGCCCATAGCGAGCGGCGCACGGTCGCCCGTAGGCGCGAGGGCCCCTTCGGGGGGCAGCGTAGTACACGCAGTGGCAAGCGCGGGGGTCAATAAATTTGCTGCGTGCTGGTACAACATACGCGCTTGGCCAATATGGTCTAGCCCAATGTTGGCCATAGCGATGTCTTCTTCTAGCACCGGGCCGTGGCTGCACCACTGGGCAATGCGCTGCCCGTGGATGAGTGCGTTGTCTGCCAAATGCAGAATGTAATTCACAGCAACCGATGGTGCTTGGTTGTCTTGCATCACATATGCCCCACAGCATCAGGAATGTCATAGAACGTAGGGTGGCGGTAAATTTTGTCACTCGCCGGGTCAAACATTTCGTCTTTGTCCTCGGGCTGGCTGGCGGTAATGTCTTTGCTAGCCACTACCCAAATGCTCACCCCCTCCATACGCCGCGTATACACGTCGCGTGCCATCTGCAGCGCTTGCCGCGCATCAGCAGCATGCAAGCTGCCGCAATGCTTATGCTCTAGGCCTTGCTTGCTGCGGGTGAAAACTTCAAACAGGGGGAGTTCTTGGGTTGTCATGGGGTTATTTATTTTGAAGAAATACGGGGATTTTTTTGAACGCAGAGGGCGCGAAGGATGCGCAGAGAACGCAAAAGAAGATAAAGAAAAAAATACCAAAATTTAAGACTCAAAATAAATTAAACGCAGAGTCGGCGCAGGTACTAATTTTCAAATTCTTCTTTGTCTACTTTGTCTTCATTTTGTATTTCTTTTCTGCGTTCTCTGCGAATCCTTTGCGCCCTCTGCGTTCAAAAAATTCTTTAAAAACCTCAGCCCATCAAGCCGCCTCTAAAAGCGCCCGAGCCCGTTGCTTGGCCGCATAAGCCAAAGCCGCCTCGCGCACCCAAGCGCCGTTCTCGTGCGCGGCCACCCGTGTGGCGACGCGTTCTTTGTTGCACGGCCCGTTGCCGTTGACGGTGGCCCAAAATTCGTTCCAGTCGATTGCGCCGTAGTCGTGGCAGCCTTTAGCTTCATTCCATTTCAGGTCAGCGTCGGGCAAGGTCACTTCCAAGATGGCCGCTTGCGGCACGGTAGCGTCGACAAACTTTTGCCTCAAGTCGTCGTTGGTAATGCGTTTAATGCCCCAGCGCATGCCTTGGGCGCTGTTGGGGCTGTCGGCATCAGGCGGACCAAACATGGCTAGCACGGGCCACCACCAGCGGTTGACGGCGTCTTGCACCATCGCTTTTTGTTCGGCCGTGCCCTGCATCATCACCATCAGCGACTCGTAGCCTTGGCGTTGGTGAAAAGACTCTTCTTTGCAAATGCGAATCATCGCGCGGGCATAGGGCCCGTAAGTGCATCGGCAGATCGGCACTTGGTTCATGATGGCCGCGCCGTCCACCAACCAGCCTATTACGCCTACGTCCGCCCAAGTCAGGGTGGGGTAGTTAAAAATACTGCTGTATTTGGCTTTGCCAGTGTGCAGCGCGTCCAGCATTTGGTCGCGCGAGGTGCCCAGCGTTTCGGCGGCTGAGTACAAATACAAACCGTGGCCGCCTTCGTCTTGCACCTTGGCCAGCAAAATAGCTTTGCGTTTAAGCGACGGTGCGCGTGATATCCAGTTGCCCTCGGGCTGCATGCCGATGATCTCGCTGTGCGCGTGCTGGCTGATCTGGCGCACCAGCGTTTTGCGGTAGGCGCTGGGCATCCAGTCTTGCGGCTCAATCTTGCCGTCAGCGTCTATTTTTGCGTCAAAGCGGGTTTGGTGGGCCAGCTCAGCAGCACTGGGTGCGCTGTGCAAGCGGGCAGGTGCTTTGGCGTCGCTCAAAACGTCAGGGATATCCAAGGCTTGGGTGTACATGGGCAAAATCCTCGCCTGCGGCGGCACCATAGCCGCGAAAATGCAGGAATGTTGGGAGTATACCAATTAACCGACCGATTGGTCGGTTAATTATTGTGACCTGCTATTTCGCAGCCAGCGGTGCTTGGTAGGTGTCAAAAATCGACGAACTGGCACTAAAGCCTTTAGAGTCATCGGTAGCTGGTGGCAAGCTGGGGGCTACATGCCGGTCATTGCGCTGCACCTGCGCTGGGTGGACTGTGATGGTGCCGCTGTAATACAAAGCCGACAAACAAGCCAGCAAGCGCTCGGCGCTCAGTTGGGTGACTTGCTGCAAACTGGCCAAGGTGTGTGCTTGCTTGTTTAAATAACTGATCAAATTCATGTGATCACGATGCAACCAGCTTTGCGGCAAGGTAGACAAGCGTCGTAGATAAATAATACTGGTCTGATAAGCCTCGGGCAGGCGCGGCGTGTGGGTACGGCTGGCAAAGACCCACATCAGGCGCTCCATGGCCAGCACTTCAAAGCCTGCTGGGGCTTGGGCATTGTCGTTCGGGCGGTGCCGCCACGAGGCCAGGGACAGTTCAATAGGCTTTGCTTTGGGCTGCACGCTGATGCGCCAGCTGGCCAGGTCCACCACGGCAATCAATCTGCCTTCAAAGCTCAGGTGGTAGGTGCTGGCCTCCAAGTTACTTTGGCGGCTGGCAACTTGCTCACCCAAGGCAAAGTGAGCGCACAGGCTCGGCAGCGCTGTAGCAAATTTATTGAGGTCATGCACGCTTTGGTACATGTCCTCTAGGTCAATGCTCAGCACTGCGTCAATGGCTAGTGGCAGCGGCTGGGTAAACGCCACAGGGCGACTAGTTTGGTGCGGGTAAATGGTTAAAGCTGAGGCTGCATCACCCGCTTGGCTGATGCGCAGCCCGCGTTGTTCTACAGTGCTGGCGCTGGGGCTGTTAATAAGCCACATGTCGGCATCTTCGAAAGGCGCTACTTCCCAGCGCGCATGGTTAGACACCGCAGACGCGATACGTACAGTGGCGCGCTGCGCCTGATGGTTATCAAAGCCTAGCAAGCCTAAGCGTAGAAGTGGAACTTCCATGAAAATAATGCCGTGTATTTGATTGAGTAGACAATTTTGGATTATGCGAGTCTCTGCGCAATTTATCTATAGTCCATATTGGTGACCCATAGAGATTATGAGTACTAAAGTAACTAATAAATAGGTGCTAGACACTATTTATTAGCCCACAAGCTACAGCGGTCTAAGTTAGCAGCGCTGTGCTGCTAACTGTTAGCGAGCAACCTAGCCGCCAGCGTCGACCGCAAAACCCTTGCCGCGACCACGCCCCAACTCGGCCAGCACTTGCGGCAGCGCTGCGTTGAGCGAGGCTTTTAAAGTGTGCGGCGGGTTGATGATAAACATGCCGCTTTCGCGCAATCCCGGGCGCTTGGCGCGCAGTGGCCTGCCATCGGGCCCAATCTCTGGCGCGGCCTTGGCTTCGTCTTCTTCGCCCATGCCAATGTTCAGTGTGGCGTGCAGCCAAGACTTTTTAGCTTGTTGGGCCAGCACCTTTAAGCGGCGCGGCAGGTCGTGCGATTCAGCGCGCGGAATCACCGGGTACCACACCGCATAGGTGCCAGTGGGAAAGCGCTTCATCGAGTCTTGCACCGACGCCGAAACGCGGCCGTAGTCGCTTTTCATCTCGTAGCTGGGGTCAATCAGCACCAAAGCGCGTTTGTTGGGCGGCGGCAACAGTGCCTTCAAAGCCTCAAAGCCGTCGGATCGCTCAACGCTCACCATGCGGCCCGCTTCCAGCTGGGCAATGTTGCCGTGCAAGGCGGTTGCGTCAGTGGCGTGCAGCTCAAACAGCTTGAGCTTGTCACGCGTAGACGCCACCGTGCCCGCACGCAACAAGCTGTGCGCTACAAACGGCGAGCCTGGGTAGACTTTTAAGCCCTTGGCGTTAAAACTGGCGATACAGTCCAGATAATCTTGCAGTGCAACCGCTATAATTTCAGTAGCTGCTTGAGTAGTAGATACTTGGACTACAGGCTTATTTCGTTGGTAAACAAGGTTAAAAAACAGTTTACGGATGCCTTCGTCTGCTTCAGCGCTCTTTTGGGCAAAATCACCGTCCAAACGGTACAGGCCAGCGCCCGCGTGCGTGTCCACCACGGTAATGCCAGCGTCCTTCAAAGTCATGTACTTGAGGGTGGCAATCAAAGTGATGTGCTTGAGCACATCAGCATGGTTGCCTGCGTGGAAGGCGTGGCGATAAGAGAGCATGGGGTGATGGTAACCCCGAAAACTACCCTGCGCTTAGAGGCAGGATGCCAAAATTGACCTAAGTGCTTGATTTTGCTTATAATAGAAGGCTCTGCAGCGTTTAGCCATGCCCGCGGCAAGAATGACGAAGTCAAGCTCCTAGTCGCCCCATTTTTAACAAGTTGGTGCGTCTGTACCTGGCCTAGATCAACAACCCACCTAAGAGGCTCTCATCAGAAGAGCACCGACCGTGGAAAAGGCAAGCTACAAACCATTTCTTATTATTGAAAAGAGAAAACTCATGACTACGTACAGCGCTAAACCCGCCGACGTGACGCACGAGTGGTTTGTGATTGACGCCACCGATAAGGTGCTCGGA
>JAYTPK010000033.1:0-1541 GCA_043747295.1 Polaromonas sp. | reverse complement strand
GTAGGTAGATAGGGTCATACGGGTTTTGTGAGTTAAAAAAGGGAGGCATGCCTCCCTTTTGATGGTGTGTAGTTTGATGTTACTGCAATCAACCCATCTTGCAGCCAGCACCACTGTCGGCCAGCGCTTTGGCGGCAATACCAATAACTTTGTTTTCTTTGTTCTCTACTTGGCGAATGTAGATGTCTTGCACCGGGTTGTGCGACTTGCTCATGGTCCATTTGCCGCGCGGGCTGTCGATGGTGGCACCCTCCATGGCAGCGTACAGCGCGGCTTTGTTGGCCAAATCGCCTTTCACGGCATTGGCCCCTTGCACCAGCAGCAAACCGGTGTCGTAACCTTGCACAGCATATACATCAGGCTGCGCTTTATACGCTTTGGCATAAGCCAGCCGGAACGCTTGGTTGCGTGCAGTGTCCAGCGAGTCGCTGTAGTGCATGGTGGTGATAATGCCGTCGGCGGCTGGCCCTGCAGCATCCAGCACACCTTCGGTTAAAAAGCCCGAGCCATACAACGGGATTTTGCCTTTGAGGCCTGCAGCAGCGTAGTCTTTAATGAACTTGGCTGCACCACCGCCTGCCCAAAAGCACGCTACAGCGTCGGGCTTGAGCGAGGCAATTTCAGTCAGGAAAGCTTGAAATTCAACGTTGGGAAAAGGCAGGCTCATCTCTTTGATGATAGTGCCGCCCGCAGCCAAAAAACCTTCTTTGAAGCCTTCCAGCGCTTCGTCGCCCGCAGCGTACTTCCAGGTAATCCACACAGCTTTTTTATGGCCTTTGTCGACCATCACTTTGCCCAGCGCGCGGGTGGGCTGGCTGTTGCTAAAGCTGGTGCGAAACACGTTGGGTGCGCACAGCCCGCGCGTGGCAGCATGCACGCCCGCGTTAGGAATCAAGCTGAGTACGCCGCTTTCCCGGGCTACTTTTTGAATGCCCATTTGCACGCCGCTGTGCACTGTGCCCACCAGCACGTCTACTTTGTCCCGCTGCACCAGCTTGGTCGCGTTTTCTACACCTTTAGACGGCTCGGACTCGTCGTCGACTTTGAAGAACTCAACCTCACGGCCCCCCAGCTTGCCGCCTTGTTCGGCCAGTGCCATGCGAAAGCCGTTTTCAATGGCTACACCCAGCTGTGCAAAGGTGCCTGTGTACGGCAGCATCAGCCCCACACGAATTTTGCTGCTCTGTGCGCGTGCTAGCTGCGGCAACAGCAGGCCTGAAGACGCAGCACCTAGCAAAGCGGCACTGCGTGATATTACTAAACGGCGGGTGGTCATATATAGGCTCCAAAAAAATAGTTTAAGCTTAAAGTAATTTACTGCAAATGGTGTGCTGCAGCATTAGCGCTAACCCGAAGCGCGCAGCCAGTCTAAATGGGTTTGATGATGGAATTGGCAATCAGATCGTTGTCGAAAACCACGGTGCGCTGGGCAAATTTCCACATGCTGTTTTGGTGCACCAGATGGTCAATGTAGCGGCCCGCACTCAAAATATGCGGCATGCTGTCGCGCTGCGTGCGCACAACCATGTAGCTCGATTGGG
>JAYTPK010000032.1:0-3691 GCA_043747295.1 Polaromonas sp. | reverse complement strand
AATGATGGCGCACAGGGCAGCGTCACTATCCATGCAGATGCCAAAATGTACGCTGGACTGTTTGACGGCGCCGAGACAGCGCACATGCCGCTGAACCCTGCGCGCAAAGCCTATGTGCAAGTAGTGCGTGGCCAGTTAACTGTCAACGGTCAAACGCTGCAGGGCGGCGATGCTGCCAAGCTGGAAGGTGAGAGCGCTTTAACGCTAGCGCAAGGCCAGGATGCAGAAGTCATTGTGTTTGATTTGGCAGCTTAAATTTTTGTCCAACAGGGCCTTGCACAGCCAAGGCCCTGGGCATGCATTTGCACCCCTCTATTTTAGAAAGGACACCACCATGTGCGGATCAGAACTTCATAGCCTGCGCAGCATAAAAGCTGTGATTCCTACGCCCTACCATCCGTTTGACAGCCATTCTGGTGCTTTCATGCTGCGCGCCGATCTGGCCGACATCAGCCCGTTTATTGGCACCGACTCGTTTACTATGCCGCAGCCGTTTTTTGGGCCTCACCCGCATGCCGGTATGAGCGCAGTCACATTGATGCTGCCCGAATCAGTGGGTGGATTAATCAACCGCGACAGCTTGGGCAACCACAGCACCATCCACCCAGGCGACTTGCACTGGCTTCAAGCGGGCCGCGGCATGGTGCACGAAGAAGTGCCCAGCCAACCCGGCAAAGCCGCGCAGGGTTTTCAAGTCTTTGTCAATTTAAGTGCAGTCCATAAACAGTCTGAGCCTGTGACTTTTCGTGTCAACAGCGCTGACATACCTGTGGTGCAAGTTGAAGGCGGCAGTGTGCGCGTAGTGGCGGGCCACTATGCCGGCCAATCGTCACCCATCAGCCACCATGCACGCTGGCTAACGCAGGTAACTATGCTGGATGTCACCTTGCAGGCGGGCGCTACGCTGAACCTTCCTGTCAAAGCGGGCGACAACGCATTTTTCGTCATTCGTTCAGGGTCTTTTAGTGCTCTAGGGCGCGTAGATACTGCTCAAGCAGCTATTATTTTTGCAGCAGATGGTGCGATAGCGCAACTGCGGGCTGGTAACCAAAATTTGCGCGGCGTGTTCTTTTGTGGCACACCATTAGCCGAGCCGATGTTTCCCAAAGGCCCTTTCATGGGCAATACCGCGCACGATGTGGCACAGTACGCCGCTAGGTTTCAGCGCGGTGAGATGGGCGCATTGGCCAAGTCTGTATAGCTATGTATTCACACGGATTGCCAGTGCAATCTATTTATTTTTTCTAACGCCAACCAAGGAGTATTTTCATGGCAAAAATAGCAGTTGTATACCACTCAGGATATGGTCACACGCAGCGCGTGGCCGAATTTGTCGCCAAGGGCGCAGGTGCCGATATGGTGGTCATTGATGCCAACGGCGACCTGACCGATGCGCAGTGGGCCACGCTGGACGCGGCCGATGCCATCATCATGGGTTCACCCACTTACATGGGCATGGCCAGCTGGCAGTTTAAAAAGTTTGCCGATGCGAGCAGTAAAAAATGGTTCACCAGCGCCTGGAAAGATAAAGTGGCCGGCGGCTTTACCTGCTCGGCCAGCTACAGCGGCGACAAACTGTCCACCTTGCAATACTTCATCACTTTGTCCATGCAGCAGGCCATGATTTGGGTGGGCCAACCTGCCTTGCCCGGCGCAGACATCAACCGCATTGGTTCTAACAGCGGTGTGATGGCCCAATGCGGCCCCAACGACCCTGCCGAGAAGATCCCCCAAGGTGATTTGGACACTGCAGAGGCTTATGGCAAGCGCATAGCGCAAGTCGCTACCAAGTTACGTGGCTAGTACGCAGCAGCTTACTTGGCAGATTGCACAAACATGACCAGGCCTGCTGCACCATGACACCTACCCGCTACTCGTCTATCGCGGTAGGTTTTCATTGGCTGCTGGCATTGCTTATTGTGTGCAGTTTGGGTGTGGGCTGGTACATGGTCGAGCTGCCAGTTTCAGTGCAAAGGCTTAAGCTGTACAACTGGCACAAGTGGGCAGGGGTGAGCATACTTGCATTGTCTGCCGCGCGTTTGCTGTGGCGTTTGTGGCATCCTGCCCCTGCATTGCCCAGCACGATGCCCGCTTGGCAGCGCATCGCGTCCCACACCTCACACGGTTTGTTATATGCGCTGTTTTTTGCCATACCTTTGTTGGGTTGGGCTTACAGTTCTGCGGCTGGTTTCCCCATCGTTTGGTTTGGTATCGTGCCGCTACCCGACTGGGTGCCGCGCAGCCGGGAATTGGCAGAAACGTTGAAACCCTGGCACGGCTGGCTAGCCTACACGCTGGCCAGCATCGTAGCGGTGCACATCGCTGCTGCTTTCAAACACCTTTGGATAGACAAAGACCAAGTGATGGTGCGTATGGCGCCGTGGCTGGTTAAGTGATGCAACTGCACATCTTTTATTTTTCCATCATCAACCCATTTATGCATATGCAATCATCTCGTACCACCACTATTTCGATAGCCATAGCCGTAGCCGTAGCCATAGCCGCGGCTTGCGCAGCCAGTGCAGTGCAGGCGCAATCTTCGGGTGGTGCCAAACCAGCTGCCAAGCCAACCGCCAGCCAACCCGAGGCGGTTAAACCAGCGCCTGGAACCGTCACGCCCGCAGTGACACCTGCAGCCACGCCTGCATCCAGCCAAAAACTCGTGCTAGCCCAAAGCAGCGTGGGTTTTGTCAGCCGACAGATGGGTGTGCCGGTACAAGGCAAGTTCACACGCTTTGAAGTTCAAAGCAACTTTGATCCCAAAAAGCCAGAAACCAGCAAAGTGAGCTTGACGATTGACCTGACCAGCGCAGACATTGGCAATCCTGAAACAGAAGTAGAGCTAAAAAAACCCGGCTGGTTTGACTCCACCAAACGTCCACAAGCTAACTTTGTATCTACCGCCATCAAATCTGCGGGCGCAGGTAAATTTGAAGTGGAGGGCCAACTGACGATCAAAGGTGCCACCCAGCGCGTGGTAGTGCCGCTGGTGGTGACCCAAAGTGGCGACGTTACACAAGCCAGCGGGCTCTTTCAAATCAAGCGCATTGATTTTAAAATCGGCGACGGCGAATGGAACGACGTGTCTATCGTAGCCAACGAAGTGCAAGTCAACTTCAAACTCACCCTGACTGGCATGGCCAAGCTGTAATTTTTTCCCTCAACCCATGCTTTAACTTTAAGGAAGCCTTCGCATGACATACAAAACTCTGTTTGCCGTTGCTGCTGTTGCCGCAGCTACTCTGACTGCAGCCACGCTACCCAGCGCAGCATGGGCTCAAAGTGCTACTTACCAAATTGACCCCACACATACTTTTGTAACTTGGGAGGCCAAACACTTTGGCACCTCCACCAGCCGTGGTCGGTTTGATAAAAAGTCGGGCATGATTGCCTATGACAAAGCAGCTAAAACAGGCAAAGCCGACATTACTATCGACATGACGTCCATCAACACCGGCGTAGCGCCTTTTGACGCACACCTAAAGCGGGATGATTTTTTTGCGGCAGACAAATTTCCTGAAGCCAAGTTTTCGGGCACACAGTTTAAATTTGAAGGTGACAAACTCAGTGAAGTAGTCGGTACCTTGACGATGCGCGGCATCAGCCAGCCCACCACGCTGAAAGCCACAGGCTTTGGCTGCTATGACCACCCAATGCTTAAACGCGAGGTGTGTGGTGGCGATTTTGAAAC
>JAYTPK010000031.1:0-3625 GCA_043747295.1 Polaromonas sp. | reverse complement strand
CTTGGCCGACCAGATGGTGCGAGTGATGGGCTTGATCGGGTATTCAGTACCCATCTTCTGGCTGGGTTTGATGGCGCTGGTGCTGTTTTATGCCAAGCTGGGCTGGGTGGCTGGCCCAGGGCGTATGGACATTACCTACGAATACAGCTTTACGGCGGTGACGGGCTTCTTGCTATGGGACACGGCACGCGCGGGTGAGTGGGAGGCGTTTACCAATGTGCTGTCGCATTTGATATTACCGTCTGCGTTGCTGGGCTATTTTTCGCTAGCTTACATTAGCCGCATGACGCGCTCTTTTATGCTCAATGAACTAGCACAAGAATATGTAGTAGCCGCACGCGCCAAGGGATTGTCGGAGGCGCGCATTATTTGGCGGCACGCACTGCGCAACGCAGCCGTGCCGCTGGTAACCGTGATTGCGCTGTCGTATGCGGGGCTGCTGGAAGGCTCGGTATTAACAGAGACAGTCTTCTCATGGCCGGGGCTGGGCCTGTACATCACCAACTCATTGCAAAACGCAGACATGAACGCCGTGCTGGGCGGCACCATCGTGGTGGGCTCGGTATTTATCGGGCTCAATTTACTGTCTGACTTGCTGTACAAGCTGCTAGACCCTAGGACACGTACGCGATGACTGCGCCATTAATTCAACACAGTGAGCCTGTCAGAACATCTTTGCACGACTGGTTGATGTCTGACAGGCCAGCTTCGCGCAAGCAAGCGTCGCTAGGCCGCGCGTACAGTACGTGGCGTACTTTTGCACGCAACCGTTTGGCCATGGCGGGCCTGATCATCATTTTGCTGTTGGTGCTAGTGGCTATTTTTGCTAACCAGCTAGCTCCCTACTCAGCCTATTTGGGGGACCTGAGCACTACGCGATTGTTGCCGCCGTCAGCCGCGCACTGGTTTGGCACAGACGACCAGGGCCGCGATATTTTGTCGCGTGTGATTCATGGCTCGCGCATTACTTTATTCGTCGTCGTGCTAGTGGCTTTATTGGCCGCACCTATTGGTTTGCTGGTAGGCACGGTGGCGGGCTACGCGGGCGGCTGGGTAGATGCTACGCTCATGCGCATTACCGATATATTTTTAGCGTTTCCGCGTTTGATTTTGGCGCTGGCTTTCGTGGCTGCATTAGGCCCAGGTATTACCAACGCGGTGATTGCAATAGCCATCACCTCGTGGCCGCCGTATGCGCGCATTGCACGCGCAGAGACACTGACCATCCGGCAGACCGACTACATTGCCGCTGTGCAGCTGCTGGGCGCGTCGCCGTGGCGCATCGTGTTGCGGCACATCATGCCGCTGTGTGTGTCGTCTGTCATTGTGCGGGTTACGCTAGACATGGCGGGCATTATTTTGACAGCAGCGGGCTTGGGCTTTTTAGGCCTGGGCGCGCAACCGCCCATGCCTGAGTGGGGCGCACTCATTGCCAATGGCCGTGCCTATGTGCTAGACCAATGGTGGGTAGCCGCCGCGCCGGGTGCGGCGATATTTATCGTCAGCTTAGCGTTTAATTTGCTGGGCGATGGCCTGCGCGACGCGCTAGACCCCAAAAGCGCGAAGTGAGTTTTAAGCATGAGTGACCAAGCGCCCTTGTTAGTTGTTGACGACTTGCGTGTAGCCTACCCATCGCGCGATGGCGGCATGACCGAAGTAGTGCGCGGCGTAAGCTTTAGCCTGGGGCGCGAGCGCCTGGGCATCGTGGGTGAATCAGGCTCGGGCAAATCGCAAACAGGCCGCGCCATTTTGGGCCTGACAGCACCTGAAGGCCGCTTGAGTGCAAAAAAATTGCACTTCGATGGCATTGACTTACTCAACTGTGCACCTAAAGAGCGCCGTGAGCTGCGCGGCGGACGCATTGCCATGATTTTGCAAGACCCTAAATTCTCGCTCAACCCGGTGATGACCATTGGCAAGCAGATTGAAGAAACCTTATCTGCCCACACCAAAGTGTCCGCAAGCGAGGCCAAGGCCAGGGCGCTGGCAGCGCTAGCGTCGGTCAGCATTGACGACCCTGCGCGTGTGCACAGGTTGTACCCGCACGAGGTGTCTGGCGGCATGGGCCAGCGCGCGATGATAGCGATGATGCTGATCGCCGAGCCTGATATGTTGATAGCCGATGAACCTACCTCTGCGCTGGATGTGACAGTGCAGCTGCAAGTGCTGTCTATCATGGACAAACTGGTGACCGACCGCGGCATGGGGCTGATATTTGTTTCGCACGACTTGCGGTTAGTGTCGTCGTTTTGTGACCGCATCTTAGTCATGTACGCAGGCAAAGTAGTTGAAGAGCTGCAAGCTGGCGGCCTGGCCCACGCCAAGCACCCCTACACACGCGGGCTGATGGCCTGCCTGCCACAACTGGGCAAGCCCATACACCCACTGGCCACACTAGACCGCCAACCAGAATGGGCGCTGTGATGACACCTTCTGCATTAGCATCTGCATCCAACGCCCTATCTGTAGGCCTGGACGTACACAACCTACGTGTAGAGTACAGCGGCTTTGTTGCCGTGGCCGACACATCGCTAAGCGTGCAGCCGGGCGAGAGTTTTGGCATCGTCGGCGAATCTGGCTCAGGTAAATCTACCGTGCTGCGAGCCATCTGCGGCCTGGCACCCAAAACGGCGGGCACCGTGCAATTAAAAGCGCAGCAAGGCGACGCTACAACGCAAGCACAGCCAGGCAGCAAAGCCTTTCGCCGCTTGGTACAAATGGTGTTCCAAGACCCCTACGGCAGCCTGCACCCACGCCAAACAGTAGACCGCATTTTGGAACACCCCAGCCACTTTCGTCACACCCACAGCGCTTAACACCGCCTGAAGTTGACCAAAACTTGCATGCAGCGCTTGAAACCTCGGGTCTTTGATCGCTTGCGCGGCCGCGATCGCAGCTTGATCACGGTCTAACGCGATAAGCCTTCCGGCCGACCCGATCGTTTCTAAAATTTTTCTGCTATGTCCGCCGCGACCAAACGTCGCATCGACATAAACCCTATCTGCTTTGATTGCCAGCGCCGCCACCGCTTCGTCCAACAACACCGCACAGTGGACCAGGCCCTCGCTCACAAAGTAAAGCTCTCCATTGCTTGCGGCATCGCTTGGCCACTTTGAGCGCGAATGTGTTCCAATTGTTGATTCCAGGCTGCCTCGCTCCAAACTTCAAAACGATTGCCTTGGCCCACCATCATTAATTGTTTTTCCATGCCGGCGAATTTGCGCAATTCCGGCGTTACCAACACCCGCCCTTGGCCATCGGGCTCAATACTTTCGGCCATACCGACGATGACGCGTTTCCAGGAGGCAACCCGTGAGTTAGTATCACTCACAGCTAATAAACGGGAGCGAACCTCATCAAATGTCGGCGCCTGATAAAGCAAAAGGCACCCATCTGGGTGCCCAGTAAGCACTAACTTACCTTGCGACTGTCCATTCATGAGCTCACGGTGCTTTGTTGGAATTGCCAACCTTCCCTTCGCATCCAACGTGAGGGCCGTTGATCCTTGAAACATATCGTGTTTTGGCTCGCTAAAAATCCATTAAATTCCACTTCTTCCTACATTTTCCCACTTTAAGGGAAAAAAAATACCAGGTCAAGTAGAAATTACAGTTTTTTTACAGCG
>JAYTPK010000030.1:0-31615 GCA_043747295.1 Polaromonas sp. | reverse complement strand
TTGAGGTGGAAAAGCGCGCGCAGTCTACATCGCTGCGGGTAGAAAAATTGGCTAAAGAACAATTGCAAATGCGCAGCGCTACACCTGCAGTCACGCAGTATGTGCGCATAGCGCAGTTGGCATCACCTGCCAGCGCAGCTGCCCAAGGCACCGCCACTGGAGCACGTCCATGAAAAGCGTGAACTACACCTCTAGCCCGCTACTGGCTAGCAAAACACCAGTCTGGCGCAGCAAATTTATCGTCGCGGCTATCGCGTTGAGCTTCACCGGCTTGGCAGGCCGTGCAGCGTATGTACAGGTGATCAATAACGATTTTTACCAGCGCCAAGGCGAGGTGCGTTTTACCCGCACACTAGAGCTGCCTGCTCACCGTGGCCGCATATTGGATCGTAACGGTTTAATCTTGGCCTCCAGCGTGCCAGCTCCCAGCATTTGGGCTATTCCAGAGGACATAGAGCGCGACAAGGTCAAGCTGACGCAACTGGCTAAGCTGTTAGAAATGCCTTTGTCGGAGCTGAATAAAAAGTTAGAAGACGAAGACAAAACCTTTGTCTGGCTTAAGCGTCAGGTGGACGAACCCGTGGCCCTGCAAATCGCGGCTTTAGGTATCAAAGGCGTGTATTCACGCAAAGAGTACAAGCGCCAATACCCTGAAGGTGAAGCTGCAGCGCACGTGGTGGGTTTTACCAGCGTGGAAGACAACGGTCAAGAAGGTGTGGAGCTGGCGTTTAACAAAAGCTTGGCGGGTAAGGCTGGCAGCCGCCGCGTGATCAAAGACCGTTTGGGTCGTGCCATCGAAGATGTGGGCGACGCCACAGCGCCCGTGGACGGCAAAGACATGCAACTGTCGATTGACAGCAAGGTGCAGTTTTTTGCTTACCAAAAACTGCGCGATGCGGTGCAAGAGCACAAAGCCAAGGCGGGCAGCGTAGTGGTGCTGGATGTACAGACCGGCGAAATACTGGCGCTGGCCAACTACCCGAGTTACCAGCCCGATAAGCGCGCCAATATCAGCCCTGCACAAATGCGCAACCGCGCGCTGACCGATACCTTCGAGCCGGGCTCCACCATGAAGCCGTTTATTGCGGCGCTGGCTTTAGAAAAGGGTTTGGTCAAGCCCGAGACCATGATCCAAACTGCGCCTGGCAAGATTACGATTTCGGGCTCTACCATCACGGACTCGCACCCGCTGGGCATGTTGAGCGTGAACGAAATCATTCAGAAGTCTAGCAACGTTGGCACGGTAAAGCTGGCCATGCAAATGCAGCCGCGAGAGATGTGGGAGATGTACACCCAAGCAGGTTTCGGTCAAAAACCGCAGTTGGCCTTTCCGGGTGTAGTCACAGGTAAGCTGCGTGCCTACAAGACATGGCGCCCGATCGAGCAGGCCACCATGAGCTATGGCTATGGGTTGTCTACCAGTTTGTTTCAGTTAGCACGTTCGTACAGTGTGTTTGCACGCGATGGCGAACTGATTCCTGTGACACTCAGCAAGGTCGACGATGCCGCATCGGTTAACGGTGTACGGGTGATCAGTGCCAAAAATTCGCAAGCAGTGCGCCACATGCTCAACATGGCCGCTGGCGAAGGCGGCACTGGCCCCAAAGCACAGACGATGGGGTATTCAGTAGGTGGTAAAACCGGCACTGCACGCAAGCAAGAAGGCAAAACCTATTCGGACAAAAAATACCGCAGCTGGTTTGTAGGCATCGCTCCTATCGACAAGCCGCGCATTGTGGTGGCCGTGATGATCGACGAGCCAAGCAATGGCAAGTTTTATGGAGGCGAAGTCGCGGCCCCCGTGTTCAGCGAGACGGTAGCGCAGACCTTGCGCATGCTGGGCGTGCAGCCCGATATGGCCGTGAAGCCGCAAATTGTCGCCAAAGCCGAAGAGGAGTCGTTCTAATGCAAATGCTGACGACACCCGAGCAGGCTAGCCAGTGGTTACGCGGCCAAGTAACGGGCGCTTTGCACACCACGAGCCGCAAAATCGGTGCGGGCGATGGTTTTATTGCCTGGCCCGGTGCGGCCACAGACGGGCGCTTGTATGTGCAAGCTGCATTGGACGCAGGCGCGGCGGCCTGCTTGGTTGAGGCTGAGGGCGCAGAGGCTTTTAAATTTGATGATGCCCGTATAGCAAGCTACACGGGCTTAAAAGCTGCCACGGGTTTAATTGCGGCAGATTATTACGGGCAGCCTAGCCAACAGCTGGATGTGATTGCTATCACGGGTACCAACGGCAAGACTTCGACGGCGTGGTGGGTAGCACAAGCGCTCAATACCTTGCGTTATAAGCACCATGAAAACCACAAAGCGCTATCAAAAACGCAGCTGCTTGAGCAATATTCATGTGGACTAGTGGGTACTTTGGGTGTGGGAATTCCGGGGGAAATGGTCTTTACAGGCAACACCACGCCTGACCCTGTGCTGCTGCACGCTGCGTTTGACGACATGCGCGCAGCGGGTGCGCATGCGTGTGCGATAGAGGCCACCAGCATTGGCCTGGCCGAGCAGCGCATGGCAGGCGTGGCAGTGCGCACGGCAGTGTTTACCAATTTCACGCAAGACCATTTGGACTATCACGGCAGCATGCCAGCCTATTGGCAAGCCAAGCTGGCATTGTTTGACTGGTCAGGTCTGCAAGCTGCTGTAGTTAATTTAGACGACCCGCAAGGCGCGCTGCTGGTGGACCATTGCGCCGCACGCGCAGTGCAAGTGTGGACCGTTTCACAGCTGCGCACTGATGCGCGTATTTGGGCACAAGGCGTGCAATACACCGACACAGGCTTGCAGTTTACGGTGCGCGAGGGTCAAAACAGTGCCCCTGTGCAGTGCGCAGTAGTTGGCAGTTATAACGTGGATAACATGCTGTGCGCTATTGGCAGCCTGCGCAGTTTGGACATTTCGTTAGACCAAGCTGCACACGCCATATCGCAGTGCACGGCAGTGCCTGGCCGTATGGAGTGCATCATCACGCCGAACGCGCCTTTGGTCGCAGTTGATTACGCCCACACCCCCGATGCCTTGGATAAAGCACTCGCTGCTATGCGTCCCATGGCACGCGCACGCGGCGGCCAGCTGTGGTGCGTGTTTGGTTGCGGTGGTGACCGCGATACGGCCAAGCGCCCGCTGATGGCGCAAGTGGCAGAACGTAATGCTGATAAATTAGTAATCACCAGCGATAACCCCCGCACTGAATCTGCACAAAACATTATCGAGCAAATAGTAGCGGGCCTGTCAGCACCTGCACGCGTGCAGGTGCAAATTGACCGTGCAGCAGCCATTGCATACGCTGTGGCTACAGCGCGCGTCAATGATGTCGTGTTGATCGCAGGCAAAGGTGCAGAAGAGTACCAAGATATTGCAGGTGTCAAACACCCTTTTAATGATCTAGCGCATGCCCGAACAGCGCTACAAGGCAATATACAAGGATCAGTAGCATGATGAGCTTGCAACGTGCAGCCCAGTTGCTGCAAAACTGTGGCATCCAAGCCAAGCTGGTGGGCGAGGGCAGCACCAGCTTTACCCGCGTACATACCGACACCCGCAGTTTACAAACTAGCGATTTGTTTGTGGCGCTGATTGGCGAGACATATGACGCCAATGATTTTTTATCCAAAGCACGCGAAGCTGGTGCCCAAGCAGTCATGGCGCACCACGGTATTGCTGCAGCAGGTTTAAACGGGCTTGAAGTTGAGGACACCAAGCTGGCATTGGGACATTTAGCTGCAGCTTGGCGCAGTCAGTTTACGCTGCCGCTCATTGCAGTGACTGGTAGCAACGGTAAAACCACCGTCACGCAAATGACGGCCAGTATTTTGAAGGCAGCTTGCGGGCAAGAAGCATGGTCTACCAAAGGTAATTTTAATAACGACATTGGTGTGCCGCTCACCTTGCTAGGGTTAACTGCGTCGCACCGCATGGCGGTGGTGGAGCTGGGCATGAACCACCCAGGCGAGATAGCCTATTTGGCGCAACTGGCACAAGCCACCGTGGCGATTGTGAACAATGCACAGCGCGAGCACTTAGAGTTTATGGAAACCGTCGAGGCCGTAGCGCGTGAGAACGGTGCGGTGATTGAAGCTTTGCCGCAAACCGGTGTAGCGGTGTTTCCTGCAGACGATGCCTACGCTAGTTTGTGGCGCACCTTAGCGGGTATGCGCAGGTGCATCACATTTGCTATATCAGGCGCGGCTGATGTGACTGCCAATGCAGATTGGGAAGATGGTGCTTGGCGTGTGCGCGCGGCCACCCCGCTGGGTGCTATGAGCTTTAAGCTGGCCATTGCAGGTAAGCACAATGTCAAAAACGCACTGGCAGCGGTAGCCGCATGTATTGCAGCTGGACTGTCGCTAGAAGTGATCGCGCAAGGTCTAGAAGCTTTCGAAGCCGTCAAAGGCCGCTCGCGTGCGCTGACCGTGCATGTCAACAGCAAGCCCATCACATTGGTGGACGACACTTACAACGCAAACCCTGATTCGGTACGCGCCGCAATTGATGTGCTGGCTGATTTGCCAGCCCCTCACTTGCTGGTGCTGGGCGACATGGGTGAAGTAGGAGACCATGGCCCAGAGTTTCATGCCGAAATTGGCGAATACGCTGCAGAGCGCGGCATAGAAACCTTGCTGTGCACGGGCGAACTCATGCGTTACGCAGCCGCCGTGTTTCCAGGCGCTAGGCACTGCGCCAGCGTAGAGGCATTGAACGCCTGCGTGCTGACAGACGTAGCCCAATACCGCAGCGTATTGGTCAAAGGCTCGCGGTTTATGAAGATGGAGCGTGTGGTCGATGCTATTAGCAGCGCCAGCCAACCTCCAATTACAACAACACTACAAAAAGAGGCTGCACATGCTGCTTAGCTTAGCCAGTTGGCTGCAATCATTGAATCCAGATTTAGGATTTTTACGCGTATTTCAATACCTGACGTTTCGTGCCGTGATGGCAGCCATGACGTCTCTATTGATTGGGCTATTCGCCGGGCCTTGGGTCATCCGTCGATTGACGGCACTCAAAATTGGACAACCTATCCGCGAATACGCCATGCAAACGCATTTGGCCAAAAGCGGCACGCCCACCATGGGTGGTGTGCTCATTTTGCTGTCTATCGCTGTATCCACCATGCTGTGGTTTGATTTATCTAACCGCTTTGTTTGGATTGTCTTGATCGTGACCTTGGGCTTCGGTGCGATTGGCTGGGCAGATGATTGGCGCAAAGTGGTGCACAAAGACCCCGAGGGCATGCGTTCACGTGAAAAATACATGTGGCAGTCTGTTATCGGTTTAATCGCTGCGTTGTATTTGGTGTTTAGTATTTCAGAGAGCAATAACCTGCGGGTGATTGAGCTATTTTTAAAATGGGTGCAATCAGGTTTTGATGTGAATCTGCCGCCCAAGGCCGGTTTGATGGTGCCGTTTTTCAAAGAGGTGAGCTATCCACTAGGTGTATTTGGCTTTGTGATCATGACTTACTTGGTGATAGTCGGCTCAAGCAATGCCGTGAATTTGACTGATGGTTTAGATGGTTTAGCCATCATGCCAGTCGTGATGGTGGGCTCTGCCTTGGGCGTCTTTGCTTACGTAACAGGCAGCGCAGTGTTTTCTAAATACTTGTTTTTGCCTCACATTCCAGGCGCAGGTGAGTTATTAATTTTTTGCGCAGCTATGGCTGGTGCTGGCTTGGCATTTTTGTGGTTTAACACCCATCCGGCCCAAGTGTTTATGGGCGATGTAGGCGCATTGGCTTTGGGCGCAGCGCTAGGTACGGTGGCGGTAATCGTGCGGCAAGAAATTGTTTTGGCCATTATGGGCGGCATCTTTGTAGTAGAGGCTTTGTCCGTCATGCTGCAAGTCATGTATTTTAAGTACACCAAGAAGAAATTTGGCGAAGGTCGCCGCATTTTCAAGATGGCACCGCTGCATCACCATTTTGAGAAATCTGGTTGGAAAGAAACACAAGTCGTCGTGCGCTTTTGGATCATCACCATGCTGCTGTGCTTGGTGGGTTTATCGACATTGAAATTACGTTAATGAGCACTTTGCAAGACACCTCCGTTCTAGTTTTAGGTTTAGGCGCTTCCGGTCTGGCCATGGCGCTTTGGTGCGCGCGCCAAGGTGCGCGCGTTACGACAGTCGACACGCGTGCTGCGCCGCCCCAGCTTGATAGTCTGCGCGCGCAATGCCCTCATGCGCAATTTGTGCACAGTGAATTTACAGCCAGCTTGGTGGATGGCAGCGATGTACGCGCCGTATTCATTAGCCCAGGCCTGTCACCTGCGCAGGTGGAGCCGCTTGCTGCAGCGGCCCGTGCCAGTGGTTTGTGGGTCGGTGGTGAGTTGGGTTTATTTGCGCAGGGCTTGCAGCAATTGAAAGATTCGCAAGCTTACACGCCACAGATACTGGCGATTACAGGGACCAACGGCAAGACCACAGTTACCTCGTTGACCGGTCAATTGGTGGAGCGTGCCGGTAAATCTGTAGCGGTAGCGGGCAATATCGGGCCTACTTTGCTTGACACTTTGACAGCGCACGTTGCTGCGCAAACATTGCCGCAGGTGTGGGTGCTGGAATTGTCGAGTTTTCAACTGAACCCAGTGGAAGACTTTGTGCCCACGATGGGTGTAGTTTTAAATTTAACCCAAGACCATTTGGATTGGCACGGTGACATGGTCAGCTACGGTGCAGCCAAGGCACGAATTTTCGGCCCCCACAGCATTGAAGCGCCTCCTATGCTGCTTAACCGTGACGACGCAGCGGTGATGGCGATGGTGCCCGCCTTGATCAAAGGCAAAGCACAGCGCGAGTTCATGACCTTTGGCACCGATATGCCTACACGTCCGGGTGACTGGGGCTTAGAGTCTGTTAACGGCATGACTTGGTTAGTCAAAGCGATGGAGGCCGACGAAACGCGCCGTCGCCGTAAAGACGATGCAGAAGAAATCCATATCCAACGCTTGATGCCTGCAGACGCACTGCGCATTCGCGGTCGCCACAATGCAGCTAACGCCTTGGCGGCGTTGGCCCTAGCCAGCGCAGCTGGTTGCCAGTTAGCCCCTATGCTGTATGGCCTGCGTGAATACCGTGGTGAGCCGCACCGTGTTGAGAGCATTGGCGCTGTAGAAGATGTAGAGTTTTTTGATGACAGTAAAGGCACCAATGTGGGGGCTACTGTGGCTGCATTGACGGGTTTAGGCGCAGAACGCAAATTGGTAGTGATACTGGGCGGTCAAGGCAAAGGGCAAGACTTTGCACCTCTGGCTGCACCTGTGGCGCGCTATGCACGTGCGGCAGTGTTGATTGGCGAGGATGCACCAGCTATTGAAGCTGCACTAGTGGGTAGTGGTGTTGTGTGTTTGAAGGCGGCGGATATGGCAGAGGCCGTTAAGTTAGCTAGCGCACGCGCCCATGCTGGCGATGCTGTGTTGATGTCACCCGCCTGTGCGAGCTTTGACATGTTCAAAAATTACGAGCATCGTGCCCAAATGTTTCGCGCTGCAGTTGAGCAACTGGCTATTGAAGCTGGCGTTACCTTAGTGGACAGCATATGAGTAGCGCAGTAGCTCCTGCGAGCCTGCTAGGCCGCTTGATCGAATGGTTTGGTGGACTCAGTGCTGCAGCGCAGTCTGCAGTCGAAATACTGCCAGTGCGTACAGGCAGCGCTGAGTATGGTCGCACGCGGTCTACGCCTGCGCATGTATTAGGTTTTGACCAAGTACTTTTATGGGTCACGGTAGCCTTGTTGGCGTTTGGTGTGGTGATGGTCTATTCGGCATCCATCGCTATGCCGGACAACCCACGTTTTGCGCGCTATTCTCATACCCATTTTCTTACGCGCCATGTCCTGTCCTTAGCTGTTGCACTGGTAGCCGGCTTAATCGCATTTCAGATTCCCATGAAAGTGTGGGAGAAGATGGCTCCTTGGCTATTCGTGGTGTCGTTAGTGCTGCTAGTTTTGGTGCTGGTGCCTTTTATTGGCAAAACGGTTTATGGGGCGCGTCGCTGGATTTCGCTGGGTTTTATGAACTTTCAGCCATCGGAGCTAGCCAAGTTTGCCGTGTTGTTGTACGCCGCCGATTACATGGTGCGCAAGATGGAAGTGAAAGAAAAATTCTTTCGCGCCGTAATGCCCATGGCTGTAGCGGTGGCAGTGATTGGCCTGCTGTTGCTGGCAGAGCCTGACATGGGTGCGTTCATGGTGATTGCTGTGATTGCTATGGGCATTTTATTTTTAGGCGGCGTGAATGCACGTATGTTCTTTTTGATCGCAGCCGTAATGGTGGTGGCTTTTGGCTTGATGGTGGCTTTATCTGACTGGCGGCGCGAGCGCATTTTTGCGTATTTAGACCCCTGGAGTGAAAAGCATGCTTTGGGCAAAGGCTATCAGTTGTCCCACTCATTGATTGCTATCGGACGTGGTGAAATATTCGGCGTGGGACTTGGTGGCAGTGTCGAGAAACTGCATTGGTTACCCGAGGCGCATACCGACTTTTTGCTAGCAGTGATTGGTGAAGAGTTTGGCCTGATCGGGGTACTAACCGTGATCGGCTTGTTCCTGTGGATGACGCGCCGCATTATGCACATTGGCCGCCAAGCCGTGGCACTGGACAGGCTGTTTGCAGGCTTGGTAGCGCAGGGCGTAGGTATCTGGATGGGGTTTCAGGCTTTCATCAACATGGGCGTGAACTTAGGCGCGCTGCCAACCAAGGGCTTGACCCTGCCACTGATGAGCTACGGGGGATCAGCCATATTGATGAACTTGGTGGCTTTAGCCGTGGTGCTGCGCGTGGACTACGAAAACAAGCAACTTATGCGCGGAGGGCGGGCATGAGCAAAACAGCGTTGATCATGGCGGGCGGTACGGGTGGTCACATCTTCCCTGGCTTGGCAGTGGCTGAGGCTTTGCGCGCAAAAGGCTGGCAAGTGCAGTGGCTGGGCGCACCCAACAGTATGGAGTCTCGGTTGGTGCCGCCGCGTGGATTTGAATTGCAGACGATTGATTTTTCTGGCGTACGTGGAAAAGGCTTGGTTACTTTGGCACTGCTGCCGCTGCGTTTGCTCAAGGCATTTTGGCAGAGCATTCAAGTGATTCGCCGTGTCAAACCCGATGTAGTAGTGGGCTTGGGCGGCTACATTAGCTTTCCAGCGGGCATGATGGCTGTGCTGTTGGGCAAGCCGTTGGTACTGCATGAGCAAAACTCAGTAGCAGGTATGGCCAATAAAGTGCTGGCCAGGGTAGCCGACAAGGTGTTTACCGCGTTTCCCCAAGTGTTTGCTAAAGGAGAGTGGGTGGGCAACCCACTGCGCACCGAGTTTTTGCAGCAGGCAGACCCCGCCGCGCGCTTTGCGGGGCGTCTTGCAGGGCAGAGTGGCCCGCTGAACTTGCTGGTAGTGGGGGGTAGCTTGGGTGCCAAAGCGCTCAATGACGTGGTGCCGCAGGCTTTAGCGCGGATTCCTTTGGCAAAGCGGCCCAAAGTTATCCACCAAAGTGGGGAGAAGCAAATTGACGCATTGCGGGCTAATTACGCGGCTGCGGGCGTGCAAGCTACGCTGACACCTTTTATTACCAACACGGCAGAGGCCTTTGCCCAGGCAGATTTGATCGTCTGCCGTGCAGGAGCATCGACCGTGACTGAGATCGCTGCAGTAGGAGCCGCTGCGGTGTTTGTGCCTTTCCCGTTTGCCGTGGATGACCACCAAACCGTCAACGCCCGCTTCCTTAGTGACCAAGGTGCTGCAAAAATTGTAGTACAAAAAGATTTAAATGCTGACTTTTTAGCGCAGTTGCTATTAAAATCAGAGCTAGTTGAGCTATTAAAAATTGCCCAAAAAGCTAAGAACATGCAAAAGATTCATGCCACCCAAGCAGTTGTTGAGGCTTGTGAAGCTCTAGGAGCACGCAAGTGAAGCACGCTGTTCGCCATATCCATTTCGTCGGCTTGGGCGGATCGGGCATGTCTGCGATTGCTGAGGTGCTGCACACCTTGGGTTATGTGGTGTCGGGCTCAGACCAGGTGGACACCCCCACTTTGCGGCGCTTGGCTAGCTTAGGGATTCAAACTTTTGTAGGCCATGCGGCTGGCAACGTACGCGGGGCTGACGCTGTAGTTATCTCTACTGCGGTCAAGGCGGATAACGTCGAAATGGTGGCTGCGCGTGAGCAGCGCATTTCTATCGTGCCACGTGCGTTGATGCTGGCAGAGCTGATGCGCTTGAAAAGTGGCATTGCGATAGCGGGCACACACGGCAAAACCACCACCACCAGTTTAGTGGCCAGTGTGTTGTTAGCAGCAGGATTGGATCCTACTTTTGTAATTGGCGGGCGCTTAACCAGTGCAGGCGCGAACGCGCGCTTGGGCAAAGGCGACTACATCGTTGTAGAGGCTGATGAATCGGATGCCTCTTTTCTGCACCTTTTGCCAGTGATGTCTGTGGTAACCAATATTGATGCTGACCACATGGAAACCTATGGCCACGACTTTGAGCGCCTCAAAGGTGCATTTGTTGACTTTCTGCATCGCATGCCTTTCTACGGTACAGCAGTGCTGTGCACTGATGACGCTGCCGTGCGAGAGGTGGCAGAAAAAGTAACCTGTCCGGTGACCAGTTATGGGTTTAATGAAGGTGCACAAGTGCGCGCTGTCAACGTGCGGCCAGTCAATGAAGCAATGCACTTTACAGTACAGCGACGTAACGGTGTGGTGCTACCTGACTTGGACATCGTGTTAAATTTGCCAGGCAATCACAACGTACTCAATGCGCTAGCAGCTATTGCCGTTGCCACCGAACTGGATGTGGCAGACGCGGCTATCCAAAAAGCCTTGCGCGAATTTCAGGGCGTGGGCCGTCGGTTCCAAAGCTATGGCCATGTTAAAGCCAAAGACGGTGGAACTTTCCAGGTGATTGACGACTATGGTCACCACCCAGTTGAAATGGCGGCTACGTTATCGGCAGCGCGCGGTGCGTTTGCTGGGCAGCGTTTGGTATTGGCTTTTCAGCCGCACCGCTACAGCCGCACGCGCGATTGCTTTGAAGACTTCGTCAAAGTCATTGGCGAAGCCGATGTGGTGTTGTTGTCCGAGGTCTATGCCGCAGGTGAAGCGCCCATTGTTGCCGCAGATGGCCGGGCATTGGCGCGTGCATTGCGCGTGGCAGGTAAGGTGGAACCTATTTTTGTGGACGATATTGCCGCCATGTCGCAAGCGGTGATTGACACGGCACGCGCAGGTGATGTGGTGCTGTGCATGGGAGCAGGCTCGATAGGTGCGGTGCCTGCAAAGATTGTAGAAATGCTACAAAATTAATAGCTGCTTGAGTAATAAATACTTGGACTACAGCATGAAAAGGCAAGAAAACTAATGAATTTCGGTAAAGTGGCGGTGTTATTCGGCGGTGCTTCGGCAGAGCGTGAGGTATCGCTCATGTCAGGTGCGGGCGTGCTCAAAGCGCTGCAGTCACGTGGCATTGACGCGCACGCTTTTGACCCTGCCCAGCGCGATCTGAGTGAATTAAGGCGTGAAGGTTTTGCGCGCTGCTTTATCGCATTACATGGTCGTTTTGGTGAGGATGGCACAGTGCAAGGCGCACTTGAATTGCTGGGCATTCCTTACACAGGCTCTGGCGTGATGGCTTCATCTTTGGCAATGGACAAGGTGATGACCAAGCGCGTATGGTTGTCTGAAGGTTTGTCAACACCTGCATGGCGTGATGTTAAAAGTGCCGCAGAAACCGAGAAGGCCTTTGCTGATCTGGGTAGTCCCATGATCGTAAAGCCTGCACGAGAGGGTTCTACGATTGGTTTGACTAAGGTCACAAACGCTGCGCAATGCGCGGCAGCCTACGCGTTGGCTGCACAGCTTGATCCTAGCGTATTGTGCGAGCAATTTATCAGTGGTGACGAAGTCACCTGCCCCATCTTGGGATCGGGCGTGGATGCAAAGGCTTTGCCAGTGATTCGTATCGTAGCGCCAGGTGGTAATTACGACTATCACAACAAGTATTTCGGCGAAGAAACAAAATACATAGTGCCTTGTGGTTTGCCAGCCGGTGAAGAAGAGCAAATTCAAGCACTGGTTGTCAAAGCATTTCAAACGCTTAGCTGCAAAGGCTGGGCGCGTGCAGACGTGATGATTGACGGTGTAACACGCAAGCCTTATTTGCTTGAAATCAATACCTCACCTGGCATGACTAGCCATTCGCTAGTGCCCATGTCGGCCCGCGCTGCGGGTATGGGCTATGAAGATTTTTGTGTACATGTGCTTAGCACCGCATCGTTGGAGCACGCCAAGGTATGAGCCAAACTATGTCCACACCTGTTGACGTGAGGCTGATGAATATCAGCGCAACGGTGCTGGGCGTGGGCTTGTGTGTGGTCGCTCTAGGTGGGCTGGCTTGGTGGGCAGTGCGCCACCCATCGCTTGCCATTGCACGCATCACCGTGCAAGGCGATACGGTGCACAACAATGATGTTACCTTGCGTGCTAACGTAGCACCCCGTCTGCAGGGCAACTTTTTCACGATGGATTTGGCGCAAGCGCGAGCTGCCTTTGAGGCGGTGCCTTGGGTACGCAAAGCCGTCGTGCGCCGTGAGTTTCCTAACCGCTTGCGTGTCACTTTAGAAGAGCACCGCAGCGCTGGTTTTTGGGGCGCAGAGAGCGAATCACGTTTGGTCAATACGTTTGGTGAAGTGTTTGAGGCCAACACAGGTGATGCCGAGAGCGAAGACCTGCCGCGTTTAATGGGACCTGACGGGCAGGGTGCTCAGGTGCTAGAGGCTTACCGCACTTTGAATGCACTATTTATTCCACTGGATGCTAGCGTTGAAGAACTAGAGCTGACAGGGCGTGGAGGCTGGCGTATGTTACTCGACGGCGGTGCCGTGATCGAGATGGGACGTGGTACACCGAAAGAACTCGCAGCGCGTGTTCAGCGCTTTACCAGTACGTTTACCCAAGTGCTGGCAACCTACCAGCGCGCAGGCTTGGACCGTGTGGAATCCGTAGATTTGCGGCACAACGCGGGGTATGCCGTTCGGTTGCGCGGGGTAACCACGGTGGTGACAGCCCCTGGAACGGATAAAAAATAGAGGCGAAACATGGCAAAAGACTATAAAGATTTGGTAGTAGGTTTAGACATTGGCACCTCTAAAGTTATGGTGGTGGTTGCTGAAGTGATGCCTGGCGGAGAACTCAAGCTGGCAGGTTTAGGTATTGCGCCAAGCAATGGCTTAAAGCGCGGTGTCGTGGTGAATATTGATGCCACAGTGCAGAGCATTCAGCAAGCCCTCAAAGAAGCCGAATTGATGGCTGATTGCAAAATCACCCGTGTCTACACCGGTATTACTGGCAGCCATATTAGAGGTATCAACTCAAGCGGTATGGTGGCGGTCAAAGACCGCGAGGTCACACCCGCTGATGTAGCTAGGGTGGTAGAAACTGCAAAAGCGATTAATATCTCCAACGACCAGCGCCTGCTGCTGGTAGAACCGCAAGAGTTTGTCATTGATGGGCAAGATGTGCGCGAACCGATTGGCATGAGTGGGCTGCGCTTAGAGGCTAAAGTGCACATTGTCACGGGCGCACAAAGTGCTGCTGAAAATATTATCAAGTGCGTGCGGCGCTGCGGCTTAGAGGTCGAGCAGCTGATGCTCAACCCTCATGCATCCAGCCAAGCTGTACTGACCGATGACGAAAAAGACTTGGGCGTGGCCATGGTGGATATTGGCGCAGGCACTACCGATGTAGCGATTTTTACGGGCGGCGCTATTCGCCACACAGCTGTTATTCCTATCGCAGGCGATTTGATCACCAGCGATATTGCGATGGCTCTGCGCACGCCTACCAAGGACGCAGAAGACATCAAAGTAGAAAGTGGTTGTGCCAAACAGTTGCTTGCTGATCCGCAGACCCAGGTTGAAGTGCCTGGCTTAGGCGACCGTGGTCCGCGCATGCTGGGCAAACAAGCTTTGTCAGGTGTCATTGAGCCACGCGTAGAAGAGATCTATTCTTTAGTGCAGCAAGTCATTCGTGAGTCTGGCTACGAAGAAGTTCTTTCATCTGGCATTGTGATCACCGGCGGTAGCGCAGTGATGACCGGCATGGTTGAGTTGGGCGAAGACATTTTCTTGAAGCCTGTTCGACGCGGCTTGCCTCAGTACAGAGGTGCGTTGTCTGACATGGTAGCCCAGCCTCGTGCAGCCACGGTAATGGGTTTACTAGAGGAGGCGCGCATGGCGCGTTTACGTGGTTTTAAAGTTGCCCAAAAAAGTGGCTCAGTGCAAACAGCGTTCGGCCGGTTTAAAGATTTTGTCGTGGGTAATTTCTGATGTTCAAGAAACTTTACATGGCACGCGGCAGCCCGCCTAGATGGCCCGGCACAGATCCCTGCGTGGATCAAGGTCGGTTAGACAGCTCTTGAAAGCTAGTCGCAAAAAATATAAGTATCAATAATTTCTGGCAACTGCAATAAACGATTTAGGAGAATTCAAATGGGTATCGAAATGATCGAAGTCGAAGAATTTAATCTCGGCACACAAATCAAAGTCATCGGCGTTGGCGGTGGCGGTGGTAACGCGGTAGAGCACATGATCGCGCGCAGCGTGCAGGGTGTGGAGTTCATTACTGCTAACACGGACGCACAAGCACTGTCACGCAGCGCCGCACACAAAACTATCCAGCTAGGCACCAGCGGCCTGGGTGCAGGTAGCAAGCCTGACAAGGGACGCGACTCTGCTCAATCTGCGGAAGATGATATCCGCAGTGCCATTGATGGCGCGCACATGCTGTTCATCACTGCGGGTATGGGTGGCGGCACTGGCACCGGTGCAGCGCCGGTGATTGCACGCATCGCTAAAGAGATGGGCATTCTGACCGTGGGAGTAGTCACCAAACCTTTTGAATGGGAGGGCGGCCGCCGCATGACCAATGCCGACAACGGCTTGGCCGAGCTAGAAGCCAACGTGGACTCGTTGATTGTTGTTTTGAATGAAAAGCTACTAGAGGTGTTGGGCGATGACATTACCCAAGACGAGGCTTTTGCCCATGCTAACGATGTGCTTAAAAATGCAGTAGGTGGTATTGCCGAGATTATTAATGTCCCAGGCCATGTGAACGTCGACTTTGAAGACGTACGCACCGTGATGGGCGAGCCGGGCAAGGCCATGATGGGTACTGCAGCAGCCAGCGGCCCAGACCGTGCACGTATTGCGGCGGAGCAAGCGGTGGCTTGCCCACTGCTTGAGGGTATCGACCTGTCGGGAGCTAAAGGTGTCCTCGTGTTGATTACCGCTGCCAAAGGATCACTCAAGTTGAGCGAATCTAAGCTGGCCATGAATACGATCCGTGCTTATGCCTCGCCTGAAGCGCATGTTATTTATGGCACGGCTTATGACGACAGTTTGGGTGAAGACATTCGAGTGACCGTGGTAGCAACAGGTCTAAGCCGTCAGGGCATGCGCCGCACTGCGCCACCTTTGCAAGTGCTGCGCACGGGCACTGACAATGTGCCGTTTAACGTACCGACCGTGAACAATGTGGTGGGCCAAGGCCCAACGATGGTGGGTAATGGCATAGGTAATACTTCTGCCCAGCCTGACTACAACGGCATGGCTGTTCCAAGCGTGTGGCGCACTAATCGCACGCAAGCTGCAGCCAAGGTAGACGCTTTGTCCTCTGGCGGCATGGACGACTTTGAAATACCTGCCTTTTTGCGCAAGCAGGCTGATTAAGCTGATCTAACGTAAAGGTTATAAAAAGAGCAAGCCCTTGGATTAATACCAAGGGCTTTTTTCATGTAACAGATTAAAATATAAGCGTGTTGCAGCAAAAAACTCTTAAATCTATCACTAAAGCTGTCGGAGTAGGCGTGCATAGCGGCCAGCGCGTGGAGTTGACCCTGCGTCCGGCTCAGCCCGACACCGGCATTGTGTTTAGGCGCATAGATTTGGCTGATCCTGTAGACATTCCTGTTTCGGCACTGGCTGTGCACGACACGCGCATGGCGACGACGATTGTGGCACACGGGGCCAAAGTGCAGACGATTGAGCACTTTATGTCCGCTTGTTCTGGTTTAGGTATCGACAATATGTATGTCGATATCACAGCCGAAGAAGTTCCTATTTTGGATGGTTCTGCTTCATCCTACGTCTTTTTATTGCAAAGCGCGGGTACCGTGCACCAAAATGCGCCTAAACGTTTTGTCAGGGTTCTCAAGCCCGTGGAGATACGCCAAGGTGAAGGAGTTCACACTAAGTGGGCACGTTTGCAACCATTTGAGGGTTTTAAGCTCAGTTTTGAGATTGAATTTGACCATCCAGCGGTAGACTCTACAGGTCAAACCGTAGAGTTCGACTTAAGTCGTGACAATTACAGTCGAGATATCGCTAGGGCACGAACTTTTGGTTTTACCCGAGATGTAGAGGCGCTGCGAGAAAATGGGCTTGCTTTAGGCGGTGGTCTGGACAACGCAATTGTGATGGATGATTACAAAGTGTTGAATAGTGAAGGTCTTCGCTACGATGACGAGTTTGTGAAACATAAAATATTGGATGCTATGGGTGATTTGTATTGTTTAGGCAAGCCTTTGCTGGCGTCGTATCAGGCGTTTCGTTCAGGGCATGCGTTGAATAATCTGTTGCTACGTGAGTTGTTGTCGCGCCCCGATGCTTATGAGATCGTCAGCTTTGATGATGCACGCACTGCGCCAATAGGTTTTGTCCAACCTGCCCCAGCTTGGTAATGTAGGAATTTTCGTGGCTCCACAAGTCTCTAATACAAAGCCAGCAACAGATACGCAGGCCAAACTGATTTTGCAAGACCCTCGCGCTTGGAACCAGGCGCAAACGCCTGCTCTCAAGGGCAGCAATGAAATTTCACCGTCCTCGCCTGGTCAGCTAGACGCTGCTACAGCGCAGCAAACTTGGCAGGCCATGCAACTGACTAGCGACGAAGTGGTTGAAAAACTCTCTGAGCTGCGCACAGCAAACACCAGTAATCAAAAAGCGAACCAGAAAATACAAGCCTTGCAGGTAGAGTCCACTAACTTGCGCCAACAAGTTCAACACTACGAAAGCCAAAGTTGGCAACAACCTGCTCTGTTAGCAACGGCTGCGTTAGCTATTGGTTTGACATGGCTTTGGTTGAGTGAACGCAGGCAACGCCAGCGCGCACAAGAGGATATGCTGTTGTTTAATGACGCTGACAACAGCGTGCTGTCAATGCCCGAGGGGCCATCACTTAATTTTACTGAGCCTGAACCAAAGCAGCCCAAGATTCAAGACCTAATTAGCGATCCCATCTCAGATTCGATATTGCCCGCGGACTTGCTGCCTTACGCCCTGCCGGTGCCACCGCCGGCAGCTTCTCTTTCTCCAGCTGCAGCTCCAGCTTTCACAAAGCCCACGGCACTGGCAAAACCTGTTGCCCCAAAAGAAGCTTCATCTTGGTGGAAGCTAAGTAAAAAGAAACCCGCAGTTGGCGTAACTTTTACAGACTCATACAGCAAAAAATCTGCACACTCCAGCGGGCATTCGCACGCACAGTCTACCCAAATAGAACCCTACGATGAGCTTGCAGAGCTTCAACAGTTTCAAGACCTTGCGGAGCAAAACGGGTACGATCACATATCTGCGCAGGTTGAGTTGTTAGCTCAAACTCGCATCAAGCCTGTGTCTAGTGAAGATGCGATGGGACATTTATTAGAAGTGCGTATGGCTGTGCGAGCCCTATGCGCTTTGCAAAAGACAGATGCCGCTAACATGCTGTTGGCGCAGCATATTGAGGCAGTGCCCAACACTTGCGCTTGGGCGTATGTCGAGTATTTGCAACTATGCTCGTTGTTGGGCAGGCGTGATGATTTTGAGGCTATGCGCAAGCGTTATCGCTTGCAGTTCAACCGCTTAGCGCCTTATTGGATGGAACCCAACGCTTCTGTGCAGGCCTTGGACACTTACGACAGGCCGATGTATGAGCTGTGCGCCGCATGGCCTACCCAGGCACAGGCCAAAACTCTAATCACTACTTGGTTGCTAGGCAACTTGCATTCCAGACGGTTGTTTCAACTGGCTGCATATCACGATCTGATGGATTTGTACGAAATGTTTGAATTTTATGATGGGCCCCCTGTTATTGATCCAGAGTTTGTGCCTACGGTAAGCTTGTTAGATTTGGATTATGAGTTTGCAGTGGATGTAACAGTAGAGGCCCAATCAGACCAAGATGCATTGCGCGCTATCCCTACCGTGAAAACTGGTGACTTCGCGGTCGACGTTAACCTTGCGCAGTACCTTACACAGCCTGTCAGTGCAACGGCGATCCTAGAACCATCAAACCCTGCAAGCCCTCCCAGTAGGCCTTGATGCCAACTGAGTATTTTCATGTACGTATTATTTGAAGAAGGCGGGAAGTTTCTAGCCGGTCGTGTTTTATCGCAAGCTGATGCGTCGATGCAGGTGGAGCTAGACTCAGGCAAGCGCGTAAAACTTAAATCAGCTTTAGCCCTGCTGCAGTTTGAAAAACCTTTGCCCGCTGAGATGCTTAGCCAAGCTGCTGCTATGGCTACAAGCATGGACGTTAATTTGGCTTGGGAATTCGCCGCTGATGAAGAGTTTAGTTTTAGTGATCTAGCGCAAGAATATTTCAGCGCTAAGCCTAGTGCAATAGAGCAAGCAGCCTCCTTGATGTGCTTGTTCAATGCCCCGCACTATTTTCGGCGCGCAGGCAAAGGCAGATTCAAAAAAGCCAGCGCAGATATTGTGCAGCAGGCCCTAGCCGCTATAGATAAGAAAAAAGCGATTGCCCAGCAAATAAGCACTTGGGCTCAAGAGCTAACTGCGGGTACCGCCCCGCAAGCTGTGCGCGATCAGTTGTACAAAATACTTTTTAAGCCTGACAAAAACGCACCTGAGTACAAATCAGTTGTAGAAGCCTCGCGCGCCAGCCAAACAGCACCGCTTGAGTTGCTAAAGAAAACTGGCGCTATCGGCTCGGCCTATCAGTTCCATTGGCAACGCTTTTTGTTTGACCAGTTTCCAAAAGGTATAGGTTTCCCGACTTTAGAAGCCGCTGCCATTAAAGACGATCTGCCGCTGGCAACTGCACAAGCTTTTTCAATTGACGATAGCAACACTACTGAGATTGACGATGCTTTGAGTGTGCATGGTCTGGGCAGCGGTGAGGTGGTTTTGGGTATTCACATCGCCGCGCCTGCGCTGGCGATTAGCCCAGCCAGCGCGATTGATAAAGTTGCACGCGAGCGCTTATCGACCGTGTATATGCCGGGTTTTAAAATCACTATGCTGCCTGATGCTGTGGTGCAAAACTACACGCTAGCAGAAGGTCGTGACTGCCCTGCGGTGTCTTTGTATGTTACTTTGGACGAAGCAACGATGGCCATCAAATCGACATTTACTTTGTTGGAACGTGTGCCCATCGTAGCGAACTTGCGCCACGACATCTTGGACAAAGAAGTCACTGAGCAAGCATTGGCCGACATACCGCAATGGAAGTTGGCTGAAGGTAAAACCCCCTTGGCTTTGCGTGACCAACTGGGCTTTCTATACCGGTTGGCGCAACACCTAAAAGCGCAGCGCGAAGTGGTTCGTGGTAAGCCCGAGACCTTTAACCGGCCTGATTACAACTTTCAAGTCACCGCTGGCGAAGCCGGCTTAGAAGGTAACGAGCCTGTGGGCATCAGCACCCGCCGCCGTGGTGCACCGCTGGACTTGATGGTGGCGGAGTGCATGATTTTGGCAAACAGCACTTGGGGGCAATGGTTGGCCAGCCTAGGTGTACCAGGTATTTACCGCAGCCAAGGCAGCTTGGCACCCGGTGTGAAAGTGCGAATGGGTACCAAGGCTCTGCCTCACGCAGGTATTGGCGTGCCCAGCTATGCTTGGAGCACGTCGCCATTGCGCAGATACACCGACTTAGTCAATCAATGGCAAATCATCGCTTGCGCGCGCTACGGTAGCACTGCTGCACTGGCTGCACCGTTTAAACCTAAAGATGCAGAGTTGTTTGCCGTGATTTCAAGCTTTGATGCAGCCTACACCGCGTACAACGGTTTTCAAAACGGCATGGAGCGCTACTGGACATTAAAGTATGTGCAGCAGCAAGGTTTGACTGAGATTGTGGGTGTTGTATTTAAAGAGGGAATGGTCAGAGCCGATGGCATACCGTTGGTTTTACCAGTACTGGGAACGATGGATGTACCGCGTGGCACCAAAGTGCGTGTCAAGCTGGGCATGATTGACGAGATCACTTTGGATATTAGCGGCACCTTGCTAGAGCGTTTAGACAGCCCCGTGCCGCAAGAGCTAGAGGCTGACGATGAGGAAGACATGGCTGGCCCGTTGGCCATAGCCGTGGATGTAAGTGATGCAGAAAGTGATGCTGGGAGTGCTGGTGAAAAGCCCGTAAACAGTGATAATTAGGCTCTGTGAAGTTTCTACAAAACCTGAGTACTTTGTCCATTGCATTAGGCGTGTCATTATTTATACACGCTGTTTTACTGACCGTGCGTTTTGTCGATCCTGAGCGCTTTGATCGTATTTTCCAAGACACTCCGCTCGAGGTGATCTTGGTAAACGCCAAATCTAACGAACGCCCTGAATTAGCCAAAGCTATTGCACAAGCCTCGCTGGCTGGTGGTGGCGATGCCGACAAAGGCCGAGCTAGCACCCCACTACCACCCAGTGCGCTCACAGAGGTGGGCGATGCGATTGAAGATGCGCAGCGCAAAATGGAAACCATGCAAGAGCAGCAAACCATGCTGCTGGCTCAAATTAAAAAACAACTGGCGACACTGCCTGCCCCTGATCCTCAAAAAACTGCAGAAAACAAAGAGGCTCAATCGCAAGAAGAAAAACGTCGCCAGCTTATGCGACTGTTAGCCGAGATTGAAAAACGCATTAATGAAGAAAATGCTCGACCCAAAAAGCGCTATATCAGCCCGGCTACCCGCGAAGAGGTATACGCACTGTATTACGACCAACTGCGCCGCCGTGTAGAAGACCGCGGTACACAAAACTTCCCTGAGGCTGCTGGCAACAAGCTGTACGGTGAGTTAACGATGATCGTGACAGTGAACCACGATGGCCGCGTGCTAGAGACGCAGGTGGTAGAAACTTCGGGCAACATCACCCTTGACCGACGTGCGCAGGCCATTGCGCGCAATGCAGCACCCTTTGGTAAATTCAGCGACGAAATGCGCGCCCGTGCTGACCAGATCGTAGTGGTGTCTAGGTTTAAATTCACGCGTGACGAGACGCTAGAGACTAAGTTAACCGGTCGTTAGATGTGTAAGGGCACTGTATGCGGCAAGTAATAGGGCGTTGGTGCCTCTTAGTTGTGTTGGCGTTAATTGCACTGCAGCTGTTTTTCGTTTTACGTATTGTGGGCATGCTGGTCATTGACCCACAGTCCACTGCGTTCGAACGCTCCGAAGCTTGGCGTGTACTGAACTTGCCAGATAAGCCCTTTGCATGGAAGCAAGTGTGGGTACCCTACGAGGACATTTCTACCAATCTCAAACGCGCAGTCATCGCCAGTGAAGATAGCGACTTTGCCTACCACGATGGTGTGGAGTGGGACGCTATCGAAAAAGCCTGGCAGCGTAATGCCAAAGCGCAAGAGCAGGCTGTTAAACGCATCCGCAGCGGAAAAATAAAAACAGCCAAGCTCGTCGGTGCCTCTACCATTACTCAACAGCTGGTTAAGAACTTATTTTTTTCAGGTGAGCGTACTAACGTGCGCAAAGTGCAAGAATTTATATTGGCGCTAGTCATTGAGTTGGTTTTACCTAAGCAAAGAATCTTAGAAATCTATCTCAATAGTGCAGAGTGGGGTGAGGGCGTGTTTGGGGCAGAGGCGGCAGCGCAGCGCTATTTTCGCAAAACTGCTGCACAGTTAAGCAGCTACGAGGCAGCACGTTTGGCGGTCATGCTACCGGGCCCCAAGCTGTATGAGAAGATGCCAAATTCAGCCTATCTGACTAAGCGTGCGCAGACTATTTCAGCGCGCATGGCAGATGCAGAATTGCCCTGAAGTGTTGTGGCATGTCTTAGCGCAGTCTCACGCCTGCTGGCGGTGTGTTTTAGTGCTTTTACCAGTCAAATAGCCCTATAGTCCAAGTATTTATTGCTCATATAGCTATTAAATTAATAGCGTTGAGAACTAAAACCAGTTCTACAACTTAGCGCCCCGTCGCACCCGCAGTATCTCGTCCAAGATCAAACAGGCTGCGCCAATGGTGATGCCAGTGTCTGCGATGTTGAATGCAGGAAAGTGCCAACTGCCCCAGTGGAAGTCTAAAAAATCCACCACGTAACCGTGCAACAAACGGTCCACCACATTACCCACTGCACCACCTAAAATGCAGGCCAGTGCAAATGCAAACAGCTTTTGCCCCGCATGCGAGCGCAGCATCCAGACGATGAAGATCGTGGCTACTATCCCGATGCTTGTAAAAAACCAGCGCTGCCAGCCACCAGCATTTGCGAGAAAGCTGAATGCAGCGCCTGTGTTGTGCACCCGCACCACATTGAAAAAGCTCAATACCTGCGTACTGTCGCCCAGCTTGTAATAGCCCAAAATCAGCGTCTTAGTAAACTGGTCGGCCATGCAGATGATCAGCGCCAAGCTAAGCCACGGCCAGATGGATGCCTTGAACGATTTAGCCATTTATGCAAACTCCCTCACTTCACCAGAGCCGTACAAATTGCTAGTGCAACGCCCGCAAATAGTGGGGTGTGCCGTGTCAATGCCCACGTCGCTGCGGTAATGCCAGCAACGCTCGCATTTGGTATGCGCAGAGGCGGTGACCACGGTAGACAATACCTCGCCTGCTACTAAGCTTACCGCTGAGGTGATGAAGACAAACTTCACATCGTCGCCTAGGGACGACAGCAATGCAAAGTCTTGTGGAAGTACTGTAATTTGTACCTCAGCTTGCAGCGAGCTGCCAACTTTGCCATCTGCACGCAGTGCTTCAATGTCTTTGTTCACTGCATCGCGTATTTCGCGGATACGGCTCCATTTGTCTATCAAGGCATCATTGGTAGCATCAAACTGCCAATACGTCTCAGTAAAAATTGTGCCGCTGGTGGACTTGCCAAAGTCTTTCCAAGCCTCTTCGGCAGTAAAGCTTAAAAACGGTGCCATCCAGCGCAGCATGGCCTGTGTGATGTGCCACAGCGCGGTTTGCGCACTGCGACGTGCCTTTGAGTCTGTCGCGCTGGTATAGAGCCTGTCTTTAAGAATATCCAAGTAGAAACCGCCCAAATCTTCACTGCAGTACAGCTGCAGCTTAGCGACCACGGGATGAAATTCATACACCTTGTAGTGCGCCAATATGTCGCTTTGTAATTGCGCTGCGCGGCTCATGGCATAGCGGTCAATCTCTAGCAGCTCATGCAAAGGTACTGCGTCCTTAGCAGCATCAAAGTCGCTCACGTTGGCTAGTAAAAAGCGCAGGGTGTTACGAATGCGGCGGTAGCCGTCCACCACGCGGGCAAGGATCTTGTCGTCAATCGTCAAGTCGCCAGAATAGTCGGTTGACGCAGCCCACAGGCGGATGATCTCCGCGCCCATTTTGTTGCTCACCTCTTGCGGCGCAATCACGTTGCCCATACTCTTGCTCATCTTGCGGCCTTGCCCGTCGACCGTAAAGCCGTGGGTCAGCAGGCCACGGTAGGGCGCGCGGTCATACATGGCACACGCAGTGAGCAAAGATGAATGGAACCAGCCGCGGTGCTGGTCATGGCCTTCCAGGTACAGGTCGGCCTCGGGGCCGGGTGCGCCCGTGCGTGGGTCCATCTCAGTGTGCGCGTTAGGCGTAGAGCCATCGGCAGCTTTGTGGCTACCTTTGAGTACGGTGGTATGCGTGGTGCCTGAGTCGAACCACACTTCCAATATGTCAGTGCTCTTGGTGTATCGCTCAGGGCGTTCAGCGCCCACTTTGGCAAAAATGTCAGCCGTGCTGGCTTTGCTCCAAGCTTCGATGCCCCCGGCTTCCACCATTTGGGCAGCCAAGTCCAAAATCTCCATGGTCTTGGGGTGCAACTCGCCACTGTCTACATGCAAAAACAGCGGCAATGGCACGCCCCAGCTGCGTTGGCGGCTGATGCACCAGTCAGGGCGGCCTGCGATCATGTCACGCAGGCGGGTTTTACCGTTCTCTGGGTAGAAGCTGGTGTGGTCAATAGCGTCGAGCGCAAGCTGGCGCAAAGTCTTGCTGGCTTTGTCTTTGGTGAACACGCCCACGCCTTCGTCCATGCGGATAAACCACTGTGCAGCTGCGCGGTAGATCACCGGTGTTTTGTGTCGCCAGCAATGTGGATAGCTGTGCTGGATGTCGTAGGTGGCAAATAAGCGGTTGTTATCGCGCAAGGTGTTGATTACCTCGGCGCAGGCCTTCCAAATGTTCAGCCCACCAAACAGCGGTAGCGTGTCTTCGTAGCGACCGTTGCCCTGAACGGGGTTCAAAATTTCGTCGTACTTCATACCGTGCGCTATGCAGCTATTAAAGTCTTCAACGCCATAAGCGGGTGATGAGTGGACGATACCTGTGCCGTCGTCGGCTGTGGCGTAGTCAGCCAAGTAGATGGGTGCAAAACGGTCATAACCTGCGTGCACATGGGCCAACGGGTGCTTGAACTTGATCATGGCCAATGACTTGCCCACGGTGGTGGCCACTACTTTGCCAGCTAGCTTGTAACGCTCTAAACACTTGTCTACCAAGGTTTCGGCCAGCAGCAGCAGACCTCGCTCGGTGTCTACCAAAGCGTAGGTCAGTTCCGGATTCAAGTTGAGCGCTTGGTTGGCAGGGATGGTCCAAGCGGTGGTGGTCCAGATCACGACGAAAGCTTCTTTGTCGATTTTTACACCGCCAAACGCAGCCGATAATTTATCGGTCTCTGCACATAAAAAGCCTACATCTAGCGTGGAGGATTTTTTATCTTGGTATTCAATCTCAAACTCAGCCAGTGAGCTGCCGCAGTCAAAGCACCAGTACACGGGTTTGAGGCCCCGGTACACAAAGCCGCGCTCCATCACACGCTTGAATGCGCGGATTTCATTGGCCTCGGTGGCAAAGTCCATCGTGCGGTAGGGCTTGTCCCACAGGCCCAGCACACCCAAGCGCTTGAAGTCAGCCATTTGCCCGGCGATTTGCTCGGTGGCAAAGGCGCGGCTCTTGGATTGCATTTCATCACGGGGCAAGTTGCGACCGTGCAACTTCTCAATTGCGTTCTCGATAGGAAGGCCGTGGCAGTCCCAACCGGGAATGTACTGCGCGTCAAAACCTTCCAACTGGCGTGCTTTAACGATCATGTCTTTGAGCACTTTGTTGACTGCGTGACCAATGTGAATCTGCCCGTTGGCATACGGTGGGCCGTCGTGCAAAATAAACTTGGGTGCACCGATGCGTGCATCGCGCAAGACCTTGTAGATGCCTTTGTTGTCCCACTCTTTGGCCCATCCAGGTTCGCGCTTGGGCAGGTCGCCGCGCATGGGGAAAGGGGTGTCAGGCAGGTTAAGGGTCTTGCGATAGTCAGTGGCTTGGTCTGTCATGTGCGTGCTCTTGAAATTGGGTGGCCTGCATTACAAGCGATGGTGGCCGAAATGGGTTGCTTTGCAGGGCAAAGCGGTAAGTAGGTGGGATGGGTGGGGCAGGGAAGGTGGAGCCTTCGCCCCTTCAAATTCGCTGTATCGACTGGGATGCAAAAAAAGCACGTGCGTTGTTGCAGTCTTTGGCTATACCTTGGGTTAAGGCGTCCAGACCGTCATAGCTAAGCTCGTCGTGCAGTTTATGTAGCAGTTCCACACGGATGATTTTACCGTAGCCCGCATCCAGCCCTAAGCTGGCGGGCCAGTCCAAGCAATGGGTTTCTAGCAGCACCCGGCCCCCGTTAACGTCGCTGGGGTCTAAGGACGGTCGAATGCCTAAATTAGCGACGCCTTGCAAGGCTTGGTCACCCAGGCCATGCACCAGCACCGCAAAGATGCCGCTGGCAGCAGGCTTCCAACCATGGGTGCGCGACGAAAAGCGCAAATTGAGCGTGCGAAAGCCCTGCGGATAGGCGCTGGAGATGCCCAGCGCGCGCCCCAGCTTGCGGCCATGCACCACGTGGCCGCTGATGCTGTACGGGCGGCCCAGCAATTTAGCTGCGTCTGCCATGCGCCCGTGGGCTAGGGCCTCACGCACAGCCGAGCTAGACACACGCAGGCCATGCACTTCGTAGCTTTGCATGCGCGCTACGTCAAAACCCTGGCGATCGCCAGCGGCGTCTAAAAAAGCATAGTCGCCCGCGCGCTGCGCGCCAAAGCGAAAATCGTCGCCTACCAGCACATACTTGGCCCCCAGACCCTTAAGTAGCACATCATCAATGAACGCTTGCGGCGACAGGCTGGCCAAAGCCGCCGTAAACGGCAGCACCACCACTTGGTCAACCCCGCAGCGCTCCAGCTCGGTCAGTTTGTCGCGCAGGGTGGCAATACGTGCGGGCGCAAGGTCTGGCTTGCCAGCGCGGGCTGCAAAATAATCGCGTGGGTGCGGCTCAAAGGTCACCACACAGCTGGCTACGCTGCGGTGTGCAGCCTCGCTTTTTAGCAGGGCAATCATGGCCTGGTGACCACGGTGCACGCCATCAAAATTGCCAATCGTCAGCGCGCAGCATGCCAGCTGCTGCGCCGATGGCGCTGCGGCATTTGCAGCGTCTGAACTAATCGTACGGCCAAAGCCTCTAAAAACCTTCATGGCATCACTTTATGAGTATCAATTTGATAGCTGCTCCAGCATATTTACACTGGGTTGGACAGGGTCTTTGTCTTAAAAATAACGCAAAACTGAGGTATATTGTGCTTTAAGACAAGTGCGTTTCGTTTTCCGGTGTGATAGTAGGCGGTTTAAATTTCACGGAGGTTCGTTTTGAAGGTCTTGAAACTCTCAGCCCAAGGGCTGCCGCAGTCATGGATTAGTCTGGAGCAGGCGGTGATTCACTACGCCGCCGAGGAGGTGCGCTGGGAGTCGGGTGGCGAGGTTGCGTTATATCACGGCGGGCACAACGCGGTCACAGGCCTGCAGTCAATGATTACGGTCAACAGCATTATCGGCACCAAGGGCGTGCCCAACATCAACCCTTTTAACCTGCGCCCAGGTCTTACCAATAGCAAACTGTTCTCGCGTGACCGCAATGTGTGCGCCTACTGTGGCCAGTTGCACCACGAAGACGACTTGACTCGTGAGCATATTATTCCCTACGGCCAAAACGGCCTAGACACCTGGATGAATGTGGTGACAGCCTGTCAATCATGCAACCACCGCAAAGCCAACCGCACGCCCGAGCAAGCGCACATGCCGCTGATGTACGCGCCCTATGTGCCTAGCCTATGGGAAGACTTCATCTTGCGCAACCGTCGCATACTGGCCGACCAGATGGAGTTTTTGATGGCACATTTGCCCAAAACATCGCGTTTGCATACTTAGCTTTTTGCGGCTAGTGCTTGCCAACTAACAGCGTTGGTTTTTAGCTAATTCAGTGCGTATTACTAGTCGTATTGATCTTGAAGATTAAGCATTTAAGAATTTAATGCACGTAATAACCGTTTGAGGTTACTAAATCTTTGTATTTACATATAATGTAGTAACAATATTTACATATGCATTCTGGTCTTTTGGTTAATTGATTGGGCTGCGGTAAAAGGCTAAATTATGTTTTTGAACAGTGCTCGATTTTTAAGTGTTTTGAAGGCCGTTTTCGTCTTCGAACTATTACGATGCCGCACAATTTTGCGTCTAGCAGGCAGCTTGCTTGCTCTGTCGGCTAGTTTGTTGCTGCCCAGCATGGCTCAAGCGCAAACATTTCTTAACTTTAGTGGCACCCCTACTTTGGCCGTAGGCACGGCTTTAAGCCAAGGTGCTGTCTACCGCTATGCCAATGTGTTGCCAGGCATCGATGCCTTAGTCACTTTAGCTCAGTTCAGCACACCCGCAACAGGAGTCGTAACTGCAACGCTAACCCTCTTGGACGATAACGCGCTTACGACAACTACGGCGCGCTTTCAGCCCGTCATTACCTGTGCTGGCACTCCAACCACTAACTTAAATAGTGAATGCTATGTCAAATTCGACTTTGCTTTTGTGCAAACAGGTACCGCAACACCCGCTACCATTTATGGCTTGGTGGCCAGTGCACAGGACGTTGACGGTAACAGCGTGGCCAATGCTGTGCGCGAGTTTATTGAGTTTACGGGTGCAAGCTCAGTCACCCTTGGCACCGTTACTACTACCTTGATAGCGGGTACCCCAGTGGCAGGTGGGGTGCGCTATAACCAACAGGCCTCTACCGATGTGCAAAATGGCATTGGCACTGATAATAAGTATGAGGCATATGCGCACTACACCACGCCCATCACCACGCTGTCCATCATTGGCGGCAATATACTGGGTTCAGCAGGTTGCGATAGCGCAAACGCTGGTTGCCAACGCCAAAACTCCTACACCTTCTTCCCTGTAGATTCCAACGTACCTTCGCTCACCGTACGCAAAATTTCTAACGGTGGTACCGGTACATTTACTTTCACGGGCAACAACGGGTGGGTTACGCAGCCTGTCACTACCGCAGTGAATGGAGCCACAGTAACCTCGCAGTCTGAGGCCCTGCTCAATCCCAACACAGCCACCACCCTGACCGAATCTGCGCCCACGGGCTTTAGCTTGCAGAGCATTACCTGCACCGGCTTACCCGCTGGCGGCACCGCCACACCCACTGTAAACGGTGTCAATGGCGGCAGTGTGCTGCTCAACGCTGCTGCTACTGCCCCTGGTACCGTAGCTGCGCCCACCAACATTATTTGCACCTTTACCAACCGCAAGCTGGCTGCTAACTTAGCTATCACCAAGACCGATGGCACCACCACTGCAGTAGCAGGCAGCACTATAAGTTACACCATTACGGCCACCAATAATGGGCCAGATACAGCAGAAGGAGCTATTCTTAGGGATACTACCAGTACGGGCCTGAGTTGCACTACAGTCACCTGCAGTTCCACGGCAGTAGGCATGTGCCCGGCTGCTAGTTTTCCATTCGCAAACCTTGCTGCAGGCATTTTGATCAGCCCCAACTTTCCTGTGGGGGCTACTGCAACGCTGGTTGTCACCTGCGGCGTAGTTGCGACAGGGCAATAGGTAGTCGCTATTAGAGACCCGATTTCGCGATATTTCAATTTAGTTAAGTGCTTATGAATGTGCAAAGCTACTTTCAGCTGCACCAATGACGCAGAATCAATTTAACGCAGGTTCAATACGTCAGCTCAAGCAACACGGTGCTGTTTTCAGCCGCAGGCCAAGTGCGGCCTATCAATTTCTCGCCGTTGAACTGCGCTTGCACGGGGCGCACTGCAAGTTCTTTGGTGATGATTTTGCTGACGCTCAGGCCTGCGCCGCTGGCAGGCAAGCCGGGTGGGGTGCTTTGGCCGTCAAAGCTGATGGTGTCGCGCGCCAGGTCAAAGTAGCCGCGTGGGCGACCCATCGTGACGATGCTGCCAGTGGGGCCAGCGGCGGCTTTGTCGGCTGGGCTGATGCGCTCGCCGCGCAGGTGCACTATGGCGCTGCTGCGCACAAAAGGGCTGCGGTAAATGTGCGTGGTAGCGTACCCTGGGGCGGTGATGACAAATTCGTAGTGCTGGCCAGCTTGCACTTTGAGCGGCCCCCAATAACCCGCTTGGGCACCAGCAGCAGGCACGTCGCGCGCCCACAGGTCGCTGCCTTGGCGCTCCCCTGTGGTTGCGTTGACGGCAAATATGGCAAGCTGCGCGCCGGGTATGGGCAGGTTGTTCACAAAGTTGCCGCTGGCGGGGTCTTCGGACTGGGTGCCTAACCCGGTGATTTGGCCTGCCAAAGTAATGGTGTCTTCTGCCGCTATGGCCAAAGCGCGGGGTGCTTGGCCGGTAATGAATCGGTAGCTGGCTTCAAAGGCCTGCGGGCTAAACGACGTTTCGCGGTGGTCAATGCGCGGGATAACAACATTGTTAGCGCCTTTGAGCTCAGGCCCGGCAAAGGTGACAAACGTGGGGGTGCCTTTTTGGCCAATCCACAAGCCATCGGGTTGGGCAAATTTGTCGTTGTTGTCGCTGCGAATGGTCATCCACTTCACGGGGCCAGTCACTTCGTCACCCGCTGCGTTTTTAGCGGCGTTGAGGCTTTTTAAAAACGGCCCCGTGCCTGAGAACTCATTGCCTTCGCGAAAGCCAGGGATGGCCCACACCCCGTGGTTGGGTGTGCCGCCCAAGATGGCGTGGCTAACTACTTTGTCACCGCCGCCGTTTTGAATGTAGTTACGCACTGCATTGCCGCCGCGCGAGTTGGCCATCAGCACTACTTGGGTGGCACCTGTGCGCTGCAGCACTTTGTCTACTTCGGCTTTCAGGTAGGCCATGTGCTCTGCGGTAGAGGTGCGGCCTGCTTGGGGCTTAACGTCTTCGTCACGTGCTAGCGGGTAGGGCACGTCGATAGCGTGCAGGCGGTCGCGCGGCCAGCCGTTGCTTTCAAATCGCCACAGGGTGGTTTGCCACAGTGCAGCGCTGTCGCCGTTGCCATGGACAAACACGATGGGTGGAACGGCCGAGCCGCTTGGCGTAGTGCCGCAAGCGACCAGCAGGCACAGTAAGCAAAGACTGAATAATCTACGTAGCAAGACCATGGATACCCCTAAAAAGTGATGAAATATGCCGGTAGTCCAAGTATTTACTGCTCAGACAGCTATGAAATTGATAGTAATCGCTAATCTATAAAAATATTCAACTGATTGCTAAAAGCCAATGTTTATGCAAACACGCCCGCCGTGCTTTGCATGCGTGCACTCACTTGGCCCAGCTGGTGCAGGCTGTCGCCAAAGCTCAGTTCCAGCTGGGTAAGCTTTTTAAAGTAATGGCTCACGATGTATTCGTCCGTCACGCCAATACCGCCATGCAGCTGCACGGCTTGTTGCCCGACAAAGCGCATGCTCTGGCCCAGCTGGTACTTGGCCTGCGCCATGGCGCGGCGGCGTGCTGGCACGTCTTCACCCAGCTTGAGCGCGGCAAAGTAGGCCATGCCGCGTGCCAGCTCTAGCTGCATCTTGACATCGGCCACGCGGTGGCGCAGCGCCTGAAAGGTGGACAGTGTTGCACCAAACTGTTTTCGGGTGTTCATGTAGTCCACGGTGATGGCCAAGCTTTTGTCCATCACGCCCACGGCCTCGGCGCAGGCCAGGGCTATGCCAATGTCGACTGCCAGTTCCAGTGCCAGCAAACCATTGGCGGTGACCAAGTGGGCTGCTGCATTGCTAAGCACCACATCAGCCGCGCGTGAGCCGTCTTGGCAACCGTAGGCATGGGTGGCCACACCTGCGGCAGTGCGCTCTACCAAAAACATGGCCATTTGTGTGCCCAACATAGCAGGTACTAAAAAGGCATCAGCTTGATCGCCCACGGGCACCACGTTTTTAGTGCCGCTTAAGGTGTAGCCGCTGCCCGCCTGCGTAGCTGTGGTATCGCACACATCTAGGCGGTAGCGCGCCTTGCGCTCTTGGTGCGCTAGCACGACGATAGATTGGCCGCTAGCTATTTGGGGCAGCCATTGCTTTTTC
>JAYTPK010000029.1:0-7659 GCA_043747295.1 Polaromonas sp. | reverse complement strand
TTTTGCTTGGCCAGCGGGTTGTAGTTGGCTTGGGTTTGTGCTTCGCGCACGACGTCTTGAGTGCACATAGCTGTATTGTCGCTGAAAGCGTAAAACCGGGTCTGACGGGGGGCTGGCAGGGCTTGGGTTGGCCCCAAGCGCACTAGCCACCCAGCTTCACGCTGATTCCGGTAAACAGCGAGGTATCGTTTTTCTTCAGCCCGGTGGCGGGCGCACTGTTGTAGTTGTTGGTCAGGCCCACGTTCAGCGATATGGATGAGTTCAGGCTAACCCCTAAGTTGGCCGTGGCCTTGGCCAAGGTGCCGCCGTCACCGCTTAGGCGCGGGTACAGCTCTACGCGCTGCTTAAAAAACACGGTGTCAGTTAGCTTGTGGGTAGATTCTTCGCCCAGCAAGCCGCTGTTGGTAGAAAACTGGCTGCCCGACACGTTGTCAATCACTTGCAAGCGGCTGTAGCGGCTGTTGGTGTTGGCCACACCGGCAAACACGTCAAACGTGTTGTTAGGCTCATTAATAACCTTGTAGCCCAAGCCAGTGGCTAGCGTGCGCCGCAGTGTCAAATTAACCATCTTGTCTGCATCTAAACCCAGCTTGCCAAATGCAAACAACTGTGAGGTCAGGTTGTAGTCATATTGGCCGTTTAAGCCCCATCTGTCGGCAGTGGTTGTTTTAACGCCATCGACTTTGCTGCTGCCGTAATTGGCCATAGCACCCGCGCTGATTTTATCCATCTGGGTTTTGCGCGCCATGTCGATGTTGAGCAATAGGTTGTTAGACGATGAGTTGCCCGAGGTGCTGGACAAAGAGGCGCTTGCCAAGCCGCGCCACTGGCCATCGGCCTGAGATGACCCTGGGCTTTGCGGTGCGCTGGGTATTTGAATGGACGGCGAACTTTGCGCCCAAGCATGGCCTGTGCACAGCGCAGCAATCGACAACGGGGTGAGCAAAATATTCATACTGGCAAGCCCTTTTTAATGAGACTGACAGTGTATTTTTGATGCCTCTGCAAGGCTGCTTCAAAATGTCGGATGGCGTGTGAAAGCTAGTGCAAACATGACAAAAACTAATCGCTGCACAGTGCAGGTAGCATCGCTTAAGTGGCGCATTTACCAAGGCCAGTAGCAGCATGGGCGCTGCCATAGGTGCTTTGGTGCGCAACAAAAGTTTTACCGCATCGAACAAAAAATTAAACCCTGTAGCCAACGCATGTGTACTACTGCTGTGCGCCAACGCTAACCAACTGCAATCGGCAGAGCACACATCCTCAGGGCGCCAGATAGGCCGCTAATTTCCCCGCAAACACCTGCGCCACTTCGTCCCAGCTGGCCTGCGCCCCCAGCGACACCATGTCCACCGTGCGCAGCCCCGCGTAGCCGCAAGGGTTAATGCGCGAAAACGGCTCCAAATCCATCGCCACATTCAGCGCCACACCGTGATAGGTGAAATGGCGACTCACCTTGATACCCAGTGCCGCGATCTTCCCCACGTTTTTAATAGATTTAATTGGGGTCATAGATTTAATTGGGGTCAGATCAAATTTATCATCATCTGAATTTTCAACACTGCCGCCCATTAAATCAACCTCAGTCAGGTTCAGCGCAGCATGGGCAAACGGGTCGTCCGTGCGCACGTAAATGCCCGGTGCGCCGCGCACGCGGTGGCCGGTAATGTTGAAGACAGCTAAAGTTTTAATCACCGCTTCTTCAATTTTAAAAACATATTCCTTCACGTAGTAGCCCGCCGCTTTCAGGTCGATCAACGGATACGCCACCACCTGCCCAGGCCCGTGGTAAGTGACCTGCCCACCGCGATTGGTTTGCACCACGGGGATGTTGCCAGGCAGCAATAGATGGTCAGCCTTGCCAGCTAGGCCCTGGGTAAAAACTGGTGAGTGCTCACAAATCCATAGCTGGTTGAGCAGCAAATGCTTGGACTGTGAGGTGTTTAGATCACTTTTTTCATCCGCCCCATGCGTACGCGATGCCGTAAACGTCTGCATCGCCTCATAAGTGGGCAGGTAGTCCACGCGGCCAAGAAAACGGGTGTCAATCATCACATTCCACAGCATTTTTTGTATTTTTTGCCACTGCCACAACTGCACGGGTCGTTACGTCCGATTTTGATAGTGTCGCGCATATACGGTTCCTGGTAACTATCGCCGTAGTTGTTGTTATAGGCAGCGCCAAACATGTCTTCGTTGCGCTGGCGGTTGAAGTCGCGCCAAAACTGGTGAAGTCGGTACGGCAGCGTGACGAGTTGGTTTTCTAGTTCCTCGTTACTGTCGATTTGCAAATCGCGGTAGTCAGGGTTATAGCCTGTGCTGTACAGCACGATGGGGATAATGTGGTGGCTGGTGCTGGGGTTATCCAGCAGGGCGTGCCACTGCACGTCGCTGGCTATGGCCAGTCGAAAACCTTCAGCCCATTGTTGGTACTTCCAGTTGCCCAGGCGTATGCCGTTGGCATCTACTTGGTATGGGGTGATGCAGTCCGTGTCTTCAATATCGCACACGAGCGGTAGAAATATATTGTCTACATTTAGCTGCGGGCTACGCAGGCGCACTGCACTGGTGATTTGACTATGGCGGCGCAATAGTAGGATCAGCAGTTGCTCTTGTTGCTGTGCATCGGCGCAGATGGGCAGTGTGGTTTGGCCAAAAATACCTTCTAAAAAATCATGCACCGCAGGCGGCTCGGGGCTAACTGCGCAGGCAGTCAGGTAGCCATCGGCCATCTCTGCAGTCATTGCCGTGGCTGGTAAGCCCACTTCGTCAAAAAGGCGAAACAGCTCATCGTGGTCGGTTGCAGTGAGCGCTGACAGCGAGTCAAGGTCGCGGTGCGTGCCCAGGTGCCATGTGAAAAAATCTTTATGCATGGTCTATCCTAAATGGTCAAAAGCGTTTTGCACAGTTTCTCTGTGGAAGAGCTCCATATAGGGCTGGTAACGGTAGACGCGGTTGCGGCCAAAGCCTGTGACCTCACGCAGCCAGCCTCGGCTGACAAAGTCTTGCGCTAGCTTGACGGCCGTGGGGTGGGTGCAGGCAGTGGCTTTAGCAATGGCCATGGGCGAGACCAAGGGTTGCAGCAATAAATGCTCTAGCAGCTTGAGGGCGCGGGCATTGTGGGCGACAGCGCTGCGGTGGCTATTTTGCAGGCTGACGATGTCGCGGGCGGTCTGGGTGGCGGCGCGGGCGGTGGTGCTGACACCGCGCAAAAAAAACTTAAGCCACGGCTCCCAGTGGCCTTGACTGCGGATGGCGGTGAGGCGGTCGTAGTATTCGGCGCGGTGGGCTTTAAGGTAAACCGACAAATACAAGAGCGGGCGTGACAGAGCCTGCTCTTCACACAACATGAGTGTAATCAACAGGCGGCCTACGCGGCCGTTGCCGTCTAAAAAAGGATGGATGGTTTCAAACTGAGCGTGGGCCAAGCCGCAGCGCACCAACAACGGGGTGCTGCCTTTGGCATCGTGGATAAAGCGTTCTAGGCTGCCTAAAGCATCCATCAGCGCATGGGGCGGCGGCGGCACAAACGCCGCTTGGGCCAAACTGCTACCTGCGCCGCCAATCCAGTTTTGGGTGGTGCGAAACTCGCCTGGTGACTTTTCACCGCCACGGGTTTGGTGCATTAGCTTGGCGTGGATCTCGCGCAGTAACCGCAGGCTTAACGGAAAACCGTCTGCCATGCGCTGCAGGCCGTGGTTCATGGCGCGTACGCAGTTAAACACTTCTTCAACATCTTGCGGAGCGCTGTTGTAGGTGGCATCGGCCTCAAAAGCCAACACATCTTCTAAGGTGCTTTGGGTGCCCTCTATTTGCGATGACAGCACGGCTTCGTGCCGTATGTACATAGCTACAAAAAGATCGGGATTGGGTAGCACGGTGGCTATGGCATCTAGCCGTGCAATATCGCGGTCGGCATTAGACAGCAAAGTGCGCATTTCACCATCAAACTCAATGTCAGGCAGGGGCGGCAGGGGCTCGGGTAAAAAGGCTTTGTAACCGGTGCTTTGTTGCACTAGTTTTCCGGCTCGGGTATTTGTAACAAGGGGGTGCATTGGACAGCGCTATTTTTTGATATAGAACCGCAATGGTATTTATATAAAAATAAAAGTAAATATATTTTTATATGCACCAAAATTTAATGCTGTGTGAAAAAGAACCTCTGCATAAATATGATTTTATTTACAGCACCACTTTTACCATCGGGTGCGTACTCAATGTGCGGTAAATCTCGTCTAACTGCTCACGCGATGTAGCAGTGATGGTGAGCGTGACGCCCAGGTATTTGCCGCCGCTGCTCTCGCGCAGCTCGATGGTGGTGGCGTCGAAGGTGGGGTCAAACTGGTGGGCAATATGGGTCAGCGCTGCCACCATGCCGTCGACTTTGAGCCCCATGACTTTGATGGGGAACTGCGACGGGTATTCGATCAGGGATTGTTCTTTGGGGATGTCCATGGCGGGGCGTGTTCGGTAGGAAATGGGGGGTTTAAGCAGCTTGGCTCATTTGAGTTGCATGGGCAGATTCAGCGGTTATGGCTGCTTGCGCTGCAGCGCTAGCCTTAGCCGCCTGGTACGCAGCGTACAGTTTTTGGTACACCGGGCCGGGCACTCCTTTGCCCACTGGCTTACTGTCTAGCTGGGTCACGGGCAGCACTTCTTTGGTGGCAGATGACAGTAAAAGCTCGTCACAAGTGAGCACTTCCTCGCGTGTAATAGGCCGCAGTCTGAAGCCGATGCCGCAGGCTTGGCACAGCTCGGCTATTAAGCCGTAGCGAATGCCTTCTAGCACCAAGTTGTCTTTGGGAGGGCCGTAGACGGTGTTGTTTTTAACCACCCACACATTGCTGTGGGCTGCTTCGCTTAAAAAATCGCCTCTGAACATCACCGTCTCATTGGCCTCTGCGTCCACGCTGATTTGCCGTGCAAATACCGAGCCTAACAAACTGGTGGACTTGAGGTGGGCTTTTTGCCAGCGAAAATCATCCGCTGTGACGCAGGCCACGCCCTGCGCACGCTGCTGGGCGCTGGCGGGCTTGAGCACGCTGCACATGCCAAACACGGTGGGCGTGATGCCTTTGGGCATGGGGTGGTCGCGCAGGGCCACGCCTCGGGTGACCTGAAAATACACAAAATAGTCGCTGGGCACCTTCAAAGGCGTGTTTTGTGCCTCAAAACTGCTAGTAGTCCAAGTATCTACTGCTTGAGCAGCTACTAATTGCATAGCAATTTGATGCCAAGCCTCACGTGTATGCGGGTTGGGTATGCGCATCTCGCGCAGGCTGCGTTCAAGCCGCACCATGTGCTGCTCAAACCTGAAGGCATGGCCTGCATACACAGGCAGCACCTCGTACATGCCGTCGCCAAAAATAAAGCCACGGTCTAGCACGCTGACTTTGGCCTCGTTCAGCGGGGTGTAGGCACCGTTTAAGTAGCAGGGGTGGGCGGGTAGGTCGGGGTGCATGGTGGGGGGGATGGTTAAAGCGATAAAGAGCTGTTCGAGCATGATTTTATGGGGTAAACAGGCTTGTAGTCCATGTATTTACTGCTCAATCAGCTATGAAATTAATAGTAGTCAGTCTATCTACTCCGCGCAGGCAACTTGCGCGTTTGGCCAATCGCCAGCAGAAAAAAATCATCGTCCGCCACACCTTGCGCAGTGCGCGCGGCGGCCAGGTCTTTGGGCGGCTGGTCTAGTGGCTCGTCGGTCAGCTCAAACGTGCCCCAGTGCACGCCCACGCTGCGCTTGGCTTTAAGGTCTTTGTGCACTTGCACCGCCTCAGCCGGGTTAACGTGCTGATCTTTCATAAACCAGCGCGGCTCGTACGCACCCACGGCGATTAGCGCAATATCAAACCCGCCACCCAGCGCCGCCGTTTGCCGCGCTGCAAAGCGCTGCTGCGTGTCGACAAAGTCTTTGCTGTAGCCCGTGTCGCCGCTAAAGTACCAATGAAAATCTGCGCCCAACACCGCCCAGCCACCCCACAGGGTTTGGCTGCGGTCGCCCGGCCCGCGTGCAGACCAATGCTGCACGGGCGTGAAGTTAAATTCCACGCCTTTGTGTGCCACGCTGTCCCACCAGTCGAGCTCTTTCACATTCGTAATACCCAGTTTGTTAAACCACTCTTTCAGCCCCAGTGGCACCATAAAAAGCGGCTCCTCCCAGCCCTGGTTGACCAAGGCTTTGATCGAATCGACATCCAAATGGTCGTAGTGGTTGTGCGATATCAGCACCACATCAATTTTGGGTAAATCGGCCACCGCGAGGCCCGGCGGCTGGGCGCGTTTGGGCCCTGCAAACTGCACGGGTGAGGCGCGCTGCGAAAACACCGGGTCGGTCAGCACATTCAGCCCGCTGGCTTGCACCAGCATGGTGGCGTGGCCCACCCAGGTGATGGCTGGCTGCATCATGGCCGTCGGGATCGTGGCTGTCGCAGCGCCCTGGCCGTTGGCTCTGCCATTGGCCTGGATAAACGCCAAGTCAGCTTTTACCTCTGGCGTGGGGGTTTCAGGCGGCTTGGGCAGCCCGCCGCGCAGGCGCTCAACTTGCCACTTAAAAAACGCCGCCCCGCCCTTGGTGACCGCGTCTAAGTAGTTGTTTTTAAACCCCTCGGGGGTGTGGTGTGGTTTGCTGGCGTTGTAATAAGGGTTCACGTTGGTGGCGCATCCTGTCAGTGGCGCTAGGCCTGCTAGGGTGACTAATAGAGCCAGCCCCAAACGGCAAACGCTATTAATTGCATAGCTGCTTGAGCAGTAAATACTTGGACTACAGGCATATTTCATAGATAAATCTGCTTATTTCACCAACCGCACAGCCACAATAGACAGCCAACCCAGTGCGAAGTTCACCACAATCAAGGTGTGGATTAAAGCGGCAGCTTTGGCGGCCACAGGCCACTCGGCCGCTGCCACAGCGCGTTTGAATTTGCGAAAACCCGCAAAATAAATATGCCCAAAAATCAAAGACATCAGTATGCCAATCACCAGCATCAGGTTCCAGCCTAGCGGCACGCTGCCTGTGCCGCCAGCCGCCTTGGCCGCTTTGAACATGGTGGTATACATGTTGGTTCCGGTAATCAACAAGACCACCACCGCTACAGCCACCATAGCAAAAAATCGTTGCCACACTTGGCCCATCACCTGGGCGCGCAGCTGCGGGTCTAACAGGTTGACCACCGCCGGGCGCAGTGCAAACAGCATCAGCGTCATGCCCCCCATCCACACGATAGCGCTGATCAGGTGAAGCAATTTGACAATGTCGTACATAGAGTGTTCCGTGTGAGTGAAAGGGGCTAAAAGGCAAACTGCGCTACCACCGCAACGCAACTTGCCACTATAAAGCCCCGTGAATGCACTTTAATCAGGCTTGGTTTTTAACAATTTGTCGACAGCAGGGGGTTTCTACGTATAATCAGAGGCTTAGCTAAATTTGTCAGTTTGTAACGCTGGTGTAACCCTGCATGAATAAGATGCCTGCTTCGCCAGATTCAAACGACGATTTAGATGTTCAGTCAAATGAACCCGCTTTCAAGCGCTGGACAGCCGATGAGGCCCGCCAGTTGCGCGAAAAGTCACCGTCAGTCTCCCCCTGGCGCGTGGTAGGGTGGCAAGTTATCGCGGGGGTGGTTATCGCGCTGTGCGCGTGGCTACTCAGCGGTGACA
>JAYTPK010000028.1:0-2194 GCA_043747295.1 Polaromonas sp. | reverse complement strand
AATGGTGGTGCCGGGTGACAGCTGGCGGGTTTTGCGAATGCACTCCACAAAATGGCCTGCGCCGCCGTCACGCAGGTCGTCGCGGTCCACGCTGGTGATGACCACGTATTTCAGTTGCAGTCTGGCAATCGTCTTGGCCATGTTCTCGGGTTCATGTATATCCAGCGGGTCAGGGCGGCCATGGCCTACGTCGCAAAACGGGCAGCGGCGCGTGCACTTGTCGCCCATGATCATGAAGGTCGCTGTACCTTTGCCAAAACATTCGCCGATATTGGGGCACGATGCTTCCTCGCACACGGTGTGCAAATTGCTCTCGCGCAGGATTTGCTTGATCTCATAGAACCGTGTGGTCGGGCTGCCCGCTTTAACGCGGATCCAATCTGGTTTTTTTAAAACTTCGCCGCGCTCGACCTTGATCGGGATGCGGCTTAGCTTGGCGTCAGCCTTTTGCTTGGCCAGTGGGTTGTAGTTGGCTTGGGTTTGCGCTTCGCGCACGACGTCTTGGATACTCATGCACATATTGTCGCCTAAGCTGCGAACTAACGCTTATGGTAAGGCTTACACTGAGGTCAGCCTCCCAGTTTTACGCTCAGGCCGGTAAATAGCGACAAATCGTTCTTCTTTAAGCCTGCAGCGGGTGTACTGTTGTAGTTGTGGGTCAAGCCTACGTTCAATGAAATGGTGGAGTTCAAGCTGACGCCCAAGTTAGCGGTAGATTTGGTTAACGTGCCGCCATCACCGCTGATACGTGGATACAGCTCTACGCGCTGTTTAAAGAACACGGTATCCGACAGTTTATGGGTAGATTCTTCGCCCAGTAACGCGCTGTTGGTGGTGAAAATAGTGCCCGTGGTGGTGTCAACGGTTTGCGTTGTCTTGTACTTGGCATGGGTATTGGCCAAGCCGGCAAACACATCAAACGTCGTGCTGGGTTCATTGACCACTTTGTAACCCAGACCTGTTCCCAAAGTGCGGCGCAGCGACAAGTCAATGATCTTGTCGCCCTCCAAACCCAGCTTGCCAAATACGTACAGCTGCGGCGACAGGTTGTAATCGTATTGCCCGCCAAGGCTCCATTTGTCGGCTGTAGTTTTTTTCACACCGTCTACCTTGCCGCTGCCACGGTTGGCCATGGCACTGGCACTGATTTTGTCACGCTCGGTTTGACGCGCCATGTCCAGGTTAAGCAGCAAGTTGCTGGTAGATGAATTGCCAGAGGTAGCCGAATACGCGGCGCCCGCCAAGCCGCGCCACTTGCCATCGGCTTGGGTTTGCGCAGATGCATGTCCAATTGCTGAACCTAATAAAGCTGCAGGCAATAAGGTAGAGAGAAGTTTCATGCATGCGTCCTGTTTAAAACAAAACACCAGTGTATTTTCGATGCGCTTGCAGTAATGCTTCAAAATGTCGGATCACGTATGGGAATGGGTAAAAATAATACTAAACGCCGTCGCGATTTGAGAGCCAGCGACTGCGCTGCTAAACGATGCACACACGACACACCATACTGTGTGCACATGATTTACAGCTGCGCCACTGAATTGCTGTTCAGGCTACCCATGGTGAGTGCAAAGCGGTACAAATTTACCCTGCTGCACAAAAAGTTAACTGCTGAAACTGCAGCTTTACAAAAGCTTTTATTCCTGCGAGCGCCTGCAAACGCTCGGGCTATGGCGCAAGGTAAGCGCGTAATTTTTCGCCCAGCACTTGGGCCACCTCATCTACCTCGGCCTTCACCCCCAGCGACAGCATATCCACCGTGCGCAGCCCCGCATAGCCACAAGGGTTGATCCGGCTGAAGGGCTCTAAATCCATGGCCACATTGAGCGCCACGCCATGGTAAGTAAAGTGGCGGCTAACTTTAATACCCAACGCTGCAATTTTGCCAATTGGTTCCAGCCGCTTTTTAATAGGGGTCAGATCAAATTTATCGCTATCTGAACTACCGCCAATTGCCAACAAATCAGCCTCGGTCAAATTCAGCGCTGCATGGGCAAATGGATCGTCGGTGCGCACATAAATGCCGGGTGCGCCGCGCACGCGGTGGCCGGTAATGTTGAATGCCGATAACGTTTTGATGACCGACTCTTCGATCTTAAAAACGTATTCTTTAACGTAGTAGCCTGCAGCTTTGAGATCTATCAACGGGTAAGCCACTACTTGCCCAGGGCCATGGTAGGTGACTTGGCCGCCG
>JAYTPK010000027.1:0-1560 GCA_043747295.1 Polaromonas sp. | reverse complement strand
GCTGATTTTTGACTGCGATGTGGGCGACGACGCGCAAATTACCCAGCTGTTTGGCGATTTGTCTGCTGTGTGGCCCAAGTTTGACGGCTTTGTGCACAGTATAGGTTTTGCCCCGCGCGAGGCGATTGCGGGGGACTTTTTAGAGGGCTTATCGCGCGAGGGTTTCAAAATCGCGCACGATATCAGTGCCTATAGCTTCCCGGCCATGGCCAAGGCGGCACTGCCGTATTTAAACGACAACTCCGCTGCGCTCACCCTGACCTATCTGGGCGCAGACCGCATAGTACCCAACTACAACACCATGGGCTTGGCCAAGGCTTCGCTAGAGGCCAGCGTGCGCTACCTGGCTGGTTCGCTGGGTGCACAAGGCCGCGGCCTGCGGGCTAACGGCATCAGCGCGGGGCCGATCAAAACTTTAGCTGCCAGCGGTATCAAAGACTTTGGCAAAATTTTAAGCGCAGTGGCTGCAGCTTCGCCGATTCGCCGCAACGTGACGGTAGACGATGTAGGCAACGTGGCCGCGTTTTTAATGAGCGATTTGGCCGCTGGTGTTAGCGCTGAGATTACCTATGTAGATGGTGGCTTTAGCCAGGTGGTGGGCGGTATTGCAGAGTAAGTTATAGCAAATGCAGTTTTAGCACTCTACCTTTCCCAGCAATCTATGGCCCGCCATTTGCCCCCAGACCATCCCCAGCGTAGCCAGCTCTACAGCGAGCTGCATGCACGCCCTGCAGCCCACATTGGGCTGCCTTCTTTGGTACTGCTGATTGCCGTGCTCAACGAGGCCGTGCCACGCAGTGCAGAGCTTGCCCACTTGCAGCGGCTGCCCAGCCAGGCGCAGCTGGGCTTGGCCGATTTAGAGTCTAATTTTTTAAGGCTGCAGTTTGACAATTACAGCCTTAAATGGGAGCGTCACACTGAATTTACGCGATAATCACTGGTACTGCCCTTGCCTGCTGGCACGCACCTAGGCCAAGAGCCTGATACTTTGCGCAGCGCGCTGGGTTTAGATGACGAATGGCTGAGTACTATTCCTGGCCAAACGATTGCAGCTGTTGACTTGTGGATGCTGGGCGTACCGTGGGACGACAAAGCTGGCCTGCTTGATGCTGCCAACCAGTGGATGCGGCCTGAATCCATGGCCCACAGCACGCCTGTTCTGGCTTCGCTGCTAGGTCGCGATAGCCACTCTATGGCACTGTGCGATTTTCAAATGCGAAGCGATGGTCATGAGCGCATGTTGGTGCTAGCCCCCTTTGACACCAGCCCTTTGCGTGCTGGGCGGGTTGCGCAGCGGCTGCTAGAGATAGAAACCTACCGCTTGATGGCACTGCGCGGCTTGCCGGTCGCCAAGGCGCTCGGGCCGATGCTGAACAGCGCCGAAAATTCGCTGGCCGACATCACGGCTCAGCTCGAAAACAAAGCCGGCTCCGACCAGGAACTGCTCGACAAACTGGTGGCGCTGGCGACACGCGTTGAACGCGCGATTGCCGAGCACAGCTACCGGTTCTCGGCGACCCGCGCCTACGCCACCCTGGTGAGCCAGCGCATTGCCGAGCT
>JAYTPK010000026.1:0-5678 GCA_043747295.1 Polaromonas sp. | reverse complement strand
TACCAAAACCAAAGATGAAACCCCAAAGAAAAAGCCTTTGACTCTCACGAATCAAAGGCTTTTAAATTGGTGGTGGTAGGTGGATTTGAACCACCGACTTCAGCATTATGAATGCTGCGCTCTAACCAACTGAGCTATACCACCAACAGGCTAGTATTTTAACGTATTTTTTCTTGGGGGCCGCACTAGGGGCCTGTCTGCTGAGGGCTTACAGCTTGGACAGCTCGTCTTTTACCAGCCGCACCACCAGAGCGTCTAGCGTGTCCACAGAGTAGTTTTGTACGTCGTGCACGGTCTGGCTGCCGGGGCCGCTGGCGGGATTGATAGCATTTTTATAGGTTAGAAACACAAAGCGACCGCCAGTGTACTGGGCGATTTGGCGCTGGATATATTCGCCCTGTTTGTCTAGCCCACTGGCGCCCACGCTAAAAATTTTGATGCCTTTGCCCAAAGCGGCCATGCTGGTGTTGTCGTAATGCGGCGTGCCGTAGTCTAGGTGGGGCGGCGCGTCGGCCAGCAACACCATCAACCGGGTAGCGCCCTGGCCGCGCCAGCTAAGGTTGTGCACGGCATCGTGCAGGGCCTCGTTCATGGCCTCGGGGGTATCGCCGCCACCTGCGGCTTGCAGCGCGTTGAGCACGCCTTGGAACGCATTAACGTCGTTGGTAAAGTCATGGCGGCGCAGCAAAAATGCATCACCTTTGTCGCGATATGCCACCAGCCCCAGGCACAGGTCGGGCTGACTGGGCAGTTGGGCAATATCGCGCACGATGCTGCGCAGGCTGGCTTTGAGCTTGTCAATCTCATCGCCCATCGAACCGGTAGCGTCGATTAAAAATACCAAGTCCAGCTGTGCTTTGGCGTTGGTTGACTGGCTGTCCAGCTTGACCTGCACCGCGCTTTTTTGGCCGCGCACCAGTTGGGTTTGCGCTTTAAAGTTTTGCTTTTCTACCTGCACATCTAGCACGCTGGCAGATTCTTGCGCGGGGATAAACGCCTTGGGGTGCACCCACACTTGGCCAGCAGTGTCAGTGCGCGCCCACTGTGTGTAGCCCTGCGGGCTGGTGATGCGCACCTGTGCGTCATGCACGGGCTTGTCTAGCGCGTCGCGCACTTGCAGCAGGTAGCGCTCGCTTACATCACGGGCGCGGTGCGCTACCTGCGTGCGGTTGCGAAAGGCCAGGTATTCGCCAAAGTCAGCGTTGTCGTCCACCACCCCAGCCGTAACCACGGCGCTTTGTTGCAATGGGGCTATGCTAGTGTGCGGGGTTTTAGATGCAGCAGGTGCGGTAGCAGCTGCTGGGGCTGCAGTTGGGGTCAATGCTAAGGCCGGTGGCGCAGCCATCGACGCTACTGGGCTGTGGCGGCGAAGCACGTCACCATCAGCGCGGCTTTTAAGGTGGTCATTCGCTCCGGCTTGCGGCTGGGTGCTCGTCTCGCGTGTGCGAATCGGCCGTTTGCAGTGGCCTGCACTGGGTGCATGAAAGTTAGGCTGCGTTAGATAGTCTGGAAACTTGGCAAAGTCATCTGCGGTTATCGCAGGCTCCAGTGCCAAGCCGGTGCTGGGCGGCAGCACTAAGGCAGCGCACAGCGCCAAGGTACTTAAGCGTTTAAATGTAGTCACAGTTGCGATGGGCATGGGGCTTAGCTCCGAAATAGGTTGTAGACCTTTACTGAAACGTAGCCCGCTACATAACGGGGTTAAAACTTACAAAAATATAAATGCGGTATCTAAAAACCGGTTGCCCGCATCGCATCCGCCTAGTAGTCTGACCCGTAATCTGAAGCTTTGATTTTGTTCAGCTTAAGCCTGACTTAAGCACGCCCTGAGCGCGGTAGACGGCGTGCAGTGTGGTTTTTAAAATAATTTTTGAATCAGTTTCATATGCCCGAAACATACCGGCCTTATACCTGCTTGATACCTGCTTGATACCCCACAGAGTTTGAAGGATTTTTCTCACTTGGCAGCCTTACTTTTAACCCAGCATGTTCTCCAGCACAGTAGCCACTTGGTTTAAAACCACACACCAAGACCGCCATGCAGTGTGGGCACTGGGCTTGGCTACGCTGGCCCATATCGGCCTGGCTTGGGTACTGCATTTGTCCCCTGACGAGGCGCACTACGCGCTGTATGCCAGCAAGCTGGACTGGAGCTATTTTGACCATCCGCCCCTAGTGGGTTGGGCGCAGTGGCTGCCAGCCCAGCTAGGGGGTGGGGACATGTTAATGCGGGTGGTTCCCATTGCTTGCTGGCTGGTCACTGCACTGCTGCTTATGCACTTGGCCGACACGCTGCAGCCCGGCTTGGTGGTGCGCGGCCCGCTGGGCTTGCGCCTGGATATTTGGTTGTTGATACTCAGCCCTTTGCCGCACCTGTTGGGCCTGGCCTTGGTGCCCGACACTTTGCTGATGCCGTTGGTTTGCGCCATCATGCTGGTGTGCTGGCACTTGCGCACACCGCATGGCAGCCAACGCTTTGGCTTATGGCTGGCGCTGGGGCTGTGCTTAGGGCTGGCAGGTTTGGCCAAATACACCGCCGTGATGCTGGCGCTGGGGGCGGCGATGTATTTGGGCATGGCGCATGGCTTAGCGCTGTTGGCCATGCGTGGGCTTTGGCTGGCAGTGGGCATTGCTACGCTGTGTGTAGTGCCCGTTTTTTACTGGAACGCGCAGCACGACTGGATTTCGTTTAGCTACCAGTTAAACCATGCGCACGGTGCTAACGAATGGCAGCTGCGCAAAGCCTTGGTTTTTGCATTGCTACTGTGCCTTGCGCATGGGGTGCTGCTGCTGGCCAGCCTGCGCTGGCTAAAGCAGCATGCCCAAGTGTGGCGCTTGTGTGCCTGCTTTGCACTGCCTACTTTGCTACTGCTGTTATGGGTGGGTGGCCGCGGCAGCGCATTGCCGCACTGGGCTACGCCAGCGTTTATCGCCCTAGTGCCCATGGCTGCCATCAGCCTGTCTGGCCTTTGGCAGCAGCGCCCTCGCTGGGTGGTGGCTTTGGGCGGGCTGCAAGCCGCATTGTGCACGGCCCTGGTAGTGCTAATGGCTGTGGGTGGCTGGCACCAAGAGACTGGCCTGCAAGCAAAAAGCACCCCCAGCGCGCCTGCGCCCCCAGCCCCACCTAACCCGTTTGCAGACTTGTATGGCTGGGACCGGGCTGCGCAAAAAGCCCAAGCTCTAGCACAGCGCGAAGGCCTGCCACGGCTGGCTGTAATGAACTGGTCTTTAGCAAGCCGCATTGCTTGGTATGCCAAGCCCTTGGCAGTAACAGTGCTAGACCAGCGCGTTGACCAATTCGATTTATGGTTTGGTGCTGTTAAGCCGCAAGATTCGGTACTGCTGGTGGACTGGTCACACATGAGCTTTAAGCCACCCGTGGGTGCGCAGCAGTTTGAGCGTTGTGATTTACTCGACCAAATGCCCGTGCAGCACTTGGGCCGCCAAATAGCGCACTTTAGTTTTTTGCACTGCTATAACTGGCGTGGCCCCAAGGGGTCTACATGATGCAATACGCCAGCTTGTCTTTTAGGGTTCAACCATCTGGCAAAGTGTGGACTGCAAACTATTGCTTGATCACGGCTTGTTGGGCAGCTTACAGCTTGGGTTTAGCGGTCATAGTGCAGCTGATAGCTGGGCCTCAAAAAGATATTTTCTTAGCAATCAACCAATGGGCTGCTGCCCACACACCGCAGTTTTGGGCCTCGGTAACTCTATTGGGCCACACGGGTGTGCTGATGTGCTGCATGTCACCGCTGATGCTGTACCAACCCAAAGTCATGATGTCTTTTGTGGCGGCTATCCCAGCAGGGGGTTTGTCATCACTTGTGCTCAAGCACAGCCTCAGCGCATCGCGCCCCAGCGATTTGCTCAGCACTGTAGATTTCAACAACATTGGCGCATTGTTAAGCGGCAACAGCTTTCCGTCTGGGCACACCATTACCGCTTTTGCTGCTGCCGCCGCCCTGTGTGCCAGCCTGGACATGCGCCCTGGTCACATGCGTTATGTGGTGATCACCGCTAGTTTGGCTTTAGCCAGCTTGGTGGGGGTGTCTAGGATGGCGGTGGGTGCGCATTGGCCCACAGATGTGGTGGCTGGCGCGGGCCTGGGGTGGCTTGCAGGCTTGAGCGGGGTGTGGCTGTGTGAGCGCTTTACCGCTTGGTGGCAACGCAGCAGCGCGCAAGTGCTGGTATTGCTTGCGTTGGCTGCGTTTACCATTGAAGCCCACCAAAGCGTTGCAGCCAGCGGCGGGGCGGTGTGGGTGGTGTGGTTAGCGTCTGCCAGCTTGGTCAGCACTTTAGTGCTTAAAGCAATGCAGCAGCGCCACTCGGTTACTGGTGTTTGAACTCGGCTTTGCGTTTATTTACAAACGCGTCCATGCCTTCTTTCTGGTCGCTGGTGGCAAACAGCGCGTGGAACAAGCGGCGCTCAAACATAATTCCGTCGGCCAGCGTGCCCTCATACGCACGATTGACGGATTCTTTGGCCGCCATGACGGCGATTTGTGAATAGTCGGCAATCATCAGCGCTGCGCCCAAGGCTTCTTCCATCAGCTTGTCCAGCGGCACCACGCGGCTGACCAAGCCTGCGCGCTCGGCCTCGGCAGCGTCCATCATGCGTCCGGTCAACGCCATGTCCATGGCTTTGGCTTTGCCCACTGCGCGCGGCAGGCGCTGTGTGCCCCCTGCGCCGGGGATGATGCCCAGCTTGATCTCGGGTTGGCCAAATTTGGCGTTGTCTGCCGCGATGATGAAATCGCACATCATGGCCAGTTCACAACCGCCACCCAGGGCAAAACCGCTCACGGCAGCGATCACCGGTTTGCGGATGCTGCGGATGGTTTCCCAATCTTTGGTGATGTAGTCAGCCCCATAAACGTCAGCAAAACCCCAGCTGGCCATGGCGCCGATGTCGGCCCCGGCAGCAAAGGCTTTTTCGCTGCCGGTGATGATGGTGCAGCCAATGGCAGCGTCGGCATCAAAAGCCTTGAGCGCGTGGCCCAATTCGATCATCAGCCCGGCGTTCAGGGCGTTCAGCGCTTTGGGGCGGTTCAGAGTGATGATGCCGACTTTGCCGGCTTCGGTGCGGGTGGTGATGAACTCGAAATTGTCTGGTGTGGTCACGGGTTTCTCCGGTTGGCTGGTGTTCTTGGGTAACTATAACCAACGGCCGTGCAGGCGGCACAGTGCCAAAGTTCCGTGAGCTTGACGACTGGCAGCAGCACAACACCCAAGGCAACAAGACCAAATTGATGTGAGCTTGACGACGAGCAGCAGCACAACACCCAGGGCGCCTGCGTACGTGTCCCCCGACGCGAGGAAAACCGCTTCGCCTTGCTACACCTGCGGGCGCGTCTCCTCCTTGACCTCCCGCAGTCGCCCTGGGTGTTGCGCCGCTTTGGGGTTGGCGGCAGATTGGTTGACTTTGGCCAGACGAGAAAACCGTATGCGCAACCACTTCAAGCGCTAGAGGCAGCCCAAGGCGGCTGCGGGAGGTTAAGGAGGAGAGGCGCCCTTTGTCCGCGGCAAGGCGAACGGCTGTCTCACGCGTCGGGGGACACGTACGCAGCCGCCTTGGGCTGCATCTGACGCGGCGTCTCAAAGCAAATGCCTTGATCGGCAGTTTGAAGGGGCCAACAGATTCCCAAACCGTCCGGTCGGTTAATGGTAAATTCAAG
>JAYTPK010000025.1:0-2551 GCA_043747295.1 Polaromonas sp. | reverse complement strand
AAAGGCCGATGCACTGCAGAGTCCCTTTGCCCCAGCACCCCGTAACATACAAGCACTGCAGATGCTTGCCCGCAGGGCCCGTGGTTCGGGTGGCGATAGTGCTACGCCACAGCAGTGCGCGTTCTAGTACAACGAGCTAAGCAACGAACTCAAAACAAAAAGCAAAGATTAAAACCCTTCAACACCTTCAACAAAAAACTTCACCCGCCGCACCCCCTGCCACTCATCCGCCTCCAACCTAAAGGCCATTTTCACCTTAGCAGGCAACGGCGCAGTGTGGCCAAACCATATGCCGTCTACCGGTTGGCCTTGGTGTTTTAGTTTGAGCGATAAATGTTTCTCGCCCACCAGCCGCTGCGACACTACTTCAATCTCTTCGCAAAACACCGGCGCTGCAAAGCCTTGGCCCCACACGGTTTGGTTCAGCGTGTCGGCTATGTCGGTACGGCGGTATTCGACGGGTAGGGGGCCGTCGGTTTCCAGGCGGCGCAGCAAGGTGGCTTTGTCGATCCATTGGGCAGCAACTTCTTGCAACGCCGCCTCGAACGTGTCAAAGTTTTCTTCTTCAATCGTGCAGCCTGCCGCCATGGCGTGGCCGCCAAAGCGCAGCAACACGCCGGGGTGCTGCTTGGCAATGTAGTCCAGCGCGTCGCGCAGGTGAAAGCCTGCTATCGAACGGCCCGAGCCTTTTAGCAAATGCTCTTGCCCCTCGGCCCCGCTGGGCGCGAACACGAAGGTAGGGCGGTGCAGTTTGTCTTTGATGCGCGAGGCCACAATGCCCACCACGCCTTCGTGAAAATCAGGGTCAAAAATGGCCACCGCGCTGGGGGGTTCTTCGCTGTCATCAAACATGGTCTCAGCGGCTAGTTCGGCCTGCTCGCGCATGCCCGCTTCAATATCGCGGCGGGTACGGTTGATGCCGTCTAGCAGCTTGGCCAGCTCGTCTGCGCGCGCGGGGTCGTCGGTGAGCAGGCACTCAATGCCCAGGCGCATGTCGTCCAGGCGGCCTGCTGCGTTGATGCGCGGGCCCAGTGCAAAGCCAAAGTCAAAGGTGCTGGCCAGCTCGCGTTTGCGCCCAGCTGCTATAAAAAGACTAGCTATACCAGCAGGAAACGCTTGGACTTTAAGCCTTTTTAGCCCTTGAGCGACAAGGCGGCGGTTGTTCGGGTCAAGCTTTACCACGTCTGCCACGGTGCCCAGCGCCACGATGGGCAGCAGAGTGTCCAATTTAGGTTGTGTGGCTTGGTCAAAAACGCCCCGTGCTCTTAACTCAGCACGCAAAGCCAGCAACACATAAAACATCACGCCCACGCCTGCTATTGACTTGCTTTCAAAACTGCAGCCTGGCTGGTTGGGGTTGACGATCACATCGGCGTCGGGCAAAAACACCACGCCGTCTTTTTGTGCAGGCAGGTGGTGGTCGGTCACCAGCACTTGCAAGCCCAGCGCCTTGGCTTTGGCCACGCCGTCTACGCTGGCAATTCCGTTGTCTACGGTGATCAGCACATCTGCGCCACTGTCTTTCACGCGCTGTGAGATGGGCGGCGTGAGGCCGTAGCCGTCTACCACGCGGTCGGGCACGATGTAGCTAACCTGCTGGGCCCCCAGCAATTTCAGGCCACGCAGGCCTACGGCGCAGGCGGTCGCGCCGTCACAGTCGTAGTCGGCCACAATGCACAGCTTTTTATGGGCGGCTATCGCGTCGGCCAGTAGCACTGCTGCAGCTGCGCAGCCCAGCATGGTGCTGGGGGCTAGCAGTTTGCCCAAGCCGTCATCCAATTCGTCTTTGCTGTGCACTCCGCGCGCGGCGTACAGGCGGGCCAGCAGCGGGTGCACACCGGCTTCTTGCAGTGCGTGGGCGCTGCGGGGTGGAATGTCGCGTACTATTAATTTCATAGCTGCTTAAGCAGTAAATGCTTGGACTGTGGGGCTAAAAGACTAGTAAAAAAGCTTTTTAAGCTGCGTGGCTGGCTGCGCCAGTGCTGGGCAGATTTTTCACCGCACAAGGTCAGGCTGACAGGCTGGCCACGGATAATTTGGTTCAACATGTCTTGTAGCACGCCGCTGTCTAGCTGCTGCCATTGTGCTGCCCATGCGGCCCAGTCTTCGTGCAGTGCGGGGGTGCGCAGCTGGTCTAGCACGGTAAGAGGGCTGGTGGGTGGCGAGATGAATGGTAATACCCCTGCGCCACTGACCCAAAACGAATTTACCGCCAGTTGGCCAGCGGCTTGCCTGCGGTCGTTTACCGGGTGGGTGTACAGCAGCATTTGCATTTCGTTTTGCAGGCGGCGCAGCGGGGCGGCCTGCGCGCCTTCGGGCATCCAGGCATTCACGTTGCGGCCCACCACGCGGTCTAGCGACGCAGTGGCTAAGTGGTTAAACAACTCGCTTTGTGCATACCAGCGTGTGGGCTGGTCGTAGTGCAGCGTAATGCAGTCCTCTGCAAAATACGGGCGCACGGCCTCTAGCACGGTGCGCGAGTCTGCTTCGCTAAGGTTCAACCCGTCAGGGTGCAGCATTTGAATTTGGTCTACCCCCACATGCCAAAAGC